>NZ_BAABEX010000003.1:0-176156 GCF_039540375.1 Acidovorax lacteus
CGGATTCGCCGATCTGCTCGTAGCTTTTCTTGTTGATCATGATGGCCTCATTCTGGAAGGTGTTGCACTTCAGATTTGAGGGCGCCAAGCACGAGCAGCCTTTTTGATGTTTAGCCCCGCTTGGCCGCCCTGGACCAGCCTTGCCCGCACAAGGGCTCAACGGGCCATGAGCACGTAGGCGGTCATCACCGTGACCTGGTCTTCGTCACGGCGCGTTTCGGTGTTGCTGGCGTCGCCGAAGGCCACGGTGTCCTGCGACGGCCAGTCGCGCGAGGCGGTGATGGCCGTGCTGTTGGCCAGGCCTTCTTCGCGCACACGGCCAAAGCGGGCGTCGGCCTGGGTGTCGATCTGGGCGTCGATCATGCGCGCGAGCGAGGGCGTGAGGCCACTGAGCACCATGACGTTGCGCGGCAGCGAGACGTAGGTGCCCACGGTGGCGCCGGGTTCGGCCCACATCACGTTGCGAAAGCAGACGCGCACCTCCTGCGGGTTGCCGTTGCTATCCAGATAGACGTAGCGGTTGTTCTGCCCTTCGGCACGGCCCTGCGGCAGGCGGATGCCTGCGGCCAGCATCACGTTGAGCAGGCTGTCGGCGGCGGCCGGGTTGGTCGTGTTGTCGCACAGCGCAGTGCCTGCGGTGGTGGCGTTGGCCCGGCTCGCATTGACGGCCCCCGTGGGAGCGGTGGCGCTGTCGCCCGGGGCGCGGCCGGTGACGTTCCAGTACACGTCGTAGCCCATGAGCCAGCCTTGCACGAATTCGTTGCTCAGCCGCTGGTACACGGCGTTGCGCTGCACGTCGCGCCCCACAGCCACGGCCCCGAGGATGAGACCGATGACCACGAGCACCACCGCCAACTCCATCAGCGTGAAGCCGCGCTGGCGCGACCGGCGCTGGCGCGAAACGGAGTGGCGGGATGCCGTGAATGGCGCGGAACAGAGGGTGTCGGGCATGGGCATGCGAAGAATGGCGTCGTCAGAAGCCGTCAAGGTCGGCCTGGCGGAAGTTGTCGCCCACCGAGGTGTCGAGCGAATTGCCCAGCGTGACCAGGGGGGCGACGTTGTTGTAGCGTTCGTCGGCCTCGACCTTGAACGCTATGGCTGTGGCCAGTACACCGGCGGCGGTGACGGTAGCCGCGGTATTGGCGATGACGGCCGCCACTCCCGCGGCGATGATGCCGCTGGCAGCCCCGGTGCTGAGCAAGGCTACAGATGTATGGTCCAACGTGGTTGCAATTGCGTTGGAGAGACCTGCACCGGACATCAGCACCTTGGCGGTGGCGGCCGCCACGCCCGCACCGGCCGCGTCGGCCAGCAGCTTGAGCTGGCGGCGGTAGTCGTTGATGCCCTGGCGCATCATCGCGGCGCTCAGGGCGGCGTTGGCGTGGGTGTGGCCGATGGCGCTCAGGCCCTGCGGGCAGCCCAGTTCGCTCATCAGGTCTTCAAAGGTGCCGGCCACCACGGTGTCGTCGTAGGCCTCGCTGGCAGCGCGCGTTGGCAACTCGAAAGCCGGGCTGGCGTTGCTGGCGGAGGTGTTGGCACCGTCCAGGCGCTGGCCGTCGCCGTCGGCGTCGAGCAGGCCGCCCGAGGCCAGCACATAGGCCACATGCCGACGGCTGGCCGCCTCGCCGGTGCGCCAGACGCTGAGCTGGGTGGTATCCACGGTACGGCCGGGGCGTGATGCCAGGTCCAGCGAGCGGCAGATGTCCAGCAGGTTGTTGCGCCCGAGCAGAATTTCGTCCGCCGCAAGGGGTGCGCCTTGGGCCACCAGCGGCGGGAAACGGTCCATGTCGCGTGTCAGGTCCACATCCAGGCGGTGGTCGCCCGCATTGGCGAGGCGGTACACGCCATAGCGCATGCCCCGCACGGCCGGGTTGAACACGCCCACCGTCTTCCAGGGGAAGCCGCCCACCTGCGTGCCTGCGGGGCACACGCCGCCCGTGCCGTCTTCCACGCCGTCGCCGTCTGCGTCGGGGCATGGCAGGCGGTAGCGCGCCTGGGCAAAGACCATCAGCGCGGCTCGCGCGTCCAGAGAGGCATCGCGCGCCGCCTGGGCCACGGTGTGGCGCGTGCTGTAGGCCCAGTAGGCGACGGCTGCCGACACCAGCAGCCCGAGGATGGCCAGGGCGACGCCCATTTCCACCAATGAATATCCGCGCTGGCTTTGGGGTCTGACCGCGCGCAACAGAAATTGCTTCATGGCCGAAGCCCTTTCTGGTCGGCAGCTACGGCCTGGGTGTAGGACACAAGATAGCGCGATCCCGCCGCGGTGAGCTCCTGCTCAGCCGCAAGCCGTTGGGCTTCAGCTTTTTGCTCCGCGATGATGGCGGTGGCAAGGCTATACCCCGCAGCGCCCGCCGCACCCACTGCCACCGCGATGGGCACCACCAGTTTGCCCGTTGCCACCAATGATGAACCCGAGCCTGCGCCTGCAGCCGCAGTGATGGCAGCGCCGGTGATCTGTCCAGCCACCGCGTTGGCAATGTCCACAACTGCAAAGGCTAGATTGGCTGCAGCGAACTTGACATTGGTCTCTCGCACCCGATGGGCATACACCCGGAACTGCCAGAACTCGTCGGTAAGGCGATACATGTCATAGCTCGCATAGGCCGCCCGTACCCTTCCCTGGGCTTCTGCGAGCCGTTGCACACATCCCAGACGGGCTGCCAACTCTGCACCTGATTGCGCCGTCACACTGTCGTCGTAAAGCGGCGTCACAGACTGCGGCTTGCCCGGAACATCGAAACCGCTGGCATTGGCTCCATCGAACTGCCCATTGCCCCCCGGATGCGCAACGGCCCACGCGAAGGGAGCCCCATCGATCAATGCCCCCCCCGCAGATGCCACCTGGCCGCGCAGTGTTTGGCACAGATCCAGACCATTGACCAGGGTGATCGGTGAATAGCCCGCCGCGCTGTAGCCTGAAGGCGCAGGCGGAAGGTTGGGCACATAGCTCGCACTGGGCTGCAGCAGACTGGAGGCCCCTACACCGTACTGCAACACTGCAGTCTCCGAACCCAAGCCCAGGTCACGCCAAGGCAAGCGTCCACGCGTCGCCCCTGCAGCGCAGTCCTCGCGCCCTTGCAAGTCGCTGGCCGGGCAAGGCAGACGGAACTGCCGCTGTGCAAAGCCCAGCATCGCGCTCTCGACATCGGTCATGACCCGCTGCTGTCGGGATTCATCCTGCAGGGCCTGCTGACGTGGCAGTACCCCCCACAGCAATAAGCCCACCACGGCCGTGGCCGCCAGGCCTATGCCCACTTCCAGCAGGCTGAAGCCTCGCTGGCCAATGTGCGGCACTGGGCGGTGGTGTACTCGCTTCATCGAATGCCTCCCTTGGCGTCGGCACGCCGAAGGATGTCGGCAGCCCCACTCCAGACCGGTATGCCACCCGCGTTGGTACCCGACAGGGCCTGCACGGTTGACAGCGCATCGGCTTCGTCCTGCTGAGCCTTGTTCAACGTGGCCTGTGCTTCCTGTACTTCGCGATTGGCCACCGCCCAGTCATAGCGCGTGCTCACGATTTCGTTCAGCAGAATGTCGTACTCCTTCCAGAAGCACAGATACAGAGACCCCAAGAGAATGGGTGCACAGGGCGCCGTTGCCGCGGGCGGCTCCCGCGTCTGCAACTGGCGGGTCACGATCCTGTCATTGGCGATCGCGTCATAAGTGCGCTGGGTGCAGACCCGTGTCACCTTGTCGGGCTGCCCGTTCGATCCAGGTTCCACCCTGTTTTCACAGACCGTGTAAGGCATGGCCGAGAGCAGCGCGCTCAGTTCAGACTTGCGAGCATCCAGGGCAGTTTGCGCCGCATTGCGCTGCCCGAGCGCGATGTCACGCAGGTTGCGAGCCGTCGCCACATCCAGCCCCAGGCTGTCCAGTTGCTGTTGCAAGGTCGTCAGCAATGTAGCGGCCTGCGCACGTTGCTGCTGCAACATGCTCCGGTTAACGCACCACTGACGCTGCGGATCGTTCGGCGGCAAGGGATCGCAAACGGTGCTGCCCAACTGACCGTTGAGCGTGGCAATCTGAGCGTCGTAACCATCAATCTGACCCTGCAATTCAGTGATGCGATTGATCAGGTCCGTGCGACGTTGTGCAGTGTCGGTGTTTCCGCTTTGGCCCTGGCGCTGGTCCAGGTAGGCAATCGCTTGATCGAGTGCCGCAACGCGTGCAGTGTCACCAGCCGCCAATGCCGTTGCCCGCTGCTGCTGCAGATCGGCCCGCACCTTGGCGAGTTCCTCGATGGCGCGGTCCGGAAGGGGCGCGTTTGAGGTAGGCTGGTTGCTGGGGTAGTTCGGATCATTGCCCAGCGCACGCTGGTAACGATCCTCTGCATCTCGATAGGCCAGTTCACGTGCCGAGAGCGTGTCGATCGCCGCCACGATGGCATTGACTTGTGGCTGGTAGGTGGCCAAGGTCAGTGGCGGAGCGCAGTTGGTGTCGCCTTGCGCAGGATCGCAGCGGTTCATGGCCGTGACCTGCGCAGCAAAGCTACTCACCTTGCCTTCGAAATTCGCGATTGCCGCGTTGTACCGCGGCGTTTTTTCGGTATCCCTTGCCCGAATTGCCTTGGCAAGGTTCGACTCTGCGTCCTGGCGCCGCTGCACCGCGTCGTTATAGGAAGTTTGAGCCTCGGCTCGCGCCTTGTCGAGGTCGATCTCCCCGCCAATCTCGGCCCCGGCCTGCACCGCCACCGCGATGGACAGGCTCATCGCAACGATCGAGGACGCAAGCGACGCGGCCATGAGTGCGATGGTGGCCGTGTAGGCGGCAATGGCGGCCACGGCAGCGGCCACCGCAGCTGCGTACACCGGAATCAATCCGCAGCTGACCAGGAACACACAGCCCGCGATGGCACCTGACAAGGCAGCAGCAGCGGCAGCCAGATGACTGATGGAATTGGCGAGGCCGCTGGCAGCCAACGCCATCTTGATGCCGGCCACCACCACCGACACACCATTGATGGTCGACGAAATGATCGCCGAGTTGCGGGTGGACTCCTTTTGCTCGTTGACCTCATCCACCCATTCGGTGGCAAAGCCCATGAGGCGGGAGGACGCGAGCAGACGCTCGCATTCGAGCGCCGTGGCCATGCCCGCATAGGTTTGCACCCACACGCGGTCGTCGTACACACCCGGCGTCCAGCCGCGCTGCGGGGGCTCGACCGCCACCACCGAGGTGGCCACGCGGTTCAGACCCTCGAAGCCCTCGCCCGTCCCGCTGAAATCACCGCGCCCCGGGTGCACCAGCGCATAAGCCAGCGCACGCCCGTCGGTCTGCGCCTGGCCGCCCGACAGGGCCACGCTGCGCGCATTCTCGATGCCCTGGCAGATGTCGGTCGTGGCAATCTGGTTGAGCGGGCGCACACCCGAATACTGGCCTGTGGCCGTATCAAAGGCTGGCGGGTTGTGCCGCACCGGATCGGCCAGCCCCAGGTCCTGCGCTTGGCGTTGCACCAGGTACAGCAGGCGCGGCATGGCGCCCTGGTCGGTGCCCGTGCCATCCAGGCCCAGCGTGGTCAGCGGCAGCCACCCTTTCTGGCCGGCTGTGGCGCTGCAGCCGGTGCCGGTCGCCAGCGCATCTTCGCGGCCGTCGCCATCGACGTCCGGGCACGGCAGGCGGTTGCGCTGGGCCACAAACGTGATCACTGCGCGGTCGGCACGGCGCAGGTTCTGCTCGGCCGCCTCAGCCTGCTGCGACTGCTGCAGCGTACGGAGTGACACGAGGCCACCCAGCACCATGCCACCGAGGAGCAGCGTGAGCAGGACCACCTCCAGCAGGCCCAGGCCCTGCTGGCGTGCGGGCGCTGAGCCGCGGTGGCGGCGATGCCCGAGCGGGCGTTTTGGCAGGCGAAGCAGGGATGTGTGCATGGTTCACCCCAGGCTTTGGGCCACGGTCTGCCGCACCAGGTCGTAAATCGGCAGCAGCAGCGCCACGATCAGGAAGATGAACATCCCGCCGGCGATCAGGATGATCACGGGCTTGAAGATCTCGGCCAGCGAACGCACGAGCACATCGAGCCGCTTGCGGTATTCGTTGGCGAGGTGCTGCAACTGCTCGTCCAGGCTGCCGGCCTCCTCGCCCACAGCCACCATGCGCACGGCCATGGCGGGGAATCCGCCCACGCGCCGCATCGACTGCGCCACCGATTCGCCGCGCCCCACGGCCGCAGCCACCTGCTCCAGCCGTACGCGGTAGTAACGGTCTTTGGTGGCCCGCGACAGGGTGTGCAGCGAGGCCATCAAATCCAGCCCGGCGCGCACGAGGATGGCCAAGTGCTCGGTGATGTGGGCCATGCCCGAGCAGGTGAGCAGGTTGCGGATGATGGGCACCCGGTGCATGACCGAGTACGTGACCAACTGCACCCGTTCGGACTGGCGAAAGGCGACCACAGCCACGATGACCAGCAGCACCACTGCCAGCGTGAGCCAGGGCAGGTGCGTGGTCACAAGATCGGCAAAGTCCACCAGCGCTACCGTGATCGGCGGCAGCTTGGCCTGCAACTGCTTGAAAAGCCGCGCCATATTGGGCACGACGTAGTAGATCCAGAAGAACGCGACGCCAAGAATGGTGGCGAACACAAAGGCCGGATAGATCAGCGCGGTGCGGATATCGCGGCGGATGTGGATCATGCGCTCCACATGTTCGGCGGCCTCGCGCAGCATGCGGTCCATCGTTCCAGACTGCTCACCGATCGCCACCAGGTTGCGCACAGTTTCCGGAAACACATCCGGGTGGCGGTTGAAGGATTCGGTCAGGCCCACGCCGCCATTGAGGTCGTCGCGGACATGCCGCGCCAGCTGAGCAACCGCGCGCTGGTTGCCCTGTTCGCCTTCGTCGATCAGCGTGCGCAAGGCTTCCATGGCAGGCACGCCTGCGCCCATCATCAGACCGAGGTCGCGCAGAAACCCGACCAGGTCTTCATCGCGCAGCCGGTTGCGAAACAGCCGTGCCAACCAGTCCACCACAAACGCCAGCCAGTTGGGCAGGCGCCACAGGGTGATGACGGTGCCGTCCGTCTGGGCTTCCAGTCGCAGCCGGACCGATAGCTCCCGCTCCACCGCCAGCCGCAGCAGGCCGCGCTGCATGGCCCCGTGGGGCAGCAGCACACGATAGAAGTAACTGTGTACCGCGGCCATGCGTCAGCCCGTTGCGCCCACGGTGCGCAAGATCTCGTCCACGGTGGTCTGCCCGGCCAGCACCCGGCGGCGTGCCTGGCGATGGATGGGTTTGAGCCCGGCCGCCATCGCATGGGTGCGCAGTGTGGCGCGGTCGGCGTCGACCGCGATGGCGTCTGCCATGTCGCGGCCCACCTCCAGCAGTTCGTACACCGGCAGGCGCCCGAGGTAGCCTGTGTGCCGGCAGGCAGGGCAGCCAGCGCCGTGCGACAGCGTTTCCGGTACGGGGGTATCGAGCGGCCCGACGGACTCAAGCCACTCGCGCTCGGCCGGTGTCACGGGATGCTCGGTCGCGCAATGCGGACAAATACGCCGCACCAGGCGCTGGTTGACCACAGCCAGCAGGTTTTCGGCCAGGGTTTCGGTGTCCACCTCCAACAGCTTGAGGCGAGGCACGACCCCAAAGATGCCACCGACGTGCAGGGTGGACAGCACGAGGTGGCCGGTCGAAGCGGCGTCCACGGCCGCACGTGCGGTCTCGCCATCGCGGATTTCACCCACCAGGATCACGTCTGGGTCGTGGCGCAGGAAATGGCGCATCGCATTGGCAAAGTCGTAGCCCGCACGGCGGTTCACCTCGGTCTGGCAGGCCACTGGCACGCGGTACTCCACCGGGTCTTCCACCGTGACCACGTTGCGCTCAATCAAAGGCTGCATGCGCAAGGCCGCATGCAGCGTCGTGCTCTTGCCAGAGCCAGTAGGTCCCGTCATCAGGATCAGGCCGTGCGGCCGCGCGAACACCTTGCGCAGCGTTGCCACGTCCTCTTCCCAGAATCCCAGGTCTTCGAGCTTGTCCAGGCTGGCGCGCTCGGGCAACAGGCGCAGCACCATGCGCTCGCCAAACTCGGAGATCAGCGTGGACACCCGCACCGTGTAAGGCTGCTCCAGCACCCTGGCGGTAAAGCTGCCGTCCTGCGGCAGGCGCTGCTCGCTGGCCTCCATGTCGGCCTGCAACTTCACGTACACGATCAGCCGGTCGAGGGCGGGCGAGAGCGCAAACATGGGCCGCAGAACACCGTCCACCCGCAGCAGCACCGAGCGGCTGTGCGCGGTAGGCGCCAGGTGCACGTCGGTGGCGCGTTCCTTCACCGCAAGGTGCAGGATGTGATCCAGCAGCCGCGCCGGACTGTACGCGCGGTCCACATCGGCCTCGAGCTTGCGCACCTCGGTTTCGATGAGCTTGGCAGGCGGGTTATCGGCAAAGTAGTAGAACTGATGAATAGCCTGCGCAACGCGATCAAACTCGCCTTGCAGGAAGTCACATTCGCGGCCCAGCTTGCGGCGCACCTGGTCGGCGACCGCCTCGGTACTGGCATCGCCCAGCAGTACCTGCACGCGCCCGGCATGCTCGCCGAGCGGCAAAAAGCCGTGCGACAGGCACAGCGCACGGTTGAACACCCCGGCAACAGCCGGATCTGGCTCTGGCATCGACGCGGGGTCTACAAATGGAATGCCGCGCTGTGCTGCCAGTTGCCGGGCCACTTCCTTGGCACTTGCAAATCCCAGATCGATCAGCAGATGCCCGAGCGGCTGGCGCTCGATCTTCTGCTTTTGCAGCACATAGTCGATGGCCACAGGCGCGACCACACCCGCCTGAACCAGGCGGTCTCCAAGGCTTGAGCTTCCAAGGCCCGCACCGGCCAGGGCGGCCGCCGGATCATCGTGCAGCCGCATGGGCCACCTCCAACAGGTAAAGAGTCCACTCGTCGAGTTGCCCGGTGGGCGCAAGGCCGTGCTGCTGCTGGAACCGCGCAAGGGCCTGCCGCGTCATGGGACCCAACAGGCCATCGGCGGGCAGTTCACTCCAGCCCTTGGCCCGCAGTTGCAGTTGGGCCGCCTTGACGATGCGCTCGGCGGCCTCGATCTGCGCCGAACGCCCAAGATCGGCCCACGCCACCTGGGCCGATCCTGCTTCATCGAAGATGCAGAGGCCGGCCCCCGGTTGCACCTGCCCGCGAAGCGCCTCCGGAAGAGCGCGCACTTGTACGGCCGCGGCTGGAATGCTGTGGCGCTCGCTGAGCGCCTGCACGCAGGACTGCCGCGCCGAGGGCTCGGCGACCACTGCCGCACCAACCAAGGCAGCGGACGCCGCCTCGGATGCAGGGGCTTGTACCAACGGTGCGGTGACAGTGGCCTGGCCAGGACCCTGCGGCACTGATACCGTGGCCGCGGCAGTCTGCGGCCGGCTCTGGGCGTCCTGCTGCCACCAGTGCCAGGCACCCCACGCGGCCATGCTGGCCAGCCCCAGGCCGGCGCCCAAAGCGGCCGCCCGCCAAGGCTGGAAGCGCCGTACAGAGGCTGCGGCAACACCTTCAGGCACTGGCCCCAGTTCGGGCACGTCGGCAATTGCCTTGCGCATGATGGATTCGTCCACCGTGCGGCTGTGGGCACTGACCAGACCATAAAGGCAACGATCCAGGACCAGATGCAACTGCCGCAGATTGCCCGCGCTGCGCTCGTGCAACAGACGCGCAGCACCCGGAGCCAGCGTGAGCCGCCCACTGCTGCCCGCCGCATTCACCCGGAAATCGAAGTACCGGCCCAGTTCATCCAGCGTCAGCCCCTTGAGCCGCGTGTGCTTGATGATGCGACTCTTGAGCTGCCGCAGTCCGGGCTGGGCCAGCGTGGTTTCCAGTTCGGGCTGTCCAACCAGAAGGATCTGGAGCAGTTTCTCCTGCGCAGTTTCCAGGTTGCACAGAAGGCGCACCAGTTCGAGGCTGGACGGCGTGAGGTTTTGCGCGTCGTCGATCACGAGCAGGCAGGTCACGCCATCGCGGTGGCGCTGCAGCAGGAACTGGTTGAGAGCATCCAGCCCCTCTCCCAGGCCCTGGCCCGCCGGGAGCCCGAAGTCCCGCAGGATCGCGTCCTGTAGCGCCTGGTCTTGCAAGAAGGTGTTGAGCACCAGCGCGCTGTGCACCTGCTGCTGCTCAAGCCCAGCCAGCAAGCGCCGCACCAGCGTGCTCTTGCCCAGACCGACCTCCCCTGTCACCAGCACGAAGCCTTTGCGGCTCAGGATGCAGTGCTGCAACTCCGCGATTTCGGCCTCCAGGTCCGGCGTATAGAAGTACGACTCGGCGTCTGGCGTCGGCGGAAACGGGTTGCGGGTCAGGCCCAGGGCTGCAAGCACGTTGTTCACGGACGCACCTCCGGCGTGAAGCGACGCAGCGCATCACGCAAACGAGGAGCATCCGGGCGAATCTGCACCGCCTGCAGCAAGACCTGCCGCGCGGCCTCACCCTGGCCCTGGCGCGACAGGACGCTGGCCAGATTGATGGCGGCTTCTTCATCGCCCGGCAGGCGCTCCAGCAATTGCTGGTAACCCTGGCGTGCCGAATCCAGCTCGCCACGCTGCAGATCAAACCAGGCCTGCGCACGCAGCAGCCCTGCAGCCTGCGGTGGAAGGCGCTTGCGGAGCGCATCAAGCTGCTGCTGTGCGCCGCTCCAATCCTGTGCGTTCATCGCCACCATGAACTCGGCAAAGCGCTGCTCAACGGGCTTGTCGTCCACCGCCTCAGGCGCGGGCGCGGGCGTCGCTGGCGCAGACGCGACGGCCTTGCGCGGGGCGCGCGCGACCGGGTTGGCAGCACCTGCTGGCGGCCGAGGGCGCTCTGTCGCAGCGGGTGAGGCGGGGGCCACGGAAGGTGCCGCTGGCGCAGCCGCCACCGGCGTCACACCGGCCGCCATCGACGGGGTAGCGTGCGCCACACCGGGCGGTGCAGCTGTCGCTGTGGGCATGGCAGCGGTCACGGCCACTGGCGGCGTCGATGCCGACGCAGCAACAGCCGGTGCGGTTGCGGGCCTTGCTGCTGGTGACGGTGCCGGAGCAAGCGGCGCGGCTGCAGGCCCCACCGCCGCGGGCGGCACGGCCAGGCTCGTCGGCGCCTTGGAAGCAGCGCCTGGGCCCAACAGCATCCAGCCCCCCACACCGGCTGCCACCACCACACCGAAGGCGGCCACGCCACCCAGCCAGTCGGAGTAAGAGCGTCCCCCGGCGCGCGGCTCTGGTGCCCTCATAGCAGGCGGGACCGATCCAACAGGCGACTTTTGCGCCCCTGTGTCCATGTCGCGCAATGCGTCGTGGATCAGGCTCATAGGACGTGCACCCGCATCACGATGACCAGTTCACGGCTGGTGTGGGTCTTGCGCTCGTTGCCGAACAGCTTGCCCAGAATCGGCACATCCGAAACCCCGGGGGCACCCCGGTCCACGCCGGAGTGGCGCTGGTCGATCAGGCCACCAACCACCACCACATCGCCATCGGCCACATTCAGGGTAGTGGTCAGGCCCTTGAAGCTCACCTGAGGCAGCGTCACCACATTGCCCCCACCGACCTGCACCAGTTGCAGGCTTGCAGGGTCTACATCGCTCTGCATCGGGTTGATCAGAACCTCCACCCGGCCGTCTTCGCGCACCAACGGCAGAACACCCACCATCACACCCGAGAAGACGGTGTCGGTCTGAACGTTCGAGGCCGTCGTCGTTGCACCGCCACCGGGTGCCGTCTGCGTCGTGGACGACTGCGAGATGTAGCGCGCGCTATTGCCCACCGACAGCAAGGCCGGTGTGCCATTACGCACCTGCACATTGGGATTCGACAGGATCTTCAGATTGCCGAACGAGCGCAGGGCGTTGATGATGATGCCGTAGTTGCTGCCCTGGTACGACAGCCCCGCCGCCGGCCCCGACAGGCTGCCGATCAGGCGTGACGGGATGGTGAGGGTCCGCCCGCCGAAATCACCACCCGCGCCGTTGGGCATGGTGGTCGTACCGCCCCCGAGCTGCATGGGGGTGGCACCAAACCCCGCCGCCAGACGGCTGCGCAGGTGCTGCCAGTCCACGCCAAACTCGAAGTTGTCGCTCAACTGCACATCGATCAGCTGGGCCTCCACGTACACCTGGCGCGTCAGCATGGACTGCACCTGCTCGATGAGCTTCTCCACCGCGCGCATCTTCGAAGGCCGTGCCTTCACGTAGAGCGTACCGGTCATCTTGTTGAGCGAGAAGCCGCCCTCTTCGCTCAAGGTGTTGGCAGGGACAGCCAGTGCGCCGGGCGCGACACCCGGCGTTCCCCCTGGAGGCACCACACCAACGCTGCCAGCCGCACCCGGGACCTGCACGCCAGCGGGCATCGCCCCGGCTGTAAGACCAGTGGGCACGGCCTGCACCACGCCTGCACCCGAGCCCTGCGGACGGATGGCATCGCCCAACAGGTTCTTGAGAGCCGCTTCCAGCTCCTGGTAGGGGTCTGAAGAAAAGCCTCCGCCGCCCGCCAGCGTCAGCGTGCCCTGTTGCGCGCTGTTGCTGCTGTTCGAGCCAGTGCTGCCGAACACGTTGCCCCCCGAGCCGAGTTGCAGGCTGTTGCGGGTGTTCAGAAAGCTGACCTTGAAGAACTTTTCCTCGGTGAGATTGACGCGCAGCGTATTGCCGTTGATCTCGCCGACCACGTCGTACGTACGCAGCACTTCGTGCAAGCCCTCGCGCAGCGTGACATTGCGCAGGAACATGTCGGCCAGCTGTCCGCCCTTGAGCACATGCGGATCCACGATGAGGTTCAGCTTGCCCGCATCGGCAAAGGCCTGCAGCACCGTGCTGATGCTGGCTTTGGACATGGCCACATTGATGAGCTTGCCTTCCAGGGGATCAAAGCGCGGTGCGACCGGCGCGATCACAGGCTGCTCCGCCTTGCGATTGATTTCTTCCCGCAGCTTTTGCTGGTGCTCCAGCAGCCGCTGGGCCTCCTGGCGCATTTGCTCGCGCAGGCGGTCTGCAGCCACCGTGTCCGGCGGCGTCAGGGCCTCTGCGCTGCGCGGCGGATTGCTGGCGCAACCAGCGAGACCGCCAGCCAGACACACGGCCACCGCCAACGCACAACGGCGCAGGACACCCGGATTGCGGCCACCTGCCGCGCGGGGGTGAGCTTCAGAGTCGCCAAGCATCATGGAGTTTTCCTTCACAGTCATTTCCTTGCCCCGGGGGGATCACCACGCCCGGGCTTGCAACCAGCCCGCCAGGGCTCCAAAACCTTCGGCCAGCACCACGTCGTCCTGCGTGTGGCGCATGGCAGCACCCGGGGCCTCGCTGCACAAACCCTGCAGCGTGTGTCCCCCGTCAAAGCGGCTTGCGTCGCCGTCGCGATCCTTAAGTGGCACCAGCACCCGGAACGCCACGTTGTCCCGGGGCAGGCCCACACAGTCGATGGCGCCGGCCTGCCCGCCGTTGCCCGTCAGGTGCGGCTGGGTCGTGATCACGCCACCGGCCTGTGCCGCAGCAAGCGCAGCCGCGTTGTTGAGCCCGCGCACAAGATCAAACACATCCTGATAAGCAAGCGATCCGGGCGCATCGCCCGTGCGCTCACGCTGCACGGCCAGGTCAGCGTCCTGCCCTGGGGAGGCGACGTTGGCCAAACGGAACACGGCATAGGCCGCACGCAGTTCCTCGGCCGGCAAATCAAGGCCCAGTGCCCGGTAGGGCAACCAGCCGGTCATGGCGGCTGCGCAGCTGCCAGCGGCGTCCCCTTCCCAGCCCTGACCTGTGAGGTCTGGGCACGGCAGGCGGCGGTTGTGCAGGGCAAATGTGCGCAGGCGGTCGCGCCAGGCCTCGGCCTGCTGCAGCGCCCGGTCACGGTCCTGCCGCGCCTGCCCACCTTCCAGCACCGAGAGGCCGCTCCATGCGAGCAGACCCACGATGGCCAACACCATCGCCAACTCCAGCACCGACCAGCCGCGCTGCGCCTGAAGGATCACGGTTTGCCTCCTGGCATGGCAGAGGCTGCCGCCATGAGCCCTTTGACATCCATGGTCGCCTGCACCTGCCGCATCTCGGCCACCAGGGCCTGCAGCTTCTGCACGTTCTCCGGCGTCGGGTCGGCTGCCAGCGGCTTCATCTGCTCGCTCAGCTGCTGGATGCGCGCAGCCGCCTGCAGGTTCTTGCGGATCAACTGCAGATCCACTCCGCCCATCTGACTGCCGCCGTTGTAGCGCTCGAGCTTTTCGAACACGGCATCCAGTTCCTGCGGTTGCGGCGTGCGTCCGCCTGCGCTCAGGGTCTGCAGCTCCGCTTGGATATCTTCAAGCTTGGGACGCGAAGGGTCTGTGGCGGCGCCGGGCACACGCTGCGCCGGTGCCGACGCAAGGCCCGCTGGAGCGCGAGGCGAGAGGCCTGCCGTACCATCAGCAGGCCCACTTGGCATCGGCATGCCCACCGGTGCGTTGACAGCCGCGACGCTGGAGGGTGGCGTATCGGCTACGGTTGTGCTGCCAGACCACCACACGGCGGCCAATGCCAGCACCAGCAGGCCGAATGCGCCGCCCCACAACACGGAACGGTTCATCGCACCGCCTCCGGTTTGGCTGCTGCCGGACCCTGGCGATAGGCCTGTGTGGCCACGCTCGCCGGAGTGCCGTCGGGCCAGCGCAAGGTTCCCACGCCCAGCCGATCCACCGACATGTCGAGGCGCTGTCGGCCCTGTGCCTCGGAAATCAGCGCCTGATAAGGTTGCACGCGGACCAGCCGTCCGCCTTCGCTGAGACGGCTTCCGGGCTGTACCACCCGCTCGTCCACCGAGACGATATGCCGGTCATCCGCCAGCGATTCAAGATACAGCGACAGCGACCGGCGCGGCATCTGCACACTGCCCGCAACCTCGGTGCCCGGCGCGGGAAGCGCCAAGGCAGGGGCTGGGCCCTGACCCTTGAGCACCTCGCCAGACTGCAGGCGCGCTATGGCTTGCAAGCCGGCTGCCAGACGCTCCTGATTGGCCAGCGCCGCCGGGGTCAGTGGCCGCAACTCCAGCGCATCCCGCGGAGGCGGCGGCAGTCGGCGTGCATCCGCCTGCAATGCCCCCCAGCCCACGGCCGCGAGCACGGCCGCCGAGACACCACAAAGGGCCAGTGCGTAATAGCGGATCATGTACGCCCCTCCGACTTCACCACGGCCTGCTGCCGTGTGACTTCATACGCCCACGCCCCCGGCACCGTGTCGGTAGGATCAATCGCGCGCAGGCGCCAGCCGCCTTGTTCCATGGCCAGCACCCAGCGCATCACGGCCGCCGAATCGGCCAGCGCAGCTTGCCCCTCCACGCGAAACGCTTTGCCCTGTCCGTTGGCCAGCGGTTCTAATCGCAGGCGCTGCACACGGACTTCCGGCGATGTGAGTCTTTGCAAATCCGACAAAAGACGCATTGGATCCAGCAGCCGACCTTCGTCCAGCTTGCGTGCGAACTCGGCCGTTTCGACCAGCACCGGAGAGGGCTCTGTCTGCCCAAGCTGGGCCAGGCGCTGCTCCACCTGAACCGTCTCCTGGGACCAGCGCAGGCTCTGCGCCCGCAGCTCCTGGGTCTGCAACTGCGCGTACCAGGCCGCGCCCATCAGGGTTGCAGCCACCAGGGCGACCACCACCGTCAGCCGTCCCACCCACGATTCGGCCTGCCAGGCCAGCTTGGCAAGGCCCGGATTGAGCACGTGCTTGCGGGTGGCCGACAAAGCCAGGGCGGGCATGGACGACTGCCATGCCGCCTGGGCGGTCTGTGCGGCCTGGTAGACATCGACATGGTCTGCACGGGCGGCCACACCACTCGCCTGCGCCAGCGCCTGTGTGAGCGCATCCGCAGCCACCGCGTGCTCCAGACCGAGCACCCCAACCTGTACACGCTCGACACCAGAACCCAGACCTGCCCATTGAGAGGCAAGCAGGCGTGCTGCACCCAGATAGGCGTCGTCACCCGACGAACGCGCGACCACACGGGCCGTGAAGTACGCCAGACCCGAGGGCGCCTGAACCAGGGCAGACCAGCCACGTACCCCTACCAGCGCCCGTGCACCGTTGGATGGCAGTCCATCGGCCAGGAGCGCCGCTGCGTGCAGCAGCACGCAGTGGTCTTGCTGTGCAGCCGCCCAGGTGCTGGCCTGCTGCCAGACGTCCAGCGGCATCGCCGAGAAGAACGCCTGAAACCCGCCAGGAAATGCCTGCACCTTGTGCAACACGATATGCGCGGAGCCATCAACCAGCCCCTCGGTACGCACCCGCTTCTCGATGAGGGCCGCGGCATATTCTGGTTTGCCCTCGAAGCGCCACACGTCGGTGTGACTTTGCTCCAGGTCCAGCACCACCACGGCCGGCCGGTCCAGACGCGACCATGGGCTGAGCTCGAACCACGGTTGACCAGGCGGCAATGCGCGCCAGCCTTCATCCGTGACATGCAGAACCAGGGCCTGTTTCATGGCTGTACGCTGTTGAGTTGAAAGTACTGGGTGGCCGCAATGCCGAGCGACAGCCCCTCGTCCCCCGGCTGGGGGGTGTGGAACAGACCGGCGCCAGCGGTCACCGTAGAAAGCTCGAAGGAATCGGCCACCAGCACACTGGCAGCCCCCTTGGGGGCCAGTGCGTCGATCACACGGGCCACGTCGACACGCGAGCCCTGGCTCAGCGCACGCCGCACGCGGCGCTCACCCCAGCGGTTGCGGTCAAAGCCCTGATCTGCAACCTGCGCAGACAGTGCCTGCACCTGCCGGGCCATGTCTTCGCGGCGCTTGAGCTCGGGCAACAGGGCCTGGGCCGATTGCCACCGCTGCTGGGCCTGCGCAGCCCGCACCTGTTCGGCGCGCCAGGTTTGCCATTGGCCGTGCATCAGCCATGCAGAGGCCGCCAGCAAGGCCGTGGCACCGGCCAGTGCCGCCAGTTGAACGAATCGAGCGCCGTTCATGGGCAGATCACTGTTCCATGGTCCAGTGGGCCGTCAGCAGGATCACGCGGTCTTCGTCGTAGCGGCGGCCGTTGGCCGTGCCCGCATCAGAACCCGCCGTGTTGGTGATCGTGCCGCGGTTGTCACCGCCCACCATGCTGCTGTTGCCACCCGCAATGTTCACGCCTTGCGTGTTGTTGGCCTCCCACTGCGTGCCCGGGGCGTTGGCCTCGGTCGCACCCTGGTGCGCGCCACGGCCCTGGATGCGGAAGCGCCCTTCGCGGGAGTCCGGCTTGCCGTCGATCACCTGGTCCAGGAAGCGTGCCAGGTCGGGCGTCAGGCCACGGATGACCATCACGTTGCCTGCGCCACTGGCCGTGCCCGACGTGTTCCACTGGAAGCACACCTGCAGTTCCGTGGCGTTGCCGTTGGAGTCGATGTAGAGGAACCGGTCCTCATGGCCTTCGCCACGGCCCGGCGGCATGCGCACACCGGCACGCGTCATCAGATCGCGCAGATCCTGCTGCGACAGCAGTTCCGGATCGCCCAGACCCACCGTGTTGCGCGCATAGCCCTGACCGTGGCAAATGCGGCGTCCGGTATTGGTGAAGTTCTCCGGAATGCCGGCCACGCCGGACGCACCGGCACGCGTGCAGGCCGGCTGGCTGTTGAGTTCGGTCTCAACGCCATTGACCATGTAGGTCGGTGCCTGCTGGCAATCGCCGACCACCACGCCGGTGCGCTGGTAGTACTGGTCGTAAGCCATCTTCCACTGGTAGGCAAACTTGTTGGCCACCTTCTGGTATTCGGCGTTCCGCTGTACGTCTTTGGCGATGGCAACGGCACCGATGATCAAGCCGATCACGGCCAGCACGATGGCCAGTTCCACCAGGGTGAAGCCGCCCTGGGCGGCAGCCCGCCGCAGGCTGCGACGCAGGCGCATGGAGGGATGTGTCATGGAAGCAGATCCTTTCGGGTTTGCAGCGGTACGCCGCATCACTGGTTCATCTTGAGCACGCCGGCCACGGTGAAGACCTGGTCTTCATCGAGCGTGCGGCCATTGGTGGCAGCGGTGGTGGTGGCAGCGCCGATCTGGTAGGTGTTGTTGGCGGTCCACTCGATGCCAGGCTGGTTGGCTTGGCCTGCGGCCTGGGTCACGCCGAACTGGCGGAAGCGGCCTTCGCGGGCATCGGGCTTGCCATCGACCATCTGGTCGATCGAGCGGGCCAGGTCGGGCGTGAGTCCCGTGATCACCATCACGTTGCCCGCACCCGAAGCCGTGCCCGGGGGCTGCCACAGGAAGCAGACCTGGATTTCCTGGGGGTTGCCGTTGCTGTCGAGGTACACGTAGCGGTCTTCAGACCCTTCGGCACGGCCGGGGGGCATGCGCACACCCACCCGCAGGAACTGGTCGCGCAGCGTGGTCTCTGTCGTCCCGGGCAAGGCCAGGGAGCCGCCACCCAAGGCCGCTGCGGCCGGGCCTGCATCGCGGCACACCGCACCCGGCGACGTGACGCCCGTCATGTTCCCACCCGAGGTCGGGGTCCCCGTGGCGGCTGTGTAGTTGGCACCGTTGACCATGAGCCGCGGTGCCGTCTGCGAATCCCCCAGCACCACGCCCGCGCGCTGGTAGTACTGGTTGTACGCCTGTTCCCACTGGTCGATGAACTTGTTCTTGATCTTGGTGTACTCGGCGTTGCGCTGCACATCCTTGCCGATGGCCACGGCGCCGATGATCAGGCCAATGACCGCGAGGGCGATGGCCAGCTCGACGAGTGTGAAACCCGCCTGACGGCGGGCATGGAAACGCTGGCGCATGCCTTGGGCGGCCTGCTGCCGGAAACGGGGTTGTGAAAGCATCGGGTGTCCTCGCGCAATGGTGTTGACGCAGGCGCAGACCCTGTCTGCACCGCTGTCACCACTCTAGGCAGGCACCGTTTGCAAAACGTTTGCAGTCCGCTGCAACGGGCGATGTAACCGTTTGCAAACGTTACAGGGCGTTTGCACCGTGGCGTTTCAACCACCCTCGCCAGCCCAGCCGACGGGCATGCGACAGCGCCAATTGGCGCGAAGACTCGGCGCGGGCCGCCTGACCCGCCGTGTCCAGAATCTGCGCCTGCAGCCACAGGGTGTCGGCCCAGAGGATCGAGCCGCCCTCAGCCCTCTGCCGGTCCAGCGCCGCCTCCACCAGGGGCAGCGCCCGCACGGCGTCTCCGGACGCCACCATCGCACGGGCCGCCAGCCACCAGGCCAGCGGCGCAGCCGAGGGGTAGTTGTCCAGCACCCTCCCGTAGGGTTGCGCTAACCCATCGGCTGTGATGTCCCGGCCATCTTCGGCCGCCTGCAAGGCCTCGTAGCACGCGGCAAACGCCAGCCAGAACTCAAACCCCTCGGACTCCGCCCGGGTGCGCGCCTGTTCGATGTGCCCCCGGCGCCGCTCCGGCGTTTCAAGCAGCTCGCTGAGCAAAATGCTGAACACGTCGAGGATCACGCGGTCTTGCACGCTTGCATCCGGCTCTGCAGTCAGCGATTGCGCAAGGTCGATGGACTGGCGCGCCTGCGCATACTCACCCAGCAGGGCCTGCGCCCAGGCCCACTGCAAACAACAGAAGACCAAGGGATCGGACGGGAAGTAGCGCTGGCGCTGCACCCGGGGCAGCTGGACGCCAGCGTCCAGCACCTGTGCAAACCAGGGTGCCGCCTGCGCCAGATCACCAAGCCAGAAGTGTGCGTTGGCCATCGCCCAGTGGGCCGTCATGCGCGCTGCCGGGGCATCGGCCAGGGCCAGCATCTGCTGCCCTGCCAACAGCGCAGTGCGATGGCTGCGCCCGCTTTCCCGCAGGTACTGCAGGGCGGTGACTTCGTAGCCCAGCTCCGGATCCAGATCGGCCGAACGCTGCCGCAACTGGTGGGCCAGTTCGTCGGCAATGCGGTGCGCGCGCGGGTTCGCATAGCCGTGGCGGGCCAACAGTGCGCGGATATGCACGATGCGCGCCTCCACGCCCCGCTGCCCCTCGGGATATCCCAATTCGCGCAGGGCCTCGGACAGCGCTACGGTCGCATCCAGATCGTTGCAGGCTGAAGCCTGCTGCAAGGCCTGCAGCAGGGCCGTGCGGGCCAACGTCTGCTGCCCCGCCTGTTGCCACAGATCGGCAGCGCGCGCGTGGTCGCCCTGCGCCGCCAGATACTCAGCGCAGCGGCCGCTGTCGAGCATGCGCTGCTCAGGGCTGCAAGAGGCCAGCAGGTGCTCCCGGATGGCGGGGTGAAAGAACGCCAAGTAGCCCGGGTCCCGCGGAAGCAGCAGCCCCTGTCGCGTGGCCTCACGTACCGCCGCCAGTGCCACGTCTTCGCCCAGCAGCAGCACGAGGTCGCGCACTGCGAACCGCATGCCCAACCGCGCTGCCAGGCGAAGCGCCGGACGGTGGCGGTGCAACTGGTTGATCCAGGCCTCGCAATGCTCGGCCACACCGGGTGCGCCACCGCCGTGCTGTGCCTCGGGGGCAGACATCAGGAACAGGGGCACCCCCCGGGCCAGCGCCACACGCTGGCGCCGCTGCTCGGGTGTCCAGCGGTGGGCGTTCTGGAGGGACGCAAGCAACGCCTGGGCGTCCGCATCGGCCAACGGCCCCAGCCGCAGCACGGACGGAGGACTCTCCTGGCACAGGGGTTCGATGGCACTTTCACAGCCTTCCTCGCAGCGCTCCAGCACCAGGCAGATCAGCGCAGGACGACAGGCCAGCACGCGCCGCAGCAGTTGCAGGCTGGCCTGATCCAGCCATTGCACATCGTCCACCACCACCAGACTGGGCGCCGGTGTCGTGCGGTCATCCTGCGCAGACCACCAGCGGGCCAGCCCACTGGCCAGCGCATCCAGCTCAACCTGGGCCACGGTGCCGTCGTGCACAAAACGCTGCAGCGCCTGGCCTTGCAGTTCGGTCAGGGCCACCCCCCAATCGGCGAGCGCCGTGCGCAGGCCCGCCGCTACGCCCGGAGCGCGCAAATGCCGCAGCAGGGTCTGGTGCAGTGCACGCCAGGCGATGGTGCGCAACTCGGGCTGCGCCGCAATCCACCAAAGCTGACCACCCTGCTGTGCCACACGGCGGGCCAGTTCGGCCGCAAGACGTGTCTTGCCGTAGCCCAGCGGTGCCAGCAGCCGGGCCTCGACAGGCGCTGCCCGCACGCCGCAGCCGCGATACAGCGCCCACAGCTCGGCCAGGCTGTCGTCACGTCCGACAAAGGTGGGCGCTGCAGGGCCGGTGCCCACCGGCAGCAGGCTGGCGTCCAGGGACACCAGCGGCACGCTGCAGACCTCGACCGCTTCGGTCAGGTCGCGAAAATGCACGACGTGTTGTTCCAGGCCGTCGCAATCGCCCAGCAGATCGGTCCAGGAAGCCGGGCACGCCAGCGTGTCTGGCTCGGCCCACAGGGCCAGCGACTCCAGTAGACGCAGGCGCCATCCCGCCACATGGACCGCGTCGTTCTGGCGCTGTACGGCGCTTCGCCCTTCGACCGCGGCCATGCGCACCGACAGGCCATGTTCTACAAAACACTCAAACGCCTGGTGCATGGACTCCAGCGTGCGCCAGCGTTGCCCGGCGTGCATGCTGCCCAGGCCCAGCACCAGTGTCATGCCCCACTCGCCCGAGTCGATCACCATGGCCCCCAGCGCCGCCACACGGGCGGTGACCTGAGCACACGCTGCAAACCAGCCAGATCGCCCGCCACCGGCGGATGCCGCGCCATCGTCCACTGCAGACCACAGCGGCGCGGGCTCGCTCTGGTCCAAGTCCCAGACCGGCTCGATGCGCCAGAGCACCAGGTGGTGCACGCCAGACTGGATGTCTGTCGGGGTCGGTGCGACCACAGGCTGGGACGCAGGGGCTGGCAGCGTCGGCAGATCGGCCTCGCGCTGCAGGGCTGCCGCACCCTGGGCCAGGCGCTCGCGCAGGCTCTGCAACATGCCCACCAGTTCGCCATCGACATCGACGGGCAGGGTGTCCCCCCAGTGCTGCGCCTCTCGCGCCGCCAGCAGTTCCTTCCAGCCGGCCGGCGGGGCGGCGCCTGCGAGGGGCGCTCCGCGCAGCGCATCGATCTCTGTGACCAGGGATACATCGGCCAGCAGTTGCAGGCTGTCCCGCTGCACCGACCACAGCGCGGGCAGTTCGGCAGCCTTCCACACCGCCTGCAGATCGGCCAGCAGCACCCGCAGATTGGCCCTGGCCTGCGCCACGCTGGCCTGCGGCCACAGCCAGGCGGCCAGCCGGGAGCGGTCGAGCGGACGCCCCCGATGGGTGGCCGCGAGCAGCCAGAGCCAGCCCGTCTTGCGATAGCGCCATGACAGGGACCGCGGCATCAGCGTGCCAGGATTCCAGGCCTGCACCGGCTCGGCAACACTCACCCAGAAAACGCCGCCAGGGTGCGCCAGCGCCTCAGGCACCGCAGGGTCTGCCGCACCGGTCTGTACGGGCTGCGATCGCCCGCCCCGCTCAGTCGTCATGCCCCCCCCGGACGACCGCCACACCGTGCCAGCGCTGGAGCCATCCTTTCAGCCCCGCAGATTGCGCCACGGCCCAGGCCTCAGCCCAGGCCTCGGCGGCCTCCTCGTGCTGCCCCAGTGCGGTGTGGCACTGCGCGCGGATGCGGTGTATGTCCATCAGGCAGTGGCGGTGCTCCTGTCTCGGCATGTCCGCAATCCAGGCCGCGCACAGGTCCAAGGCGGCCTGTGCTTGCCCCGACAAGCGCAGGATGTCGGCCACCATCCACTGGCCTGTGGGCACGCCCGCGGCGTAGCCCACTTGCAGCCCGTGCAGACGCGGTGCAAGTGCCTCCAGATCAGGACGCTGGCCCAGGTGGGCCTGGGCGACGGCCCACTGCAAGGCCGCGATGGCCGCCCATAGATCGAAAGACTCCTGCTCCGCCACAGCCTGCGACTGACTGGCGTGGCGCGCCATCGCGTCAAAATCCCCCTCGGTGTAGCTGCGGAAAGCGGCCATGCAGTGATACACGCAGCGGTCCTGCGTCTGCGGCAACGCACGCAGCTGCTCTTCGGCCTGGCGGGTGTCGCGTGCAAGGGCCTCGGCGTCGTCGCCGCGCAGCGATCGCAGCCAAAGCCACTGCGCGCGCGCAAAATTCAGCGGGTCGGTCACAAACAGGGCACTGCGCTCGGCCAGCGTGGTCTGGGACTCCAGCGACAGGGCCGTTTCGAGCCATTGCAGGGCCTCACCGGGGTTGCCGTGCCACAGCCGCGTGTTGCCCTGCGCCCAGGCGGCCACCAAGCGTTGGGCGGGCGTCCGGGCCCGAAGCCACAAGTCGGCGGCCTGGGCCAGTCCGTCCACCGATCCGTTTGAACTGCAGCCCATGTACTGCAGAAAACGCACACCGAAGTCCAGCTCCGGATCGGCGGCCGCAGCGTCTGACGCACCGGCGTGGCTCAGCAGGTCATCGGCCAATTGCTGCACGCCGGGGTCGCCGTATCCCTTGACCAGCAGACGGGCCTGGGCGTGGGCCAGGCGCAGGGCAACGGCACGCGACGGATCGGCATCACCGCCGTAACCGCAGGCGCGCAGAGACTCGAAGTGCGTGAGCGCCGCCTGGTGGTCGTCCTGTTCGACGGCCTGCAGCGCCGCCTGGGCCCAGCAGGTGGTCGCACGCGCAGCGTCGTCTGCACGTTGCCACAAGGCTGCAGCGAGTGCCCATTCGCGCTGGTGCTCGCGCAGCAGCGCCACGCGCGCCGCCTGCTGCTGCAGCCGCGCAGCCGTCTGCACGTCGAGCAGAAACTCCCGGATGGTCGGATGGAAAAACGCCATCCACTCGGTGCCACGCGGCACCAGCAGTTCCATCCCCACGGCGGTCTCCAGCACAGCCGATACCGCCTCGTCGCCGACCAGGGCGCTCAGGTCGTCCACCCGCCACACCAGCCCCAGCAGCGCGGCGGTTTCCAGCACTTCGCGGCCTGCCCCCAGGGCGTTGCAGCGGGCCTGGCAGTACTCGGCAAAGTGGGGCGCGGGGCCGTCGGCCTCCGCGCACAGCAGGTACAAGGGCCGCCCACGGGCCGCCTGCAATTGGACGCGGGCGGCGGGCGGCAGGTCGGCCAGAGGCTCCCCGTGTGCGGCCTGCCACAGCGCGAGAGCGTCGGCATCCCTCAGCGGGGGCAGGTCGATCGAAGTGGTGTGCAGCCGGGGCAGGTCTGCAGGCGCCGGCGGCAGCGCCGCATCGGAGGCCACCCGCTGCGTCAGCAACCAAAGCGTCTGACGCCGCTCGGACATCAGCCAGGCGAGCACCTGCCACGACGGCTCATCGATCCACTGCACGTCGTCAAGCACCCACAGCAATGGGCCGTCGGCCACCAGCGCGGCCACGGCCTGGCGCAGCGCATGGCGCTCGGTCTGTCCCACGCTACCCGTCAGACAAAAGCCCTGCAGCAGTGCCAGCGGCCCCGGAGCCAGCGCATGTGGCCGAGCCCCCAGACGCTGGACCACCCAGGCCCGCAGAGCGGCCCACGGTTGCTCACGGGCCTCTGGCCGACCCTCGATCCAGGCTGCGCCACCGTGGGCGGCGGTCTGGTCGCGCCAAAGCTCCACCGCCAGGCGCGTTTTTCCCATGCCTGAAGGTCCACGCAGCCAGACCACTCGGCTCTCGCCACTGCTGGCCGCACGCAAGGCCGTGCGGAGCACCGCCAGCGTGTCGTCGCGCCCGACCAGCGCGCGGTGCGCCTGGCCCAGCACCACGGGCATCACGTCCTGAAGCTGCGCCAGCGGCGTGCGGTAGAGCCGGAAACGCCGCTGGAACCCCCGGAAGCTGCGCTCACCCAGCGCGTCGAAATGCAGGAACTCCGCCTGATCGGCGCAACTCTGGTCGCAGACCAGTTCGCCCGGTTCGGCCACTTGGGCCAGACGGTCCACCAGCCGCAAGCGCCAGCCAGCCACCGGGCCCGGGCCATCGACCAGCACCGGGCCGAAACACAGGCCGACGCGCGCTGGCAGGCCCGCAGCCTGGGCGACGGCATGCAGGCCACCGGCCAACTGCAGCGCGGCCGATCGGTACGAGGGCGACAGGCTGTCCAACCCCACGACAAAGCTGCTGGCCAGGCTGTCGGTGGCCAGCGTGCGCGCCCCGAAACGGGCCAGCAATGCCTCGACCCGCTCCTGCACTTCGGCGCTCGGGTACGCCCCCTCGCCGATGTCAGCGCTACTGGTACGCGGGTCGATGCGCTGCCAGTGCACGCGCAGCAGCGCCACCAGGCGCAGGCTGGGCGTGTTCTGCTGGGCAGCCGCGCGGTCCTGGCCCAGCCACCAGGCGCGGAAGTCCTCCGACACGCTGTCACCGGGGCCCGCATCGGCAGCGCCCCCTTCGGTGCTGGGCGCGGGTGGCATGTCCGCCGGCAAATGCACGCGCACACGGTCGGCATGGTCCCAGCGCACCCAGTCGCGCTCCACGCGCAGGGCCTGCGCCTGACCCAGTTGGCGCAGCACCTGCTGCACATCGGCCAACAGCACGCGCAGGTTGCGCCGCCCATCGCTGCCGTCCTGCCCGGGCCAGAACCACTCGGCCAGCGACTCGCGGTAAATCAGCCGCCCTGGGTTGCTGGCGGCGTAGCCCAGCAACCACACGCCTTTGCGGTAGCGCAAGGCCGCACGGGCTGTGGGTTGACCCGGTGCCGTCCAGAGCAGCGCCTGCCCTTCAAAGCCCAGCGTATGGACCACGACAGGCCGCGTGACGGCCGCTGCGCTGCGTCCCCCCGCATCGCCCGCGGGCAGCGGGCCTGGGGTGCTGGCGGCACCCGCGGGGCCAGGGGCGGTCGGGTGTTCCCAACGGCGAAGGGTCTGCTGCATGGTGGAGACGGAAGCGGTGAAACAAGAGGCAATCCGGCGATGGTCCCCCAAGAACGCCGCACTGCCAAGCAGAAAATTAGACACCAATCCCCGGCCTCCTTGGCGCTCGACCTTCGCGCCAGCTGCCCGCGCCGCACCTGCCAGTCAAGTCCACGGCAATTGCTACAAAAATGATAGCTGCTCGTGCTTATGAAGAAAGCACAAAAGGCTGATTTCGTCCACCTTTGACGACGCACCAAGCGGCCACGCACCACCACAGTGCAAAGGGCGACAGCCGGGCAGGCGTCCCCTGCCCCGCGCCTGCCCGGGGATCCCGCGGCCGGCGCAAGGCCCCGCACAGCCCGGCGTGGGTGCAAAGCGGCACGCCATCACCGCCCTGTCACAAAGCGCTGATGCAATCCGGGCACAGCCCGGCGTGCCCGCCCACGAGGCGGCGATACGCGCGGGCTGCAACCGGCCCACGGGCCCCTGGCGGCCTGCGCCCCTTTTGCTGTGGTTTGCATGACTGACACCTCCCTGCCCAAGCCCCCCTCCAACCTGCCACGCAATGTCCTGGGCCGCCGGCTCGTGGGCGCGTTTTCGCTGGTGCTGCTGCTGGCCCTGGCCGGCTCGGGCATCGGTGCCTGGTGCCTGCAGCAGGTCGACGCCGCCGTGCGCCAGGCGCTGGCCGGGCATGTGGCCACCGAGCGCATCGTGGCCGACGCCTACCGCCTGCAGGCCATGAACGCCGCACGCTACAAGGCCATGGCACTGAGCGCCGAGCCCGAGGTGGGCGAAGCCCTGCAGGCCGAGATTGCGCGGACACATGCGGAATACACCGCCCTGCTGCAAGCGCTGCAGGAGCGCCTGCACAGCCCAGCCGACCAGGCCCTGCTGGCCACACTGCGCACCGCCGAGGGCGACTTCCAGCAGGCGGTGGCCGAACTGGTGCAGGCGCGCGATTTCGGCCTCACGGCGCGCATCCAGCAGGTGCTGCATGAGCGCTTCGCTCCGGCCAGCAGCGCGCTGCTGGGCGCGGTGGGCGCGCTCGCACAGGCGCAGCGCACCGCCATCGACACCGCCGGCGCCGAGGTGTCGGCGCTGTCGCAGTCGGCCCAGTGGGCGCTGCTGCTGTTTGGCCTGGCGGCGCTGGCGGTGGGGGCCGTGCTCACGGCCTGGCTGGTGCGCAGCATCTCGCAGCCGCTGCGCACCGCGCGCGACACCGCCCAGCGGGTGAGCGCGCTGGACCTGCGCCACGACATCGCCGGCCACGGCCGCGACGAGGCCGGCCATCTGCTGCTGGCCCTGGCGCGCATGCAGCAAGCCTTGCGCGCATTGGCAGCCGACGTGCGGGCTTCGGCCCACAGCGTGCGCCACGCCGCGCACGAGATGGCCCAGGGCAATGCCGACCTGTCGCAGCGCACCGAGGCCACCGCATCGAGCCTGCAGCAAACCGCGGCGGCGCTGGAGCAGATCACGCTGCACCTGCAGCAGTCCACCGACGCGGCCGACCAGGCGCACCAGCTCTCAACCAACGCCGCCACCGTGGCCGAAGAAGGCGGGCGCACCGTGCAGCAGGTGGTGCAAACGCTGCGCGGCATCCAGCAATCGACGCGCGAGGTGGTGGACATCACCGGCGTGATCGACGGTATCGCCTTCCAGACCAACATCCTGGCGCTCAACGCCGCGGTGGAAGCAGCGCGCGCGGGCGAGGCCGGACGCGGCTTTTCGGTGGTGGCGGCCGAAGTGCGCCAGCTGGCCACGCGCGCGGCCGAGGCGGCGCGGCGCATCCAGGCGCTGAGCGCGCAGTCGGTCGCGCAGGTGGACGAGGGCGTGCAGCGCGCGGGCGAGGCCGGTGCCACCATGCAGCGCATGCTGGGGGCGTCGCGCGAGGTGGTGCAGGCCATCGGTGCCATCCACAGCGCCACGCAGGCGCAGATGCAGGACATCCGGCAAATCCACGGCGCGGTGTCGCAGCTCGACCAGATGACGCAGCAGAACTCGGCGCTGGTCGAGCAATCGGCCGCGGCCTCGGAAGGCCTGCGCCAGCAGGCCCACGACCTGACGGAGCTGATCAGCCGCTTTGCGCTGCCCGGCGAGGCCGCCCACGCCGAGGCACCGCCGCCCCTGGCTCAGCGCATGGCCCCCACGCACCGCACAGGTGCGCCCGCACCGGCGCCCATGACCGCAGCCCGCCGCACGCCCTTGCTCTCGCGGGGCTGAACAGCCCAGGCTGCGGCCGGGCGGCTGCCTCAGGCCCGGCTGCGCAGCGTGCGGCTGAGCAGGATCACCGGCACCAGGCCCACAGCCACCAGCGCGAGCGACGGCAGCGCGGCCTCGCCCAGGCGCTCGTCGCGCGCGAGCTGGTAGGCCACCACGGCCAAGGTGTCACTGTTGAAGGGGCGCAGCACCATGGTGGCGGGCAGCTCTTTCATCACGTCCACAAACACCAGCAGCGCCGCTGCCGCGGTGGAGCGGCGCAGCAGCGGCCAGTGCACGCGCGCGAGCAGCGCGCCCGGGCCCATGCCCAGCATGCGGGCTGAATCGTCCAGGCTGCGCGGAATGCGCGCATACCCGCTTTGCACCGACTGCAGCGCCACCGCCGCAAAGCGCACGAGGTAGGCCCACACAATGCCCACGGCGGTCGAGGTGACCAGCGCCGCCAGCCCCCAGTGCGGCAGCGCCGCCTGCAGCCAGCCCACGGGCAGCAGCAGGCCCACCACGATCACCGCGCCCGGCACCGCATAGCCCAGGCTGGCCAGCTGCACCACGCCGCGTGTCAGCGCATCGGGGCGGCGGCGCACGGCAAAGGCCAGGGCCAGCGCCACGCCCACGGCCAGCGCGGCGGTGATGGCGCCCAGCCGCACGCTGTGCCAGGCCCACTCCACAAAGCGGTCCCAGGGCAGCACCGACCAGTCGGCCGCCAGCGGCCGCAACATGAAGGCCACAGGCGCCACAAAGCCCATGAGCACCGGCAACGCGCACAACACCAGCGCCAGCACGCCCCAGCAGCCACGCAGGCGCAGCGGCTGCGCTTCGGCCGAGCTGGCGCGGCCCACGCCCTGGGTGGCAAAGCGCATGCGCCGCTGCGCGCGGTGCTCCAGCTGCAGCAGCACCACCACCAGCAGCAGCAGCATGGTGGCCAGCTGCGCCGCAGCCCAGCGGTTGTCCATGGCCAGCCAGGCTTTGTAGATACCAGTGGTGAAGGTCTGAATCCCGAAGTAGCTGGCCACGCCGAAGTCGGCCAACGTCTCCATGAGCACCAGCGCCACGCCCGCGGCCACGGCCGGGCGCGCCAGCGGCAGCGCCACCGCGCGGATGCGCCGCGGCAGCGGTGCGCCCAGCAGCCGCGCAGCCTCCATCAGCTGGGGCGCGCGCTCGCTCAGCGCCGTGCGTGCCAGCAGGTACACATAGGGATAGAGCGAGAAAATAAACACCCACACCGCGCCGCCCAGGCTGCGCACCTCGGGCAGCAGGCGGCCTTCGAGCCCGAAATGCGTGCGCAGGCCCACCTGCAGCGGGCCGCTGAACTGCAAAAAGTCGGTGTACGCATAGGCCGTCACATAAGCGGGCATGGCCAGCGGCAGCAGCAGCATCCATTCGAGCGTGCGCCGCCCGCGAAAGTCGAACAGCGTGACGGCCGCGGCCGTGGCCGTGCCCACCACAGCCGCGCCCAGGCCCACCCACAGCGCCAGCCACAACGTGGTGCCCGCATAGCGCGGCAGCACCGTGGCCGCCATCTCGCGCAGGATAGCCCCGGCCTCGGCCCCGCCCGGCGTGCCCGGCCACCAGGCCGAGAACACCGCCAGCACTGGCAGCACCAGCAGCCCGGCCAGGGCGAGCAAGGCGGCAGAGCGCAGCAGGTGAAGGAGTCGGGGCATGAAGGGGAGCGTCAGGGGCGGCCGCAGTGCGCGCGGCGGGGGCCACCCCCTGCGCAGGCCGTGGGCCGCCGGGCGGGCAGCGCCGCAAGCAGGCCGCGCAATGCAAATGCGAATTCTAAGCATTTGCCTGTCGCCCTAGAATCCTAGGATGTTCCTCGAAGTCTCGCAGCTCGACGTGCGCTACGGCGCGCAGCCGCAACCGGCCGTGCGCGGCGTCACGCTGGGCCTGCGCGCGGGCGAGATCGGCGTGCTGATTGGCCCTTCGGGCTGTGGCAAGACCACGCTGCTGCGCGCGGTGGCGGGGCTCGAACCCGTGAGCCACGGCGCGGTGCGCCTGGCCGGCGAGGCCGTGAGCCGCCCCGGCGCGAGCGTGCCGCCAGAGCAGCGGCGCATCGGCATGGTGTTCCAGGACTACGCGCTGTTCCCGCACCTGAGCGTGGGCCGCAACGTGGCCTTTGGCATCCACCGCCTGCCGCGCGCCGAACAGGCCGCGCGCGTGGCCGAGGTGCTGGCGCTCGTCGGCCTGGCCGGCCACGCCGACCGTTACCCGCACGAGCTGTCGGGCGGGCAGCAGCAGCGCGTGGCGCTGGCGAGGGCGCTGGCGCCGCGCCCGCAGCTCATGCTGCTGGACGAGCCTTTTTCCAACCTCGACGTGGACCTGCGCGAGCGCCTGGCGCACGAGGTGCGCGGCATCCTGAAGGCGGCCGGCGCCACGGCGCTGTTCGTCACGCACGACCAGCTCGAAGCCTTTGCGATCGGCGACCGCATCGGCGTGATGCACGAGGGCCGCCTGCACCAGTGGGACGACGCCTACACCCTCTACCACCGCCCGGCCACGCGCTTCGTGGCCGAGTTCATCGGCCACGGCGTGTTCGCCCCGGCCACGCTGGTCCAGCGCGGCCACAACGTGGTGGCGCAAACCCCGCTGGGCGAGCTGACGGACCTGGCCGAATGCCCGCTGCCCGCCAGCTACCCCGGCGGCGAATGCGATGTGCTGCTGCGCGCCGATGACATCGTGCACGACGACGACGCGCCGGTGCAGGCGCGCATCGAGCGCAAGTCGTTCCGCGGCTCGGAGTTTCTCTACACCCTGCGGCTGGCCAGCGGCCACCAGCTGATGGCCCATGTGCCCAGCCACCACGACCATGCGGTGGGCGAATGGATCGGCATCCGCGCGCAGGTGGACCATGTGGTGACCTTTGCACGCAACGCCCAGCCGGGCGCAGCCCCGGCCCCGGCGGCACCGGCGCGTGCAGTCTGAGCGCTTCAAGCCGCAAGCCAAAACGGCCTGCAGCCCAGCAAAGTCAAGCACAAGCAGCTACTGATTGAATAGCAAACAAGCCCGCATGCATGCGGCCTGCGGTCAAGCCTGGCGCAGCGCGTCCACAGTGGCCTGCAGGTGCTCGGCCCACGTGCGGCGGTCGCGGCCGTCGGCGCGCTCGGGTGGGCCGAAGGTCACCACGGCCTCGATGGGCCGGGCGCTGAGGGTGCGCCACAGCGAGCCCAGCAGGGTTTCGTCGCCGATGTAGCTGGGCGCATGGCTAGTGGCCTGGCTGGCGCGGTCCACAAAGCGCAGGCCCACGGGCTGCACGGGCGCATCGGCGGCCAGCGCGGCCTGGATCAGGTTGGCATGGAAGGGCAGCAGCGTGCGGCCGTCGCCCGTGGTGCCCTCCGGAAACACGGCCACCACCTCCCCGCGCTCCAGCGATTCGCGCAGCGTGCCCACCATGCGCAGCGCGTCGCGGCGCGAGCGGCGCTCGATGTAGAGCGTGCCCGCCGCCGTGGCCAGGGTACCGATCAGCGGCCAGTCCTGCACGTCGGATTTGGAGACGAAGCGGCAGTAGCGGGCCGCATGCATCACCGGAATGTCGAGCCACGAGATGTGGTTGGCCACGAGCAGTACCGGCCCGGTGAGCGCAGGCGTGCCCTGCACGCGCAGCGACACACCCGCGTGCGCCAGCAACTGCAGCGACCAGGCCTGCACATGGGCCTGCTGCTGCTCGGGCGGCAGGCGCGGAAAGCGCAGCGCCACGATCCACAGCCCCTGGGCGATGTGGACCAGCAGGCGCAGCAGCCGCCAGCCGGCACGCAGCAGCTTCATGTCAGCGCTCGAACGCGACCTGACCGCCCACCAGCGTGCAGCGCACGCGGCCCGGCAGTTCGTAGCTGCCAAAGGGCGTGTGCTTGCCCTGGCTGCGCAGCGCCTCGGGCTGCACCGTCCAGGCGGCCTGGGGGTCGAACACGCACAGGTCGGCCACGCCGCCTTCGGCAATGCGGCCCACGCTGGCCTGCAGCGTGCCCAGTGCCGGGCCCAGCACGCGCGCGGGTTCGCTGGTCACGGTGGCGATGGCGCGGGCCAGCGGCACGCGGTCGTCCTGCGACCACTTGAGCGCCAGCGACAGCAGCAGCTCCAGCCCGGTGGCGCCAGGCTCGGCCTCGGCAAACGGCAAGGTCTTGGCGTCTTCGTCCACCGGGTTGTGGTCGGACACCAGCGCGTCGATGGTGCCATCGGCCAGTGCGGCGCGCAGTGCGTCGCGGTCGCGCTGCTGGCGCAGCGGTGGCGACAGGCGAGCACGGCTGTCGAAAAAGCCGATGTCCACATCGGTCAGGTGCAGCGAGTTGATGCTCACGTCGCAGCTCACGTTCAGGCCCTCGGCCTTGGCGCGGCGCACCAGCTCCACCCCGGCCGCGCTGCTCAGGCGGCACAGGTGCACATGACCGCGCGTGCTGCGCATCAGCTCAAAAATGGTGTGCAACGCAATCGTTTCAGCCGCCACCGGCACGCCCGACAGGCCCAGCCGCGTGGCCAGCGGGCCGCTGGCGGCCACGCCCTTGCCCAGGTGCAGCTCCTGCGGGCGCAGCCACACGGTGTAGCCAAAGGTGGCCGCGTACTGCAGCGCGCGCTGCATCACCTGCGTGCTGGCCAGCGGCACCTCGGCCTGGCCAAAGCCCACGCAGCCGGATTCGGTGAGTTCGGCCATCTCGGTCAGCACCTCGCCGGCCAGGCTGCGCGTGAGCGCGCCCAGCGGAAACAGCCGCGCCTGGTGCAGCTTTTCGGCGCGGAACTTGAGCATTTCCACCAGGCCCGGCTCGTCGAGCACGGGGTCGGTGTCGGGCGGGCAGACCAGGCTGGTCACGCCCCCGGCCACGGCGGCGGCCATTTCGGATTCGAGCATGCCTTCGTGCTCGTGGCCCGGCTCGCGCAGGCGGGCCGACAGGTCCACCAGGCCTGGCAGCACCCAGCAGCCGCGGGCGTCGATGACGCGGTGCGGCGCAAAGTCGGCCGGGGCGCGCTGCAGGCCCACCACGCGGCCCGCGGCCACGGCCACATCGCCCACCTGGTCGAGCCCAGTGGCGGGGTCGATCACGCGGCCGTTCTGGATCAAGAGTTTCATGCTTAGGGTCCCCAGAGGCCACTCGTGCTTATTTATCAAGCACGAGCAGCTATCAAATAAATAGCAATCTGCAAGGCATCAAGGTCGGCCTGCTCCGCCCCGCGCCAGTGCCCCCGTGGAGCCGGCTTTGCCGGGCCACTGGGGGCGTCCCCCCTGGGGGGAAGACGCAAAGCGGCACAGGGGGGTCATGCCTCGTTCCCGGCGACGATGCTCATCACCGCCATGCGCACGGCGATACCGAAGGTCACCTGCGGCAGGATCACGCTCTGCTGGCCATCGACCACGGCGGAGTCGATCTCGACACCGCGGTTGATGGGCCCCGGGTGCATGACGATGGCGTCGGGCTTTGCGTGGCGCAGCTTCTCGGGCGTGAGGCCGAAGCTCTTGAAGTACTCCTGGCTCGACGGCAGCAGCGCGCCGCTCATGCGCTCGTTCTGCAGGCGCAGCATGATGACCACGTCACAGTCCTTGATGCCTTCTTCGAGCGTGTGGAACACGCGCACGCCCATCTGCGCCATGTCGGCCGGCACCAGCGTGCGCGGGCCCACCACGCGCACCTCGGCGCAGCCCAGCGTGGTCAGCGCGTGGATGTCCGAGCGCGCCACGCGCGAGTGCAGCACGTCGCCCACGATGGCCACGGTGAGGTTGGCAAAGTCCTTCTTGTAGTGGCGGATGGTGTACATGTCGAGCAGCCCCTGCGTGGGGTGCGCATGCCGCCCGTCGCCCGCATTGATCACGTGCACATGCGGGGCCACGTGCTGCGCGATCAGGTAGGGTGCGCCCGATTCACTGTGCCGCACCACGAACAGGTCGGCCGCCATGGCGCTCAGGTTGGCAATGGTGTCGAGCAGCGATTCGCCCTTGCTGGCCGAGCTGCGCGCGATGTCGAGGTTGATCACGTCGGCCGACAGGCGCTTGGCGGCGATCTCGAAGGTGGTGCGCGTGCGCGTGCTGTTCTCGAAGAACAGGTTGAACACGCTCTTGCCGCGCAAGAGCGGCACCTTCTTGACCTCGCGGTCGTTCACGCTCACAAAGTTGGCGGCGGTGTCCAGGATGTGCGTGACGATGTCGCGCGGCAGCCCTTCGATCGACAGCAGGTGGATCAGCTCGCCGTTCTTGTTGAGTTGGGGATTGCGCTTGTGCAGCACGGTCAGGCCTCGTTGACTTGGAAGTGGAAGGTGCCGTCGGCCGCGCGGGCCAGCGCCAGCGACTGCGCGGCGGGCAGTGCCACGCGCGCGGCCGCAAAGTCGGCCTGCACGGGCAGCTGGCGGCCGCCGCGGTCCACCAGCACCGCCAGGCGCACGCTGGCCGGGCGGCCGTAGTCGAACAGTTCATTGAGCACCGCGCGGATGGTGCGGCCGGTGTAGAGCACGTCGTCGAGCACCAGCACGTCGGCGCCGTCCACCTCGAAGGGGAGCACCGTCTGCGCGCTGGCGGCCAGGCCGCGCTGCGCAAAATCATCGCGGTGCAGGGCCGACGAGAGCACGCCGGGCGCGCCCTCGCGGCCCAGGTCACGCTGCAGGCGTTCGGCCAGCCAGGCACCGCCCGAGGTGATGCCCGCCAGGTGCGTGGCGGGCGTGAGCATCTGGCGCACGCCGCGCAGCAGTTCGCGGTACAGGGCTTCCGCGTCCAGCTCCAGGCGGCCGGCGGCGGGGGTCGGGGGGGCACTCATGAAAGACTCCTCAGAAACTGTTCCAGGATGATGCAGGCCGAGGCCGCGTCGGCGTCGGCCGCTCCGGCCGCGTGGGCCTCGGTGGTGCTGTAGCGCTCATCCACCTCGTACACCGGCAGCTTGAAGCGCCCGTGCAGCTGGCGGCCAAACTTTTGCGCGCGCGCCGTGTTCTCGTGCGGCGCACCGTCGGGGTGGTAGGGCACGCCGATCACCAGGGCGTCGGGCTGCCAGGTGCGGATGCGCTCGGCCACCTGGGCAAAGCGGGCGTCGCCCTCGGCGCGGATGGTGGGCTGCGCCGTGGCCGTGCGCAGCAGGCGCGTGCCTACGGCCACGCCGGTGCGCTTGAGGCCCAGGTCAAAAGCAAGAAAGGTCTGGAAATGCGCAGGAACAGGCGGCGGTGGCACCGGCCCGCTCATGCGTGCCCCACCTCGGGGGACAGCATCCAGGACTGCAGGCCCAGCAGGCCCAGCGCGCGGTCGTAGCGCTCGCCGACCGGCGTGTCGAAGATCACGGCCGGATCGGCCCCCACGGTGAGCCAGGTGTTCTCGGCAATCTCGGATTCGAGCTGCCCTTCGGCCCAGGACGCATAGCCCAGCGTGACCAGCACGCGGCGCGGGCCCGCGCCGGTGGACAAGGCTTCGAGCACGTCCTTGGAGGTGGTCATCTCCAGGCCGCCCGGAATCTGCAGGGTGGAGGCATAGGGCGTTTCATCGTCCGCCGAACCTGGCGGCAACAGCGGCTCGTGCAGCACAAAGCCGCGTTCGGTCTGCACCGGACCGCCCTGGTACACAGGCGCTTGCTGCAGGTCTTCGCGGCCGAGCGACAGATCGACCTTGTCGAACAGGCCCTTGAGGCTCAGGTCCGACGGCTTGTTGATGACCAGCCCGAGCGCGCCGCGCTCGCTGTGCTCGCACAAATACACCACGCTGCGCGCGAAAGACGCATCGTCCAGACCGGGCATCGCGATCAGGAAATGATGGGTCAGGTTGATGGGCGCAGAATCGGAAGCCATTGCCTGCAATTTTAACGGTGAAGATGGAACCCACCCTGGCCCGCGGCCTTGTCTGGCTGCGCCGCGACCTGCGCGCCCACGACCATGCGGCGCTGCGCCTCGCGCTCTCGCAATGCGCGCAGGTGCACTGCGTGTTCGTGTTCGACCCCCACATCCTTGATGCCCTGCCCCGGCGCGACCGGCGCGTGGCCTTTTTGCAGGCCACCGTGGCCGAGCTGGACGCCACGCTGCGCTCGCTGGCCGGGCAGGCCGAGGCCGGCCTGATCGTGCTGCACGCCGTGCCGGAAGACGCCATTCCGGCGCTGGCGCAGCGCCTGGGCGTTCAGGCCGTGTACGCGAGCCACGACGACGAGCCCTACGCCCTGGCGCGCGACGCCCAGGTGCGCACGCACCTGGCCGCCCAGGGTGTGGCGCTGCACACCGTCAAAGACCATGTGGTGTTCGAGCGCAGCGAGGTGCTCACGCAGGCGGGCCGCCCGTTCAGCGTGTTCACGCCCTACAAGAACGCCTGGCTTCGGCAGCTCACGCCCACGCAGCTGGCCGAGCAGCCGGTGGCGCCGCTGGCCCACCGCCTGGCCCCCCGCCCCGCCGACCTGCACGCTCCTGTGCCCACGCTTTCGGCGCTGGGGTTTGAGCCCGTGGAGCTGCCCCTGGCCGCCGGCACCAGCGGCGCGCGCGCCCTGCTGGACGACTTTTTGGCGCGCATGGACCACTACCACGAGCGGCGCGACTTCCCGTCCGTCAAAGGGCCCAGCTACCTCAGCGTGCACCTGCGCTTTGGCACGCTGTCGGTGCGCGAACTGGCCGGCGCCGCCCATGCGCGGGCGCAAGCGGGCCAGGCCGGGGCCGTGGCCTGGCTCAACGAACTGATCTGGCGCGACTTTTACGCGCAGATCCTGCACCACTGGCCGCATGTGGTGGAACGCAGCTTCAAGCCCGCCTACGACGCCATTGCCTGGGAGCAAGGGCCTGAGGCCGAGGCCCTGTTTGCCGCTTGGTGCGAGGGCCGCACCGGCTACCCGCTGGTGGATGCGGCCATGGCCCAGCTCAACCAGACGGGCTACATGCACAACCGCCTGCGCATGGTAGTGGCGAGCTTTCTGGTCAAAGATTTGGGCATCGACTGGCGCTGGGGCGAGCGCTACTTTGCCGAAACCCTCAACGACTTCGACCTGGCCTCCAACAACGGCGGCTGGCAGTGGGCGAGTTCCAGCGGCTGTGACGCGCAGCCCTACTTCCGCATCTTCAACCCCGTGAGCCAGAGCGAGAAGTTCGACGCCGACGGCAAGTTCATCCGCCGCTACCTGCCGCAACTGGCCCGCCTGCCCGCCAAGGCCTTGCACGCGCCCTGGGACGCCCGGCCGCTGGAGCTGGCCGATGCGGGCGTGGTGCTGGGGCGCGACTACCCGCTGCCCATCGTGCGGCACGACGCAGCACGCGAGAAAACACTGGCGCGCTACGCGGTGGTCAAAGCGACTGCCAACGGCTGAGCAGACGACCGGCTGCGCGGGGGGCACGAAGGGATCGCCCGCGCCGGGTGCAGGGCCGATGCGGTGCCTGCGCGGGACCGATGCAGTGCCGAGACGGCCTCCGTGCAGCGCCGGTGCCAAGCCGAAACCCGGCCAGCCCCGGGCGGGGGGTGGCGCGCTGCAGGCCCACCGCCTGGGCAGCACCCCGGAGCCCTCTGCGGAATGCTGACGTTTTGTGCCGCTCGTGCTGACGAATCAAGCACGAAAAGCTACAAAAAGCATAGCATTGACCACTCCAGCGCCTCTAGCCCCCACGGCCCTGGCGGCTTTCAACCGCCCCAAAAGCACCGGGGCCCCACAGGGCCCCGGTCGGGTGCAGCGGCGAGCCGCGGGCACACAAGGCGGGCGCAGGGCCCGGGCGCTCAAGCGGCGCTGGTCGCCTCGGCCCCCGCCTCGGCTTCCTTTCGCGCGTAGTGCTGGATCAGGCTCAGCAGTTCCTCGTCGGAATACGGCTTGCCCAGGTAGTGGTTCACCCCCAGCTCCATCGCATGTTCGCGGTGCTTTTCAGCGATGCGCGACGTGATCATGATGATCGGCAGGTCGCGCAGCGCCGCATCGGCGCGGATGTTGCGCGCCAGATCGAAGCCGTCCATGCGCGGCATTTCGATGTCGGACAGCACCACCGTGGGCCGCTCTTCCTGCAGGCGTTCGAGCGCCTGCAGACCGTCGGCCGCCATGGCCACGCGGTAGCCTTCACGCTGCAGCAGGCGCTGGGTGACGCGGCGCACCGTGATGGAGTCGTCCACCACCAGCACCAGCGGCACCTGCTGCGCCGCCGTGAGCGTGCTGGGCAGGGCCCCGGCCGCACGGGCAGCGGCAGGCGTTTCGGCCTCGATGACCGCAGGCAGACCCACACTGGCAGAGCGCACCTGATCGCCGTACACCGTGGCCAAGGCCACAGGGTTGTAGATCAGCACCACAGCACCAGACGCCAACACCGACATGCCCGCCAGACCCGGAAGGCGCGACAGCTGCGGCCCGAGGTTCTTCACCACCACTTCCTGGTTGCCCAGCACTTCGTCCACGTGCATCGCAATGCGCTGTGCGGCGCTTCGGAACACCACCACCGGACGCGTCTTGTTGCCCGCCTCGATGCTGCGCGTGGAGGCCTGCAGCAAAGCGCCCGCCCAGAAGAAGGGCAGCGGCTCCAGTCCGTCGTCGAAGCTGCCGCTGCGGTAGGCCTGCTCCAGATCGGGCACCGAGGTGCGGCGCACGATCTCGACCACGTTGGCGGGCACGCCGATCGTGAGGTCGCCCGCACGCAGCATCACCACCTGCGTCACGGCCGTGGTCAGCGGCAGCACCATGCGGAACGAAGTGCCCTGACCGGGCTCGGTAGTCGTCTCGATGCGACCACCCAACGCGTTCACCTCGGAGCGCACCACGTCCATGCCGATGCCACGACCGGCCAGGCCGGTCACTTCGGTGGCCGTGGAGAAGCCCGGCATGAAGATCAGGTTGGCCGCCTCGGCGGTGGACAGCAGCGCATCGGGCGCGATCAGCCCCTGCGCCACGGCCTTGTCGCGGATGCGTGCCAGGTTCAGGCCCACGCCGTCGTCGCGGAATTCGACCGACACGTCGTTGCCTTCCTGACGCAGCGCCACTGTGATCGTGCCCACCGCGGGCTTGCCCGCTGCGGTGCGCGACTCGGGCGCCTCGATGCCGTGGGCCACGCAGTTGCGCAGCAGGTGCTCGAACGCCGGGGTCATGCGGTCCAGCACGCCGCGGTCCATTTCGATGGAGCCGCCGGTGATGTCGAGCTTGATCTGCTTGCCGGTTTCCTTGGACGCCTGGCGCACCACGGCGTACAGGCGCTCGGCAATGCCTTCAAACTCCAGCATGCGGGTGCGCAGCAAATCGCGCTGCAGCTCGCGGGCCTGGCGACCCTGGGCGATGAGATCGTCTTCCGCGCCTTCCATGGCGCGCTGCAGGTTGCGCTGCACGGTGGCCACGTCGTTCACCGACTCGGCCATCATGCGGGTGAGTTCCTGCACGCGGGTGAAGCGGTCGAACTCCAGTGGGTCGAAGCCCACGGCCGAATCCTTGGACTGCGCAAGGCGCGACTGCATCTGGGTTTCGGCCTGCACCTCCACGTCGCGCAGCTGCTGGCGCAGACGGTCCAGGTTGCCCGACAGATCCTGCAGCGAACTGCGCAGCTGGGACAGGCGCACATCGAGGCGCGAGCGGCTGATCAGCACTTCGCCCGCCTGGTTCACCAGACGGTCGAGCAGTTGGGCGCGCACACGCACCGACTGGTTGGCCGCCGCGCGCACCGGCTGCAGCTGCGTGGCGCCCACGGGGCGTGCCAGCGGCGCTGCCGGCGCGACCCGGGCGGCGGTGGCAGCCGACGCGTCTGCCGATGACGGCGGTTCGGCAGCAGCCGAAGGGGTCACTGCAGCGGGTGCCAGCACCACCGGCGCGTCGGCCGAGCCCTGCTCGCCGATGGCGCGCAGCGCGTCGAAACTGGCCTGCAGGGCGTCCAGGCTCACCAGCAAGGGATCGATCTGCTCGGAGGTGACGGCTTCGGGGTCGAGTTGCTCGATAGCCGATTCGAGGCGGTGGGCCATTTCGCCCAAGCGCATGGCACCTGCCAGACGGGAACTGCCCTTGAGCGTGTGCAAGGCCCGCAGCACCTCGGTGCGTGACGCATCGTGGTCAGGGTTTGCCGACCACTGGCGCAGAGCGCCGCCGAGGCGGGGCAGCAGCTCGGCCGCCTCTTCCTCGAAGATGGGGAACAGATCGGGGTCGATGACGTCGATCGCATCGATGTCGTCGTCCACATCGGAGGCCAGCGCCACCGCGTGGGCGATGGCGTCGTCCACACGCTGGTCGGCGTCGCGCTCGGCCGCATCACGGGCCGACAGCGCAGGGGCCACATAACCAGGCACCACGGCGGGCGCAGCGGCTTGCGGCTCGGGCTCGGCCTCTGGTTCGGCCTCTGCAGGCAGGCTCTCCGCGGTGGCCAGCAACGCCTCCTCCGCCTCGAAAGGCAGCACCGCCCGCACCGACTCGTCGGCCAGCGCCGAGAGGCCGGAATCCACCTCGGTGGCCAGCACTTCGCGCAGCGCCTCCAGCACTGCCGGCTGGGGCTCCTTGAGGAAGCCCGCCGCAAACTGGTGCAACAGGCGACGGATGTCCTCCGACGCCTCCAGGAACACTCGGGCCTGGACTTCGGTGCCGCGGCTTTGCAACTGCACATGCTGCAGCGCGTGCTCCAGCAGCCGAGACAACTCCGACAGCGCCGAGAAGCCCACTGTGGCCGAACTGCCCGCCAGCGAATGGGCCAGCGCCACCGCCGTATCGGGCAGCGGTTCGTGCAGTTCCAGCGCCCATTCCTGCAGGCAGGTGGCGAGGCGGCGCGACCATTCGTCGGCCTCGTTGAGGTACACGTTGTAGAGCGGAATACCGATGCGCAGGCTTTCGATGACCTTCACGGCCTCATCGCCCGACGCCTCGGCACCGGCCGCAGACGCTGCAGGTTCTGCCGATGCGTCGGCCACATCGTCCGCTGCCAACGCGTCGTCGGTTGCGGATTGCGCCGCCGGGACTGCATCAGGCAGGGCATCCGGCGATTCCGCGGCGATCGCTTCGGGTGCAACTTCTGCATCGCCCAGACTTTCGGTGGATTCGGGCAGCAGGGCCTGGCCAAGATCCACCGCATCGTCCACCACGGCGGGCAACACGGGCTCTTCGGTGTGTACGACCGCGGCGGGTGCAGCATCGCCCAGCGGCAGGTCGGGCAACAGATCCAGCGCCTGCGCATCCTCGCCGGCCCCAACAGCCACAGGGGTCACGGCATCGTCGGGCAGATCCAGGCTGGGCAGTTCGATGGCGTCGACTGCGGGCACCTGCGGCGCAGCCGTGTCCGGCGCTACCGCCAGCGCATCGGGCTCGGCCGGCAGCATCAGGTCGGGCAGTTCAAGGTCGATCGCGTTGGCGTCCGGGGCGGCACCTGCCGCCGCCGCAGCGGCCTGCGCATCGGCCTGCACGGCCGCCTCGAACACCGAGAAATCGATGTCTTCGGCCACGGGTGCCAGCGCTTCTGCCACCACCGGTTCTGCGGGACGCTCCTCGCCAATCTCGGTGGAAGCAAAATCCACATGCGCCAGCGCGTCAGCGTCCTCGGCATCCAGCACCAAAGGCGGGGTTTCCAGCGATTCGGCAACCGGACCGGGCTCGGCCAAGGCGACCGCCGGGGCTCCTGCATCCGGCAGCGCCACTGGGGGCTGGTCAACAGACTCGCCAGGCGCATCGCCCAGCGGCAGGAAACGGCCCTCCAGTCGCATCACGTCCGCCGAACGGCGGAACATCTGCGGGTCCCACGCGCCCGCCTGGCCTGCCGCAATGTCGTCGGCCCAGCGGGCGAACGACTGCAGGGCCTGGGTGGACAGCGCCAGCAAGGGTGGTTGCACCGGCTTTTGCTCAGCCAACCAGGCGTTGAGCACCTGCTCCATCGACCAGGCGGCTTCGCCAAAGTCGTTGAGGCCCACCATGCGCGAACTGCCCTTGAGGGTGTGGAACGCGCGGCGCAGCGTGGTTTGCTCGCCCAGGTTGCCGGGCTCGGTTTCCAGCGAGGCAATCGCGCCCAGGCCATTGCCCACCACCTCGCGCGCCTCTTCGAGGAAGATCTCGAGCAGTTCGTCTTCGACCTCGGCCTCGGCCGCCACAGGAACGGCAGGCGCTGCCACCGGGGCTGCGGGCGCCGCCGGCACGGCAGGTTCGGCAGCCTGGGCCGCGGGCTCGGGCGCAGGCTGAGGAGCGGCGTCGAAATGGATCTCGGGGGCCAGGTCGGGCGCAGGCGATGCAGCCGGTTCGGGCAGCATGTCGAGCAGCGCAAAATCGGTGGGCGCACTGATAGGCTCTTCCACCGGGAAGCGGGGCACCACATCGGGCAACGGTAGGGGCGCGCGCTCTTCGAGCTTGGCCGGCACTTCTTCGGCCTGATCGCTCGCACGGCCACGCGCACGGCCGGTGAGAATCCGCAGTTCGCCGAGTTCCTCGTCGTACACGAACAGCTTGCGCGCCATCGTGCGCTGGTAGCTGAGCATGTCGATCAAGAAGCCCAGCGCGCCCAGGCTGTTGCCCAGTTTCTCGAACAGAGGCTGACGTTCCGCCTCCTCTACAGCGTTGACCAGCAGACGGTCCACCGTGTCGCGCATGCGCACGACGGCCAGCGAGGCCTGGTCCAACCCCAGCACCGAAAGCACCCCGCGCATCTGCGCGAGATGACCGGGCACGGGCGCAAGCGGCGCGACGTCCGTGGGGCTGCGGAAGAACTGGTCGAGCGCCTTTTCCACCTCGCCCAGGGTCGAGCGCAGCTCGTCCACCACGCTGCCCATGGTCTGGTTGTCGCTCACGCGGCGGTAGAGCTCCTCCATCCAAGGTTCCAGAGGCTCGGGTTCGGCACCACCGCCCACCGCATCCAGGCGCTCTGCCAGACGGCTGGCGCGCACGGCCATCTGCTCGTCCGCAGCATCCAGCTCTTCGAAAGCCGCCTGCAAGTACAGCACCGAGGTGGCTACTTCCATGGCCAGCGCGGGCGAAGGGGGCTCGCCAGTTCGTACAACCGACTCCACAGCGCGGCCCAGCGCGGCTGCGAGGGGCTCGCTGCCCGGGTGCAGTTTGCGCAGCGAATCGCACACCAGACTGAACTGGTCCGAAGCGGGCTTGACCTTGTTGCGATCACCGCCTGCCAACGCCGACCAGGTTTCCGTGGCTGCGGCGATGCGCTTGCGCGCCTGCGCCAGGAGCGCAGGGTCGAAACGCCCGAAACGGGCGGTTTCGTAGTCCACCGGCTGGAAACGGTCCAGCGCAAAAGCCTGGCGCACGGCCTGCAGGGCCGGCAGTTTGTCCGGGTCTGAAGGGCGCGCCTGGGAGCAGAAGAACAGCAGGTCCTGTACCAGACGGTCGGCCACCGCCGGATCCCCCTTGGCCAGGGTCGCGTACTGCAGCAGCACGCGGGACGCCACGCGCTTGACGTACACATCCGGCGCCAGTTGCTTGTGCGCCACGGCCTCGAAGAAGCCTGCGCAAATCTTCCAGAAAGCACGCGCCTGGCGGTCGGTCTGGGCGGCCACAAAGCCGTGGCAGGTATCGCGCAGACTGCGAGCGGCCTTGGCGTCGCCGGTCTTGACGATCTTGAGAACGGCAGCGTCCAGGCGCGCACGCGCCTCGGCGCCGTAGGGCAGCGGCGCGGCCGATGCCACCGTGGCAGGCTCGCGGAAGCGGCGCTCAACAGGCCACAGATCGGCCGGGTGCACGCGCTCGGCACCCGTCAGCGCCTGCGCGTCACGGTACTGCGGAAACAGCGACACCGGCGAGACGGGCTTGCCCGCCAGGACGCTTTCCAGGAATTCAATCAGCGCAAAGCTGGCACGCTCAATGACGGCAGCGGCCTGGTCGGAGCATTGCTCGGGGCGCTGCACGTACTTTTGGACGGCGGCCTCCATGGAGCGCAGCAGCAGGGCCGGCGGCCCCATGCCCACCATTTCGAGCGCGCCGCTGGCCTGGTGCAGTTGCTGGCGTGCAATCCGCAGCGGCCCCGCGTCCAGCGAGGCGATGTCCGACTCGCGGGCAATCTCGGCATCCCGCACAAAGCGGCGCAGTGCTTTGACCGCGCCGTCGAGCGACTTGCGCAACTCATCCAGCACCCAGGCCAATGGCCCGAGATCCTGTTCCCCCTGGGACCAGTCTGCCGGTGGTGCGTTGTTCATATCAGTAGATGACATGGCTTCATCCCCGGCTGCGACGAGCCAGAAGGTTGGTCACAGACGCGTCAGGCAATCTTGAATCGGGACACCGACTGGCGCAGTTCCTCGGCCATCTGGGACAGCTCACGCACCTGCTGGGCCGTCGTCCGCGTGCCCTCGCCGGTCTGTTCGGTCACGGCGAAGATGTGCTGGATGTTGTCGGCCACTTCGTTGGCCAGAACGGCTTCCCGAGAGGCAGAGTTCGAAATCTGCTCAATCAGTTCAGCGAGGCGGCGCGACACGCGGTCGATCTCGGAGAGCGCGGTACCCGCGCTGTCGGACAGTCGGGCCCCTTCCACCACACCCTGCGTCGAGCGTTCCATAGCGGCCACGGCATCCTGGGTGTCGGTCTGAATCGCCTTCACCAGCGCCGAGATCTGTCGCGTGGCGTCTGCGGAACGTTCTGCCAGTCGCTGCACTTCTTCCGCCACCACCGAGAAGCCGCGGCCGGCTTCACCAGCGGACGCGGCCTGGATGGCAGCGTTCAGGGCCAGCACGTTCGTCTGTTCGGTAATGTCCGAAATCAGCTCGGTGATTTCACCGATCTCCTGCGACGATTCGCCCAGACGCTTGATTCGCTTGGAGGTGTCCTGAATCTGGTCGCGAATGGCGTTCATACCGCCGATGGCGTTCTGCACGGCTTGCAGACCTTGGTCAGCGGCCTGCAGCGATTGGCGGGCCACCGTGGCAGATTCCTGCGCTTGCGTGGACACCTCGTTGATTCGGGTCGCCATGTCCAGCACCGACCGGCCGGTTTCGCGAATTTCACGCAGCTGCTCGGTCGAAGCAGCCAGCAGTTCGGTCGAGGTGGTATCCACCATCGCGGTGGTTTGGGCCACGCGGGTGGCCGTGTTTTGCACCGAGCCCACCAGCAAACGCAGTTCTTCCACCGTGTAGTTCACCGAGTCGGCGATAGCGCCGGTGATGTCCTCCGTCACCGTGGCTTCCTGCGTCAGATCGCCTTCAGCCACTGCCTGCAGTTCGTTCATCAGTCGCAAAATGGCCGCCTGGTTCGCGTCGTTGATGCGCTTGGCTTCCTGCTCCTGGCGCTTGGCTTCGCGCTGCTGCATTTCAGCGGCCGCTTGGCGGGCCCGGCTGTCCAGCAGCTGAACACGCGAAATCCCGATACCGCACAGCAGCACGAACAAGCCGGCCAGCGCCAGCGCTGCGAACTGACCTGCGCCCAGGCCGGTCTGTGCCGACAGCTTGGACTGCAGGTTTTCAAGTTGGCGACGCAGGGGTTCACTGTCGGCAATGATCGCAGACTGGGCTTCACGCGCAGACACCAGACCCTGGAGGTTGCCCAGAATGGCGCTGGCTTGCGTGCGTGTCTGCTCGTACAGCTTGATCAGCGCTTCCAGTTGCTCGCGGGTCTGCGGGTCCTTGGTGGCACCCAGGCGCAATTCGGGGCTGCCATCCAGCAGGCCCTGGGCGATTTCCTTGAACGAGTTCAAGTCCTTGCCCAACAAGAACACGGCCTCGGGGCTCACGCCTTCCATGGTCTGGAACTCGTTGGCCGACTTGCCGATACGCTGCGTCAACATCACGAGCTGGCCTGCAGCCGAGATTTCTGTGGCGGGGGCGTTTTGCTGGAGCTTGAGCGACGACACCGTCTCGGCGATTTCCAGCAGGTCCGACGACTGGCGGTTGATGGTGCGCAGCGCATCGCCAACCTGGGTCAGGATCTTCTGCTGCCCCATCACCACGCTGGCGTTGCGCTCGGCGCGCTCCATCAGCGGGTTGATGGCGTCCAGTTCGGGCTTGAACGGTTCGCCCAGCGATTGCACAGAGAGTTCGTCGTCGCCTGCGTTCAGGGCGCGCACGTTGCGGGCCAACACGCCCGAACTGTCCACCACATCGGGGAAGGCCTGCGGGCTGCCCACCAGCGCCTGCGACACCGACTTCGCAAGGCGCTGCGACTGCATCAGCGACTGGCCGGTAGCGGCAAGCTGCTGGGCCGATTTCTCAGCCTGCTGCAGCACCCAGCCGGCGATCAGGCCCAGCACCACCACGCCGATGGCCAGCAAGGCCAGCAACCGGCGCTGGTGCGCGGCGGCGGTTGCCGCACCGAGCAAAGGCAGCGTGATCTGGTCCTGCAGCGAATCACTGTCTTGGCTGTCGTCAATCAGGCCACCCGACTCACTGCCCTGCACACTGTTGAGAGCCTCGAGCTGGTGCACATCGCGCAACTGGGCATCGTCCAGCGGTGTTGCAGAAGCCTGGCCTTCACCGCCGGCCGGCGCGCCGCCTTCCGGCTCTGCGGGCTTGCGGTTGAACAGTTTCCCAATTTGATCGACGAACGACATGGTGCAGCCTTACAGAAAAACTCAAGCACTGATGCTCAGGAAGACAGGAGATTGGGACAGGGCCTGCAGGTCCAGTTCCTGCCAACGCACACCCTGTGCATCCACGTAGACAGAACCGTAATACGCTGGCGAGTCCTCGGCCGGCAATTCCGACCGCACGAACGCTTCGACGCTGCGCAGGCCCGCAAGGCGGTCCACCAACAACGCCGCGTTGACCTCCAGCGCGGCGTTGAACGCCAGCAGGCTGGAGTCGGCCAGCGCCTGCTCGGTGCGCGTGGCGGACTGGCCCATCAGGCCGGCCAGATCGACCACGCCGACCAGACCGCCGCGCAGGTTGGCCACACCCAGAAACCAGCTCTGGGTGTAGGGCACGGGCTGCGTCGAGGTCCATGGAAAGATCTCGCCGGCCTGCCCAAGGGGCAACAAATAGGGCTGGCCCGCCGCTTCGACGGCGAGCCAGGATGAAACGGAAAGATCCTCCCCCTTGGCGGCCTGCAGGCGGCCGGCCAGTCGGGCTTGGAGGTCTCTCAGGGCTTCGCGATTGGCCATGAAAGCGCGCGGCCTTAGTTCAGCGCGTCAATCTTGGCTTGCAGTTCGGCAGGATCGACCGGCTTGGTGATGTAGCCCCGCGCGCCTTGGCGCATGCCCCACACCCGGTCGGTTTCCTGGTTCTTGCTTGTGCACATGATGATTGGCACATCGGCGTAGAGTGGGTCGCGGGTGATGGCACGCGTGAGCTGGAAACCATTCTGGCCGGGCATGACCACGTCCATCAGGATCAGGTCGGGCTTTTCTTCGGCCAGGCGGCGGAACGCCTCCTCGGCATTCTCGGCCGTGCGCACCTGCATCCCTTTCTTTTGCAGGAGGTCGGTCAGAAACATCAACTCGGTCTTCGAATCGTCGACGACGAGAACTTTCTGAATGGGCATTACGTGGCTCCTTGTTGGGGATTGCCGAACTGCTGCACGGCCTGCAACAGTTGGTCCTTGGTAAATGGCTTGGTGAGATATTCCTGGCAGCCGACCATGCGGCCACGCGCCTTGTCGAAAACACCGTCCTTGGAGGACAGCATCACGACCGGGGTATCTGCAAAACGGGCGTTGCGCTTGATGATCGCGCAGGTCTGGTACCCGTCGAGCTTGGGCATCAGGATGTCGCAGAAAATCAGCTGAGGCTGGTAATCATTGACCTTGGCCAAAGCATCGAAGCCGTCGTCAGCCAACAAGACTTCATGCCCCCCCTGCTTGAGGAAAATCTCGGCGCTTCGCCGGATGGTGTTGCTGTCATCCACCACGAGCACTTTGAAAGATGCGCCTGTTGTAGTCAATTGTCACTGCTCCTGATGGAAAAAAACGCGACGCAGCAGGAGCCGCGCTTCAAATCTGAACCATCTCGAAGTCTTCTTTGCGGGCCCCGCATTCAGGACAGGTCCAGTTCATCGGAACCTGGTCCCAGGGAGTATTGGGTGGAATGCCGTGCTCGGGAGAACCCGCAGCCTCGTCATATATCCAACCGCAGATCAGACACATCCAAGTTTTAGAGTCGGTCACAGCTTAAAGGGCCTTCACATAGAATGCAACGATTGTATCTAGACACCTCCGGGCGCCGCAGCTTGCCCCAGCGCCCCGACGCGGGAGCCGATTCATGACCACGCCCAGCTCCCCCCTCAGCACAGTCGCCCTTACCGACGAAGACGATGCCGACGCCACGCGCCCGGCATGCGTGCTGGTGTTCAATGCCAACGACCCGAGCGGCGCCGCCGGACTCACCGCCGACATCACCGCCATGACCTCGGTCGGCGTGCATCCGGTCGCGGTGGTCACCGGCGCGTATGTGCGCGACACGACCGAGGTGGCCGACCATTTCTCACTGGACGACGAAGCGGTTTCCGAACAGGCGCGCATGGCGCTGGAGGACCTGTCGGTTCAGGCCATCAAAGTGGGTTTTGTCGGCAGTCCGGAGAATATCGCGACCATCTCCGAAATAGCGACTGACTATGAGGAAATCCCGGTCATTGCCTATATGCCAAATCTATCGTGGTGGCGCGAAGATTTGATTGATGCCTATCTGGACGCTTTTCGCGAGTTGCTGCTCCCCCAAACGTCGGTGTTGGTTGGAAACCACAGTACCCTGTGGCGCTGGCTGCTGCCGGACTGGTCGGGCGAGCGCAGCCCCACCGCCCGCGACATTGCCCGGGCTGCCTCCGACATGGGGGTGGCCTACACCCTGGTCACCGGCATCCCGCTGCCCGAACAGCGCGTGGACAACGTGCTGGCCAGCCCGCAAACCGTGCTGGGCAGCGGCCAGTTCGAACTGTTTGACGCCAGCTTTGCCGGCGCGGGCGAAACCCTGTCGGCCGCGCTCACGGCCCTGATCGCCTGCGGCAACGACCTGGGCGAGGCCACGGCCGAGGCCCTGGCCTACCTGGACCGCAGCCTGGACGCCGGTTTTCGTCCGGGCATGGGCCACATCGTGCCCGACCGCATGTTCTGGGCCCACCCTGACGACGACGAAGACGACGATGACCCCGACACCGACCCCGAACCGGGCGTGGAGGGATTTGTGATGCCACCCCATGACACCCAGCACTGACCTCAACATTCCCCTGTTCGAACGCGCCAAGGCCCTGATTCCGGGCGGCGTGAATTCCCCGGTCCGCGCCTTCAAGGCCGTAGGCGGCACGCCGCGCTTTGTGCAGCGCGCGCAGGGCGCCTACTTCTGGGACGCCAACAACCAGCGCTTCATCGACTACATCGGCTCCTGGGGCCCGATGATCCTGGGCCACGGCCACCCGGCGGTGGTCGAAGCCGTGCAGAAAGCGGCGCTCGAAGGCTTCAGCTTCGGCGCCCCCACCGAGCGCGAGATCGAGCTGGCCGAAGAAATCCTGCAACTCGTGCCGTCGATGGAGATGATCCGGCTGGTCAGCTCGGGCACCGAGGCGGGCATGAGCGCGATCCGCCTGGCGCGCGGCGCCACGGGCCGCAGCCGCATCATCAAGTTCGAGGGCTGCTACCACGGCCATGCCGACGCGCTGCTGGTCAAGGCCGGCTCGGGCCTGGCCACCTTCGGCAACGCCACCAGCGCCGGCGTGCCGCCCGAGGTGGTGCAGCACACCATGGTGCTCGAATACAACAACATCACGCAGCTCGAAGAAGCCTTTGCGCTGTATGGCCGCGAACTGGCCTGCGTGATGATCGAGCCGATCGCGGGCAACATGAATTTCGTGCGCGCGAGCGTGCCCTTCATGCGCCGCTGCCGCGAGCTGTGCACCGAATACGGCGCGCTGCTGGTGCTCGACGAGGTGATGACCGGCTTCCGCGTGGCCCTGGGCAGCGCGCAAAGCGTGTACGCCCGCGCAATTCCTGGCTTCAAGCCCGACATGACCGTGCTGGGCAAGGTGATCGGCGGCGGCATGCCGCTGGCGGCCTTTGGCGGCCCGCGTGCGGTGATGGAGCAACTGGCACCGCTGGGCGCGGTGTACCAGGCGGGCACCCTATCGGGCAACCCGGTGGCCACGGCCTGCGGCCTGGCCACGCTGCGGCAGATCCGCCAACCGGGCTTTTTCGATGCGCTGTCGGCGCGCACGCGCTCCCTGGTCGAAGGCCTCTCGGCCGCCGCTGCGGCCGCGGGCGTGCCCTTCTGCGGCGACAGCGAGGGCGGCATGTTTGGCTTCTTCCTGCTGCCAGAGCTGCCGCAGAACTACGCCCAGGTCATGCGCACCGACGGCGCGCGCTTCAACCGCCTGTTCCACGGCCTGCTCGACCGCGGCGTCTACATCGCCCCCGCGCTGTACGAGGCGGGATTCGTGAGCGCCGCCCACACCGCCGACGACATCGCCGAGACCGTGGCCGCAGCGGCCGAAGTCTTCAAGACGCTTTGAGAGATGGGATGGGCACGCAGCGCTGGACTGCCCAGCGCCGTCGCCCGACCGGCAGGGGTACCCCGGCAATCCGTTTTGCTATTGTTTTGATAGCTGCTCGTGCCTGACCATTAAGCACAAGGGCACTATTTGATGCTTATTCGGGGGGCCGCCCGGTTTTCCGCACCCGCGCCCCTGCCGACCAGGGTCGCGGACTGCGCCAGAGCCTGGCTGCGTTGGCGCGCAGCCTGCTGGCCGACATTCCACGGCGTCTGGCCGGTGCCGAGTACAGGGCCGAGGCTGCGCGCAGCCCCTGCCAGCGCCGACCGCAGGGATGCCGCGCTTTCTGGGATGCTCAGGTGATGGGTGCGGGGTTGAACAGCACCAGGTCGTTGTGCAAACCCCAGCGTTCGGCCCAGGTCCTTTCGCCGCTGGCCACGGCCAGCATGCGGTGGAACAGCTCCCAGCCCAGCGCCTCGATGGTGGCGTCACCGCTGGCAATGCGGCCCGCGTTGAAATCCATCAGGTCGTGCCAGCGGCGCGCCAGGTCGTCGCGCGTGGCCACCTTGATCACCGGGCACTCGGCCAGGCCATACGGGGTGCCGCGGCCGGTGGTGAACACATGCAGGTTCATGCCGGCGGCCAACTGCAGCGTGCCGCAGATGAAGTCGCTGGCCGGTGTGGCGGCAAAGATCAGGCCTTTCTGCGTGGCCCTCTCGCCGGGTGCGATCACGCCGTGGATGGGCCCGTTGCCGCTCTTGACGATCGAGCCCATGGCCTTCTCGACGATGTTCGACAGCCCGCCCTTTTTGTTACCCGGTGTGGTGTTGGCACTGCGGTCGGCTTGGCCGCGCGCCAGGTAGGCGTCGTACCAGCCGAGTTCGCGCACGATAGCGTCGGCCACTTCTTGCGTCGCGGCGCGGCGCGTGAGCTGGTCCACCGCGTCGCGCACCTCGGTGTTCTCGCTGAACATCACCGTGGCGCCTGCGCGCACCAGCAGGTCGGTGGCAAAGCCCACGGCCGGATTGGCGGTGACGCCGGAGAATGCGTCGCTGCCGCCGCACTGCACGCCCACCACCAGGTCGCTCGCCGGGCAGGTTTCGCGCTGGCGTGCGTTCAGCCGTTCAAGATGGTCTTGGGCCTGCGCGAGGATGCTGTCGATCATCGACATGAAGCCGACGTGTTGCTCGTCCTGCAGCACGACCACATCCGGCACCGGGCGTTCGTCGCTGATCGGGATGCTGCCTGGCGGCAGCAGCCGCTCGGGCTGCAGCTTCTCGCAGCCCAGGCTGAGCACCATGACCTCGCCGCCAAAGTTGGGGTTGCGGGCCAGGTTGCGCACCGTGCGGATAGGGATGATGGCGTCGGGCGCGTCAATCGCCACGCCGCAGCCGTAGCTGTGCGTGAGCCCCACCACGCCGTCCACATTGGGGTACCGCGGCAGCAGGTCCTTCTTGATGCGCTCCACGGCGAATTCGAGCACACCGGCCACGCACTGCACCGTGGTCGTCACCGCCAGCAGGTTGCGCGTGCCCACGCTGCCGTCGGCATTGCGGTAGCCCCGGAAAGTAAAGCCTTCCAGCGGCGGCAGGTCGGCCGGCGGTTGTGGTGCCGGCAGGCCCTGCAGCGAGCGCGCCTCGGGCATGACCAGCCGCTGTTCGTTGACCCAGCCGCCAGCGGGAATGTCCACCGCCGCGTGGCCGATGACGACGTTGTAGCGGCGCACGGGGGTACCGGCGGGCAGGTCGGCCAGTGCGACCTTGTGGCCCTGCGGCACGGCCTGCACCAGCGTCGGTCCGCCAGGCAGCGCGGTGCCGGCGGGCAGGCCGCCGTCATTGGCCACCACGGCGACGTTGTCGGCCGGGTGGATGCGGATGGTTCGGGGCACGCTGCTCATCGCACGAGGCAGGGGCGCTTGTTGTCAAACTTCCAGCCCGGGATCAGGTACTGCATGGCCATAGCGTCGTCGCGCGCGCCCAGGCCGTGCTGCAGGTAGAGCTGGTGGGCCTTCTCGACCTCTGCCATGTCGATCTCGATGCCCAGGCCGGGCTTACTGGGCACCTGCACCCAGCCGCCTTCGATTTTCAAGGGGTCTTTGGTCAGGCGCTGGCCGTCTTGCCAGATCCAGTGCGTGTCGATGGCCGTGACCTTGCCCGGTGCGGCCGCACCCACGTGGGTGAACATGGCCAGCGAAATGTCGAAATGGTTGTTGGAGTGGCTGCCCCAGGTCAGGCCCCAATCGCGGCAGGTCTGCGCCACCCGGACCGAGCCGGCCATGGTCCAGAAGTGCGGGTCGGCCAGCGGGATGTCCACGCTTTGCAAAGCCAGCGAATGTGCGAGCTGTCGCCAGTCGGTGGCCACCATGTTGGTGGCGGTGGGCAGGCCCGTGGCGCGGCGGAATTCGGCCATTACTTCGCGGCCGCTGAAGCCCTCTTCGGCGCCGCAGGGGTCTTCGGCATAGGCCACAACGCCGCGCATCCGCTCGCCCAGGCGGATCGCGTCTTTCAGCAGCCAGCCGCCGTTGGGGTCCAGCGTCACGCGCGCTTCGGGGAAGCGTTCGTGCAGCGCAGTCACGGCTTCGACCTCGGCGTCACCGGCGAGCACGCCGCCCTTGAGCTTGAAGTCCTGGAAGCCGTAGCGCTTCTGCGCGGCTTCGGCCAGTCGCACCACGGCCTCGGGCGTCATGGCCTTCTCGTGGCGCAGGCGGCACCAGTCGTCGGCGTTGTCGGGTTCGCTCGCGTAGGGCAGGTCCGTTTTCAGGCGGTCGCCCACGAAGAACAGGTAGCCCAGCATCTGCACCGCGTCCCGCTGCTGGCCTTCGCCCAGCAGGGCCGCGACCGGCACGCCCATGTGCTGTCCCTGCAGGTCCAATAAGGCCGATTCCACCGCGGTGACGGCATGGATGGTGGTGCGCAGATCGAAGGTCTGCAGGCCGCGCCCGCCGCTGTCACGGTCGGCGAACTTCACACGCATCGCGTTCAAGATCGCCTGCAGGTTGCCAATGGACTGGCCTTCGACCAGGGCGCGCGCGTCTTCCAGCGTCTGGCGGATCTTCTCGCCACCCGGCACTTCACCCAGGCCGGTGTGGCCCGCGTTGTCCGTCACGATGACGATGTTGCGCGTGAAAAACGGCGCATGCGCGCCCGAGAGATTGAGCAGCATGCCGTCCCGACCAGCGACCGGGACGACACGCATCGACAGGATGATCGGTGCGGTCATGGGCGTTTTTCAGTCTGCCTTGATGTTGCGGGCCGTGATGAGCTTGGCCCAGCGGGCGTACTCGCTGGCCTGGAACGATGCAAACTGCTCAGGCGTGTTCAAGACGATTTCGAACCCCAGCTCCGTCAGCCGTGCGGTGGTGGCGGGCTCGCGGACGATGGACACGATGGCTTCGTGCATGCGCTTCTTGATGTCGGCCGGCAAACCCTTGGGCGCTGCGATGGCCTGCCAGGACTGCACGCCCGCGTTCTTCACGCCGCTCTCTTCCAGGGTGGGCACGTCGGGCAGAAGCGGCGAACGCTTGTCGCTCGTGATGGCCAGTGCGCGCAGCTTGCCCGCCTTGATCTGCGGCATGGCGGTGTTGATGTTCATGAACGACGACTCCACCTGGTTGCCCAGCAGATCCGTCATCACCGGGCCGCCGCCACGGTAGGGCACATGCACGCCACTGGTGCCCGTTTGCTGCCAGAACAGTTCCGCCGTCAGGTGATCGCTCGAACCATTGCCTGAGGAGGCAAACGTCATCTTGCCGGGGTTGGCCTTCAGGTAAGTCATCACATCCGCCAGTGACCGGTGGGGTGAGACGGCTGTCACGACCAGCACGTTGGGCGCCTGCACCACCACGGTGATGGGGTCCAGATCCTTGATCGCGTCGTAGTTCGTCTTGATCAGGTGGGGCGCGATCACGAAGGGGCCCAGCGAGGCCACCAGGAAGGTATGGCCATCGGCCGGCGCACGCGCCACCTGCGTGGCGCCGATGGTCCCCGTGGCGCCTGCCTTGTTGTCCACCACCACGGTCGCACCGCCACCCAGCTTTTCTGGCAGCTTGGCCGAGATCGTGCGGGCAATCATGTCGGTCGAACCACCGGGCGGGAAGGGAACGACCAGGGTAATGGGCTTGTCGGGCCAGGCAAAGGCGGACACGCTCGTGGCCGCAGCCACCACAAAGGCGATAAGTGACTTTTTCATGGGTTCTGTCTCCGTCAGGTTGATTGCAATGGGATTTGTTCTTCGCGCACGATCTGGGCCATTTTTGGGGCAGCGCTGCATGCAGCACGGTGGCACCCTCGGTGCCGCTCATCCGGTATCCCTTCAGGCTCCGCGACTCGGCTTTCGCTCACGTCCGGCCAAAGGCAGCGCTGCGCTGCGGTGTGGATCCACTCGCTTACTGCGGGCCGAGCGCGTCAATCAGCGCCTTGAGCTCATCCATCTCGCCGGGTTTGAGGTCCGACAGGGGCGCGCGCACGGGGCCGGCATCGTGGCCCACCAGACGGGCGCCGGCCTTGATGATGCTCACGCCATAACCTTCCACGCGGTTCCGAATCTTCAGGTAGGGCATGAAGAACTGCTTGAGCAGGCGGTGTTGCGTGGCCATGTCATCGGTGCGCACGGCTTCGTAGAACTGCATCGCGGTCTTCGGGATGAAGTTGAAGACGGCGGACGAATACACCGGCGTGCCCAGCGCCTTGTAGGCAGCCGCATAGACCTCGGCCGTGGGCAAGCCACCCAGGTAGGCAAAGCGGTCGCCCATCTTCATGTAGATGGACGACATCAACTCGATGTTGCCCATGCCGTCCTTGAAGCCGATCAGGTTGGGGCAGCGCTCGGCCAGGATGGTCAGCGATTCGGGGGTGAATCTGGTGCGGTCGCGGTTGTAGACGATGACGCCGAACTGCACGCTTTTGCAGACCTGCTCCACATGGGCGATGAGACCTTCCTGGCCGGCTTCGGTAAGGTAGTGCGGCAACAGCAGGATGCCGTGCGCCCCCAGGCGCTCGGCTTCCTGCGCGTGGGCAATGGCCGTGCGCGTGGGGCCGCCGGCACCCGCGATGATGGGCACCTTGCCACGGCAGGTTTCCACGGCGGTGCGGATGATCTGGCCGTATTCCTCACCGTACAACGAGAAATATTCCCCCGTCCCGCCCGCAGCGAAGAGCGCGCTGGCACCGTAAGGGGCTAGCCATTCCAGACGGGCCGCGTACGACGCGGCGTTGAACTCACCATGGGCATCGAAGTCCGTCACGGGAAAGGACAGCAGGCCGGACGACATGACTTGCTTGAGGTCTTGAGGGGTGTATTGCATGAAGGTATGGGGCCGCGACGGACTGAGGCCTGCTTTGTTACAGTACAAAAAGAGGTTCTAGTGATCAGTTGTATGTTGTCATACAACTTGGCATGATTGTGAAAACCCGTGCGCAGGCTGTCAAGGAAAAAACCATGCACCCAGTGAAAACCCTAGGCGATACCGACTTCACGGCTGAACGACCGCGGCGCCCACGCGGCCTGGTGCCCGAAATCGTGGCCGCACTGCAGAACGACATGACAGAAGGCCGCCTGCAACCGGGCGCCAAACTGCCGACCGAAGCTGCGCTGATGGTGCGCTTCGACGTCAGCCGCACCGTCGTGCGCGAAGCCATTTCCCGCCTGCAGGCGGCCGGCCGGGTAGCGACACGGCATGGCATTGGCACCTTCGTCACCGACCAGACCGAGCCCACACCCACCTTCCGCATCGCACCAGAAGACTTCGCCACCGTGGCGGACGTCATTTCGCTGCTGGAGTTGCGCATCAGCCTGGAGAGCGAGGCCGCCAGCCTGGCAGCCCAGCGCCGGGAGGACTCCCACCTTGCCGCCATGGCCGCGGCGCTGGCCGCGTTCGAAGCGGCCATCCGCGCCGACTCCGACGCGGTGCCCTCGGATTTCCAGTTCCATATGGAAGTGGCCCGCGCCACAGGCAACCGCCACTTCGCCGACCTCATGACCTACCTGGGCACCGTGATCATCCCGCGCACCCGCCTGAAGACCGCGGCCAATGCGCCCGAGGGCCGGCTGGCCTATCTGGAACGCGTGCACCATGAGCACGAGAGCATCTATCGCGCCATTTGCGAACGCGATGCCGAGGCTGCCCGCGCGGCCATGCGCACGCATCTGGCCAACAGCCGCGAACGGCTGCGCAGGGCACAGGCAGCGGACGCAGGCGCCTGAGCATCCGCGTGGCGATTCCTGGGAAGACGCCGGCGGAACTCCATTTGTTGTCAGACATCCGTTAACATAGCATGGGTCCTGGTAAATCCCTCCCGGGCCCAGTTTTTGTACGGACCGTTTCCCCATGAACCCACTTTTTTCCTTCAATGCCCGCACAGGGGAACCCCTGGGCGAGCCGCTGGCCACCTCCACACCGGCGCAGATCGATGCCACCGTGCAGGCCGCGCACGCCGCGTTCGATGATTGGGCCTGCAGCAGCGGCGCGCAGCGCGCCGCGCTGTTGCGGCATCTGGCCGACGGGCTGGAAGCGCAGCGCGAGGCCCTGGTCGCGCTGGCCGATCTCGAAACCGCACTCGGCCCGGTGCGGCTCAATGGAGAACTCGACCGCACGACCTTCCAGCTGCGCCGCTTTGCCGACATGGCGCAGCGCGGCGAGCCCTTTGCCGTGCTGGACGACCCCGCTGTCGCCGGCAACCCGCCGGTGGGCCACCCGGCGATGCAGTTGCACCGCATGCCGCTGGGGCCCGTGGCCATGTTCGCGGCCAGCAACTTTCCGTTTGCCTTCTCGGTGCTGGGGGGCGATACCGCCTCGGCCTTGGCTGCCGGCTGCCCGGTCGTGGTCAAAGCCCACCCCGGGCACCCCGCCCTGTCGCGGTTGACCTTTGAGATCGCTGAACGCGTGCTCCAGTCGCTCGGGCTGCCTGCGGGGCTGATCGGCCTGGTGCAGGGCGCGGGTGTCGAGGTAGGCGTGCAGCTCATTCGCCACCCGCTGATTGCAGCCGGCGCCTTCACCGGCTCCACCCGCGGTGGTGCCGCACTGCAGGCCGAGGCCAACGCCCGGCCTCGCCCCATCCCGTTTTACGGCGAACTCGGCTCCATCAACCCGCTCATCGCGCTGCCCTCGGCATTGGCCGCCCGGGGCGCGGAGCTGGCGTCCCTGCTGGCCGGGTCCATCACGCTGGGCTGCGGCCAGTTTTGCACCAACCCCGGCCTGCTGGTGCTGGTGGATGGCCCCGAAACCGACACCTTCGTACCCCAGTTGGCAGAGGCATTGGGCGCCCTGCAGCCGCACCCCATGCTGGCCGCAGGCATGCGCAAAGCCTTCGACACCGGGGTGCAGGCGTTCATCGACGCTGGTGCCGTGCCCTTGCTGCAAGGCCCAGGCACGGGGCTGGCGCCCGGCCCCCAACTGCTGCAGGTGAGCGCGCAGCGCTTCATCGAAGCGCACGCGCTGCGCGAGGAGGTGTTCGGGCCGTCCAGCCTTATCGTGCGCTGCGACAGCCTGGCGCAGGTGCAGGATGTGCTGGCCGCCGTGGCGGGCAGCCTGACGGTGACGATCTGGGGCGCCAACGAGGACACGGCCGAGCACCGCGCACTGGTGCGTGCCGCGATGCGGATTGCGGGGCGTGTGTTGTTCGCGGGCGTGCCCACCGGGGTGGCTGTGACTGCCGCCCAGCACCACGGTGGCCCCTGGCCCGCCAGCACCGCGCCCATGACAACCTCGGTGGGTGACGCTGCACTTCAACGGTTTTTGCGTCCCGTATGCCTGCAGGACGCGCCGGCCTGGCTTCTGGAGCGGGCCGGGCGACCCTGCTGAGGGCGCACCGCGTTGCATCACGCGGGCCAGCGGGCCGGGTCGGCTGGCTGTGCGTCGTCGGGCCAGGCGCCCCCAGCGACACCTCTAAAACTGGCGCGGCCTTAAAGCACGGGCAGCCCAGCAAGGGGCGCCCCGCAGCGAGGGCTGCGTCCCCCTTCCCGAACGGTGCAGCCGTTCGAGAGAAGGGGGAAGGCGCGCAGCGCCTCAGGGGGATGCGCGCTATCAATGCCGGAAGTGCCGCACCCCGCTGAACACCATGGCCACGCCACGCTCGTTGGCGGCGTCGATCACTTCCTGGTCGCGCATCGAGCCGCCCGGCTGGATCACGCAGGTCGCACCGGCATCGACCACCACATCGAGCCCGTCGCGGAACGGGAAGAACGCGTCGCTGGCGACCACCGTGCCCTGCAGGCTCAGGCCTGCGTGCCCGGCCTTGATGCTGGCGATGCGGGCCGAGTCGAGGCGGCTCATCTGCCCTGCCCCCACGCCCATGGTCATGCCGCCCTTGCAGAAGACGATGGCGTTGCTCTTGACGTACTTGGCGACCTTCCACGCGAACAACAGGTCTTCCATCTCTTCGAGCGAAGGCTGCTTCTTCGTGACGATCTTCAGGTCCATCAGCGACAGCTCGTGGTTGTCGGCCGTCTGCAGCAGCAGGCCCGAGCCGATGCGCTTGCTGTCCATGGCGTTGCGGCCGCGCTCCCAGTCGGTGCGGTTCGCGGCCTTGGCCGCGTGGGCGGGCAGCGCAATCTTGAGCAGGCGGACATTGGCCTTGGCCTTGAAGATCTCCAGCGCTTCGGCCGTGAACTCGGGCGCCATCAGCACCTCGACAAACTGCTTGCTGACCTGGGCGGCGGCCGTGCCGTCTACCACGCGGTTGAAGGCGATGATGCCGCCGAAGGCGCTGGTCGGGTCGGTCTGGAAGGCCTTGCTGTAGGCACTGAGTGCGTCCAGACCCACGGCCACGCCGCAGGGGTTGGCGTGCTTGACGATCACGCAGGCGGCGGCGTCAAAGCTCTTGACGCATTCCCAGGCGGCGTCGGCGTCGGCGATGTTGTTGTACGACAGCTCCTTGCCCTGCAGTTGCTGCGCCGTCACCAGCGAGCCCGGGGCCGGGTACAGGTCGCGGTACAGCGCGGCCTGCTGGTGGCTGTTTTCGCCGTAGCGCAGGTCCTGCACCTTCACGAAGGTGCCGTTGCTCTGGCCCGGGAACAGCGTGCGCGCGGGCACGTAGTCCTCCGACAGCTTGTCTTCTTCAAACGTGATGGACGAGAGGTAGTCGCTGATCGCGGCGTCGTACTGGGCGATGCGGTTGAACGCCGCCACCGACAGCGCAAAGCGCAGCTTGTGCGACAGCGTGCCGCCCGCCTGCAGTTCGGCCAGCACGGCCGGGTACTGGTCGGCCGCGGTGACCACGCCGACGTCCTTCCAGTTCTTGGCGGCGCTGCGCACCATGGCCGGGCCGCCGATGTCGATGTTCTCGATGGCGTCGGCCAGCGTGCAGCCCGCCTTGGCCACCGTGGCCTCGAACGGGTACAGGTTGACCACCAGCAGGTCGATGGTGTCGATGCCGTGTTCTTGGAGGGCCGCCATGTGCGCGGGCACATCGCGGCGGGCCAGCAGGCCGCCATGCACCTTGGGGTGCAGCGTTTTCACACGGCCGTCGAGCATCTCGGGGAACTGCGTGACCTCGGCCACCTCGGTGACGGGCAGCCCTTCCTTGGCCAGCAGCTGGGCGGTGCCGCCGGTGGACAGCAGTTGCACGCCCAGCGCATGCAGCGCGCGGGCGAAGTCGACGATGCCGGTCTTGTCAGAGACGGAGAGAAGGGCTTTCATGGGGCGGGACGTGGTTAGGATGAAATCGGGTGCTCGTGCTTATGAATCAAGCACGAGCAGCTATGTTTTTGATAGCAAACACCAGGGGAGCCGGGAAGGCGTGCCTTACAGCAGCTTGTGCTCGAGCAGCTTCTTGCGCAGCGTGTTGCGGTTCAGGCCCAGCCATTCGGCCGCGCGCGACTGGTTGTGGTCGGCGTGGCTCATCACCACCTCCAGCAACGGCTTTTCGACCACGCGCACCAGCATGTCGTACATGCCGTCGGGCGTCTCGCCGCCCAGGTCGCGGAAGTAGCTCTGCAGGCTCTCCCGCACGCACTCCTCGATGTTCTGCTTGCTCATACGGCCAATCCCTCGGTGGTTTCGTTCGGGTCTGCGTCCGCCGCGGCGGTGGCGGGCGGCAGCCGGTCCATGCGCGCGGCCAGCGCGTCCAGGAAGTCGGCCGTGGCCTGCCACTGCGTGGCGCAGTCCTCGATGGTGTTGATGTGGTCCCGGAAGGCCTCGCCCCCGGGCAGCGCGCGCAGGTACCACGCAATGTGCTTGCGCGCGCTGCGCACGCCGGTGCTCTCGCCGTACAGCCGGTAGTGGTCGTGCAGGTGCTCCAGCAGCAGGCGGCGCAGCTCGGCCACCAGCGGCGGGGCCAGGTGTTCGCCCGTGGCCAGGTAGTGGCCGATCTCGCGGAATATCCAGGGCCGCCCCTGCGCCGCGCGGCCAATCATGATCGCATCGGCCCCGGTGTGCGCGAGCACCTGGCGCGCCTTTTCGGGCGAGGTGATGTCGCCGTTGGCCACCACGGGCACGCGCACCGCGGCCTTGACGGCGGCAATCGTGTCGTACTCGGCCTCGCCGCGGTAGCCCTGCTCGCGCGTGCGGCCGTGCACCGTCAGCATCTGGATGCCCACGTCCTCAAAGCGGCGCGCCAGCACCACGGCGTTGCGGTGCTGCGCGCACCAGCCGGTGCGCATCTTGAGCGTGACCGGCACGCCGCGCGGCGCGCAAGCGGCCACCACGGCCTCGGCAATCTCCACGGCCAGGGCTTCGTTCTGCATCAGCGCCGAGCCCGCCCATTTGTTGCAGACCTTCTTGGCCGGGCAGCCCATGTTGATGTCGATGATCTGCGCACCGCGGTCGATGTTGTAGAGCGCCGCCTCGGCCATCATGGCCGCGTCGGTGCCCGCAATCTGCACGGCGATCGGCCCGCTTTCGCCCTCGTGGTTGGCCCGGCGCGAGGTCTTGAGGCTGTTCCACAAGTCCTTGCGCGAGGTCACCATCTCGCTGACCGCATAGCCCGCCCCGAGGGCCTTGCAGAGCTGGCGGAACGGCCGGTCCGTCACGCCCGCCATGGGGGCAACGAACAGCCGGTTGGCCAGGGTGTAAGGACCGATCTGCATGGAGGGGGCGAACGCAGCTGCTGAAAAAGGAGGCAGGATTGTACCTGCTGAAAATTTCAGCAAATGAAATGCGCGCAGGCCCGCAGGCAGCGGGCGCTTGCGGGGCCGCGGCGGGCCGTGTGGCTGCCGCCTTCCACCTGCCGACACCCGCCCCGCAGCGGTCGGTCCGCCACCTCAGTGGGGCGCCTGCCCCGGGCCAGGTGCTGGCGGCGCACATCGCCGGGCCGCCAAATCCCTGCGGCGCGCGGTTGCACCGGCCGCCGCCGCGCGGCGCGCGCAGGTGGCTCCCCTACACTGCGCGCCATGGAAGCCTGGATCGCCCCCGTGCTCGCGTGGCTGGCCTTGCCGCAGTTCGGCCTGAGCACGGTGTTTTTCGTGGCCATGCTCTCGGCCACGCTCTTGCCCATGGGCTCGGAGCCGGCCGTGTTCGGCCTGGTCAAGCTCAACCCCGACCTGTTCTGGCCGGCCATCCTCGTGGCCACGGCGGGCAACACCGTGGGCGGCGCGATCAGCTGGTGGATGGGCCTGGGCGCGCACCACGCGGTGGACAAGGCGCGCGGCAGCCCCACCGAGCTGCGCGCGCTGGAATGGCTGCGCCGCTTTGGCGCACGCGCCTGCCTGCTGAGCTGGCTGCCCGGCGTGGGCGACCCGCTGTGCGCCGTGGCCGGGTGGCTGCGCCTGCCCTTCTGGCCCTGCGTGGGCTACATGGCCGTGGGCAAGTTCCTGCGCTACCTGGTGATGACCAGCGTGCTGCTGTACTTCATGCCCGGGCAGTTCACACCGTAATCAACCCGGGTCGCGCACCCGCACACGCGCGCCGTCGCGCAGGCTGGCCGGCGGATACACCACCACCCGGTCGCCGGGCTGCAGGCCTTCGCGCACCCAGGCCAGGTCGGTGCCCCGGGCGTGCAGCTGCACCGGCTGCAGCACCGCGCGGCCGCCCTGCAGCACGAACACGCCCAGTGGCGGGTCGGCCGCCGTGCCCGCCGCGGCATCGCGCACGGCCTGCGGCCACGGAAACAGCGCGCCCACCGGCACGCGCACCGCATCGGCCTGTGCCTGCATTACAAACTGCGCTACCACCCGAAAACCGTCGCCCAGCGCCGCGGGCGGTTCGCCCAACCATTCCACCACCACGGGCACGCGCTGTTCCTCGACGCCCAGGGCCGACACCTTGGTGCTGGCCGCGGGTTCGACCAGGCGCACCCGCGCGGGCAAGGCCCCGGGCCCGCCCCAGCGCACGATGCGCACCGGCGTGCCCGGCTGCAGCAGCAGTGCGTCGGTGGTGAGCAGCGGCGCCACGACTTCGAGCCGCGCGGTGTCGCCCAGCTCCAGCACCACGGCCCCAGCGGCCACCGGGCCTTCGCTGGTTTGCGGCACGCGCAGCACGCGGCCGGCCACGGGGGCGCGCAGCTCCAGCACGCGGCCGCTGGATTCGGGCCACCAGGCCTGCGCGGCCCGCGCCTGTTCGCGCTCGGATTCGGCCATGCGCTGCTCTTGCGACGCGGCCACGCGGTTGCTGCGCGCACTGCGCAGCGCAAGCTCTGCCACCTCGCGCTGCGCGGGGGCCACAAAGCCCTGGCGTGCCAGTGCGTCGGTGCGCGTGGCGTCGGCCTCGGCCTGGGCCAGGGCGGCCTCGGTGGCCTGCACGCGGGCCCGCGCGCGCTGCACCCCGGCATCGGCCGCCTGCAGGCGGGCCTGCAGCTCGCGCTGGCTGCGGGCGTCCAGCAGGCCGGGGCTGGCGGGCTGGATACGTGCGACCACCGCCCCGGCGGCCACGGCGTCGCCTTCGCGCACGGCCATGCGCTGCAGCCGCCCGGCCACGGGCGCGGCCAGCACGTAGCGCTCGCGCAGGCGGGTGCGGGCGTCTTCTTCAATGGTGCGCTCAAACGCACCGCGCGTGACCTCGGCCACCTCGACCGGCTGCGGCCGGGGGGCAAATGCCCAGGCCAGCAGGCCGACTGCGGCCAGGATGCCGGCCCCCAGGGCCCAGCTCTTTCGTGTCAGCAGGGGCATGCCCTCCTCCTTCGTCATTCGCGCGTCTTGAGCGCGCCCACCATGTCGAGCCGGTCCACCTCGCGCCGCACCACCAGCGCACTGGCCAGGCCTGAGGCCACCACGCACAGACCCGCCCAGGCGTAGGTGGGCGGCCGGATCACCACCGGAAACAGAAACTGGTCGTTCTGCATCAGCTCCACCATCAGGTGCACCAGGCCCCAGCCCAGGCACATGCCCAGCGGCAGGGCCAGCGCGATGCCGATGGCCAGCTCGCCCAGCAGCAGGGCCGACACTTCAGCGCGCGTGAAGCCCAGCACGCGCAGGCTGGCCAGCTCCCAGGTGCGCTCGGCCAGCGCGATGCGCGCGTTGTTGTAGACCACGCCCACCGCAATCACCGCGGCAAACAGCGTGAGCACCGTGCTCATGATGCGGATGTTGCGTGCGCTCACTTCTTCCATGTTGCGCACGAGCGTGGCCTTGCTGAAGGCCCCGGCCACCGCGGGCCGCAGCTTGAGCGCGCGCAGGAATTGCGGCTCGCTGCCCGGCAGCAGCGCCACCGCAAACTGCGTGGCCAGGTCGTCGTCGCGCAGCCAGCGGTTGAGCAGGTCGCGGTGCGCATAGGCGTTCAGGCCCATCATCTCGCGCGCGGTGCCTTCCACGCGCACGCGCACCGTCTCGCGGTGGCCTTCGAGCGGCTGCACCTCCACCCAGTCGCCGACCTGCACGCCGAGCTTGGCGGCCAGCCGGTCGGTGAGCAGCAACCCGCCTTCGGGCACGCGGGCCTGCCGGCCCTGCACGTCGATCACGCGCTGCAGCGCGGCGGCGGGCTCCAGCCCCTGCAGGTTGATGCGTTCGCGCCGGTGGCCGTGGGCCAGGTGCACCGCGGCCGTGCGTGCGGGCTCCACCGCCATCACGCCGGGCAGGCGGGCGATTTCGCGCGCGGCCGAGGCCTGTACGGGCTCGGCCACCCACACGTTGACGTCGGCGCGCATGGCCAGCGCAAAGCTCGCATCGACCATGAAATCCATCGCGTCGCTGAAGAAGTTGCCCATCACGACGATGGCCACGGCCGCGGCCGTGCCGCCTATGGTGAGCGCCGTGCGCAGCGCGCGCCGCTCCATGTTGCGCAACACCATGCGCAGGCTGGCGGGCAGGCCGCGCACCCCCAGGCGCTCTGCCAGGGTGCGGCGGTACACGCCCGGCGCGGGCGGCCGCATGGCCTGGGCCGGGGCCAGGCGCACAGCCTGTGACACCGCGGCCAGGGTGCCAGCCAGGGCTGTGCCCAGGGTCACCGCGCTGCCAGCCGCCACCAGGGTCAGCGGTAGCAGGTGGTCGAGCTGCGGAAACCGGAAGAACTCGGCGTACAGGCCGGTGAGCAACGCGCCCAGCACTTTACCCAGCGCCACGCCCAGCAGCAGCCCCACGGCCACGATCACACCCACGAGTTTGAGGTAGTGCGTGGCCAGCGCCGCGTTGCCGTAGCCCAGCGCCTTGAGCGCGGCGATCTGCTCGCGCTGCGTGGCAATCAGCCGCGTGAGCACCACATGCAGCAAAAAGGCCGCCACCGCCAGGAAGATGCTGGGCAGCAGCGTGCCCATGATGCGCTGCTGGCGGATTTCGTCGTCCAGCATGCGGTGCGAGCCCTGCTCGTCGCGGCCGTGCACGTCGCGCCCGCCGTAGCGTGCCAGGCGCTGCGTGAGCGCGGCGCGCGTGGCGGCCTCGTCGGCCCCCGGCGCATAGCGCACCGCCAGGCGGTTGAAAGCGCCTTGCAGGTCGTACGCGGCGGCCAGCGCGTCTTCGTCGAGCCAGAACACGCCGAAGCCGCGCACGTCGGGCACACCGGCCATGCCGCCAAAAATGGTGGCCGGTGACAGGGCCGTGCCTACGATGCGCAGCGTGCGCCGCTTGCCGTTGACCAGCGCCTCCACCGCGTCGCCCGGGCGCAGGCCGCGTGCGTCGGCAAAGCCGTCGGCCACCAGCACTTCGAGCGCGCCGCTGCCGCCGCCGGTCTGCGTGGCAGACACGGGCATGCGGCCGTGGCGCACGCTCACGCGGTTCAGGCGCTGCGGCGCACGCAGGTTCAGGCCGGTGAGCTGGCCGATCACGGCGTCGTCCGAGCCGGGCACGTCGATGCGCACCACCTGCTCGATGCTGGCCTCCACCTCGGCCACGCCGGGCAGCGCGCGCAGCACGTCCAGCTCCGAGCGGGGCGCGCGCCGCACCTGGCCGAAGGCGTCGGCAAAGCGGCCTTCGGCATAAAAGCGGCTGCGCGCGGCGTCCAGCGATTCGACCGCCGACAGGCTGGTGAGAAAGCCGCCCAGGCCGCTGGCCACCACCAGCGCAATGGTGAGCGCCTGGCTCCAGAGGCGGCGCAGGTCGCGCAGCAGCTTGCGGTCGAGCGCCTTCATCGCGCGGCTACCACGACAGCTCGGCCGCCGACAGGCGCTGCGCGTTGCGCTCGGTGCGCAGCACGGTGCCGTTGCCCAGGTACACCACGCGGTGGGCCATGCCCGCAATGGCGGCGTTGTGGGTGATGACCAGGGCCGTGGTGCCCAGTTCGGCGTTGATGCGCGCGATCACCTCCAGCACGCGCTGGCCGGTCTGGCAGTCGAGCGCGCCCGTGGGCTCGTCGCACAGCAGCACGGCCGGGCGCTTGACGATGGCGCGCGCAATCGCCACGCGCTGCTGCTCGCCGCCCGACAACTGTGCCGGAAAGTGGTGTTGCCGCGGCGTGAGATCCACCAGCGCAATCGCCTCGTCGATGGGCATGGGGTTGCGCGCGATGTCGGTGACCAGCGCGACGTTCTCGCGCACCGTGAGGCTGGGGATCAGGTTGTAGAACTGGAACACGAAGCCCACGTGCTCGCGCCGGTAGGCGGTGAGCGCGGCCTCACCTGCGCCGGTCAGCGGCTGGCCGTTGAACTCCACCACGCCGGTGCTGGCCACGTCGAGCCCGCCCAGAATGTTGAGCAGGGTGGACTTGCCGCAGCCCGACGCGCCAAGCAGCACGACGAACTCGCCGCGCTCGATGTCCAGGTCCACGTCGTGCAAGGCGTGCACGGCCACGGGGCCGACCTGGTAGGTCTTGCCCAGGCCGCGCACGCGGAACACGGGCACGGCCGTGGGTGCATCGGAGCAGGGAGCATCGGACATGGCAGCCACGACGGTACGGCAGCCAGACCTCCGCGGGCTTGACGCGGATCAACCCTGGCGCTGACCGTGGACCGGCCGCCCCAAAAGACTGGTCAAATCGGCTGCTCGTGCTTCATAACCAAGCACGAGCAGCTATCAAATCAATAGCAATGTGCCGCCCCAGCGGTGTGGGCGGTCAGAAGAAGCCGCGCGCCGACGAATCCAGACCCTGCGTGTCCTCGCGCGAGACGGGCTCTTCGACCACCACCTGGTTGCGCCCGCCCTCCTTGGCCAGGTACATGGCGGTGTCGGCGCGCGAGAAGAACTCCAGCAGCGATTCGCCCACCACGTACTGGGTGACGCCGATGGACACCGTCACCGGTCCGGGCAGCGCCGCATCCCAGGCGTGCGCCTCGACATGCGCGCGGATGCGCTCGCAGGTGTTGAGCGCAGGCAGCAGTGCCGTCCCCGGGAAGATCAGCAGAAACTCCTCGCCCCCGTAGCGGCCGAACACATCGCCACCGCGCACGCCCTGCTGGGCAATGCGCGCAAACTGGCGCAGCACCTCGTCGCCCGCCAGGTGGCCGATGCGGTCGTTGATGCGCTTGAAGTGGTCGATATCAAGCACCGCCAGGCACAGCGGAATGCCGCCCTCGTCGGCCAGCTGCTTCTGCTGCTCCAGCGCCGCTAGGATGTAGCGCCGGTTGTAGCAGCCCAGCAGCGTGTCGCGCTGGGCGTCCTGCTCGATGCTGCGGATCTTGCGGCTGGCCTGGTGCAGGCGGCGGTACAGCTTCTGCACCTTGGCCATGAGCACAATGAACGCAGGCAGCGCCAGCGCCAGCGCGAGCAGATGCATCACCTCCAGGCGCAGCAGGGCGCTGTTGCGCTGCTCGGCATAGTGCACACCGATGACCACCGCATAGCCCACCACCAGGGCCGCGGCCACACGCAACAAGCCGCGTTGTGAGGTGGTGAACAGCCCCCAGGCAAAGGCAATGAACGCGAAGGGGGCGAGCAAGATTTGCGAGGCGGGCTCCAGATAGAGCAGGACTAGCAGGCCTGCCAGCGCCGTGACCACAATGGGCAGACGCCACTGTGGGTCGCGGCTATCCAGGTGCCACCCCCGGTGAAACGCAAAGAAGAACCCTGCGAAGCCCGCCCCCGTCATACCGGCCACCCAGAGCAGCAAACCGGGCGACAGCACTCCCAGCGCCGCAGACCCACCCAGCGCCAGGGCATACAGCCCAATCAGCAGCGCGGGCACCAGCCAGCGTGGCCGCGCGCCGCGGGGCTCTGCGTCGCTGTGGCGGCGTGCAGGCCGATCGTCGGACGTGTCATCGAACCACTGCGAGGTGTCGGTGACCGGAAACACGTCGGAATGGGGGAACGCGGGTCTGCGCCGAAAGAACATGGTGACACGGGGCGCCGGAAGTTCCACACCGCCGGGTTTGTGACCCGGCAGCGCCTCCCGCGTGGCGGGTGCGGCTGAACGGCGGCCCCGCATTCTTTCGCCAATCGGTTGCAAGACGTTACCGGGATTTCCAGAAGGCCGGCACAGGGCGATGTGTGGTCACGGTACAGCGGCAGCCCCGGCGGTCGGGCGGCGCGATTGCCACCACCCCTCAACCGAATACAGCACCAACGCCGCCCAGATGAACACAAAACCCGCCAATCGGGCCGGATCGAACGCCTCGTGGAACACCCAGACACCCAGTGCGAACTGGAGCGTGGGCGAGATGTACTGCAGCAAGCCCAGCGTGGCCATCGGAATGCGCCGCGCACCCGCCGCAAACAGCAGCAGCGGAATGGCCGTGGCTGGCCCCGCCAGCACCAGCCACACCACGAGCGACGGCGGCCCCAGCACCAGAGCGCCCTGCCCCTGCGCGCCCCACCAGGCCAGCAGCACCGCAGCCACGGGCGCAAGCAGCAGTGTCTCGAGCGCCAGGCCTTCCAGCGCGCCCAGCGACGCCGTTTTGCGCAGCAGGCCGTAAATGCCAAACGTCAGCGCCAGCACCAGCGCAATCCAGGGCAGCCGCCCGGCCTGCAGCGTGAGCCAGGCCACCCCCAGCGCCGCCAGCGCCACGGCCGCCCACTGGCCGCGCCGCGGGCGCTCTTTGAGCACCGCATAGCCCATGGCCACATGCATCAGCGGCAGGATGAAGTAGCCAAGACTCGCGTCCACCACATGCTGGTGGTGCACCGCCCACACATAGGTCAGCCAGTTGGCCGCCAGCAGCAGCGCCGACAGCGCAAACGTGCCCAGCACGCGCGGCGAGCGCAGCGCCGCCCCCAGCCAGGCCCAGTGCCGGCGCACGGCCAGTACCCCGAGCAGCAGCACCAGCGACCACACGGTGCGGTGCATCACCACCTCGAGCGCCGGGACCTGCGCCACCTGGTGAAAGTACAGCGGAAACAGGCCCCAGCACACATAGGCCAGGGCGGCGTACACGATGCCGGTCTGCATGCGGCGGACTCCAGAACAAAACACGGGGGACACAGCCCCGCCCCAAAAACGCACGGGGGCCCAGGGCCCCCGCAAAGCCGGCCACCGCCCCATGGGCACGGGCCAGCGGTCTGTGGATGTCAGACGTTGAACAGGAAGTTCATCACATCGCCGTCCTTGACGATGTATTCCTTGCCTTCGGCGCGCATCTTGCCCGCGTCTTTGGCGCCCTGCTCGCCCTTGAACTGCAGGTAGTCGTCAAAGGCAATGGTCTGCGCACGGATGAAGCCGCGCTCGAAGTCGCCGTGGATCACACCGGCCGCCTGGGGCGCGGTGTCGCCTTTGTGGATGGTCCAGGCGCGGACTTCCTTCACGCCAGCGGTGAAGTACGTCTGCAGGCCCAGCAGGTCGTAGCCCGCGCGGATCAGGCGGTTCAGGCCCGGCTCGGCCAGGCCCATTTCTTCGAGGAACATGGCCCGGTCGTCGTCGCTCATCTCGGCCATCTCGGCTTCGATCTTGGCGCAGATGGCCACCACGGGTGCGTTCTGGGCGGCCGCGTATTCGCGCAGCTTGTCGAGCAGCGGGTTGTTCTCGAAGCCGTCTTCGCTCACGTTGCCCACAAACATCGCGGGCTTGGCGGTGATCAGGCAGAACTGCTTGAGCAGGGGCGCGTCTTCCTTGCTTACCGGCACGCTGCGCGCGGGCTTGCCTTCGTTGAGCGCGGCCTGCAGCGGCGTGAGCAGCGACACGAGCTTGGCGGCCTCTTTGTCGTTGCCGCTCTTGGCGGCCTTGCTGTAGCGCTGCAGCGCCTTTTCCACGGTGGCCAGGTCGGCCAGGCAGAGTTCGGTCTGGATGACTTCGATGTCGGCAATCGGGTCCACGCGGCCCGCGACGTGGATCACGTTCGGGTCTTCAAAGCAGCGCACCACGTTGACGATGGCATCGGTCTCGCGGATGTGCGCCAGGAACTGGTTGCCCAGGCCTTCGCCCTGGCTGGCACCGGCCACCAGGCCGGCAATGTCGACAAATTCGACGATGGCGGGCACGACGCGCTCCGGCTTCACGATCTCGGCCAACTGCGCTAGGCGCGGGTCGGGCACCTCGACCACGCCGGTGTTGGGCTCGATCGTGCAGAAGGGATAGTTCTCGGCGGCGATGCCGGCCTTGGTGAGCGCGTTGAAGAGGGTGGACTTGCCGACGTTGGGCAGGCCCACGATGCCGCATTGCAGGGACATGGATGGAATTCCTTGGGGGAGATCGGGAGGCCCGGCCACCGTGGGAGCAGTGGCCTCCAGCGGGCGGGCAGCCAGGGGGCCGGGCCGCGCCCGGCGGCGGGGCGTTTGGGGTGGGATTGTAGTGACTGGGCGTGGGCCCGGTCTGCGCAGCCGTACGGGCGACCCTCAGGATCTGGCTTAGCCGAAGTCCAGGTCAGCCGCCACCGGCTGGCCCACGCGCAAGCGCAGCCCGGCCCCGGCAGTGACGATGGCATTCATGCCGAAGGTGATCGCACCGTCGAGCCGTGCGTCGGCCCGGTAGCCGCGCAGGGTTTGGCCCACGGCGGGGTGGCTCTCGGCGGTGGCCGGGTCAATGTCTGGGATCGGGCAGCGCGCGCAGGGCTTGACCAGGGCCAGCGTCGCGGCCCCGCCCTCGGCCGCAATGTGCAGCTCGGCCACGCGGTCTTCGTCGTGCGCCTCCCAGCCGCCCACCACCAGATTGGGCCGAAAGCGCTCCACGCCCACTGGCGCATGTCCCGCCTGCTGCAGGCGCTGGTTGAGCGCTTGCTGCGCCGACTCGGTGACCACCAGCAGCGGATAGCCGTCGGAAAACAGGTTGGGCGCTGCGCGACCCCCCGTCCAGCGCAGGCTGGAGAGGCGGCGCACCGACGGATCGAAGCGCACCAGGGTGCAGGTCTCGCCCAGAAACGCGCTGAACCAGCGCGCAGCCGCCGCGCCCATGTGCAGCCCCAGCACCGTGTCGCCCCACACGCGCACGGGCATGGGCGCGCCGGCGGTTTCGCCCGACACCGGCAGGGGCGCGTGGCCGGGCGCGTGCAGCACCAGACCCGTGCCGTCGATCTGCGGGCGGATGAGGGCCATGCGCGGGTGGGTGCGCTGCGACAGGAAATCGCCCCGCGCATCGACCACCATGTATTCGCGGTCGCCCGCCAGGCCGGTGGGCGTGAGCACGGACTCGGCCAACGCCACCCCGGCGCACGACTTGACCGGGTACACAAAGAGTTGCCGGACCTGGCCGACCAGGTCGCTGGAAGAAGGAAACGCCACGACAGAACCTCCACCGAAGACCGCCGCAGCAGCCCAAAGAGCGCCATGCTACCGCCGCCGCGCGGGGTATGCGGGCACTCCTACAATGCCGCGCATGGCCCTCCCCTATGACATCTGCATCCGCGGCGCGGGCATTGTCGGCCGCACGCTGGCACTGCTGCTGGCCCGCGACCGGCTGCGCATCGCGCTCGTGCCCGGCCCCATCCCGCAGGACGAGCCGCCCGACGTGCGCGCCTACGCGCTCAACGGCGCCTCGCGCAGCCTGCTCGAAGGCCTGCGCGCCTGGCCGCAAGCCGAACATGCCACACCGGTGCTGCGCATGCAGGTGCAGGGCGACCCGGGCGCGGCCGTGCAATTTGACGCCCACGAGCAAGGCGCAGAAGCGCTGGCCTGGATCGTGGACGTGCCCGCGCTGGAGCAACGCCTGGCCGACGCCGTGCATTACCAGCCGCAGATCGAGACGGTGGATGCCCCGGTGAACGCTCCGCTCACCATCGTCTGCGAAGGCAAGGCCAGCCGCACCCGCGAAGAATTCGCCGTGGCCTACGACGTGACCCCCTACCCCCAGCACGCACTGGCCACGCGGCTGCGCTGCAGCGAAGCGCACGGCCAGGTGGCCCGCCAATGGTTCCTGGACGACGGCATCCTGGCCCTGCTGCCGCTGGGTGGCCCGCAGGGGCATGAGGTGGCGGTGGTCTGGTCGGTGGGCCCGGCACAGGCCGCCGAGCTGTCAGCGCTGCCCGAGCCCGAGTTCGCGCTGCGCCTGCAGGCGGCCTCACAGGGGGCGGTGGGCACCGTGGCGCTCAGCGCCCCCCGCGCCGTCTGGCCGCTGCAGAAGGCGCAGGCCCAGCGCTGGTGCGGCCCCTGGCCCGGGGCACAGCCAAGCCCGGGCGCAGCCCGCAGCTGGGTGCTGGCAGGCGATGCGGCCCACACGGTGCATCCGCTCGCAGGCCAGGGCCTCAACCTGGGGCTGGGCGATGCGGCTGCGCTGGCGCGCGCGCTGCACGGGCGCGACTACTGGCGCAGCGTGGCCGACCTGCGCGTGCTGAGGGCGTACGAGCGCGAGCGCAAGGCCGCCGTGTGGCCCATGCTGCTGGCCACCGACGGGCTGCAACAGCTGTTTGGCCGCAGCGATGAGGCGCTGGTGCAACTGCGCCGCTGGGGCATGGCCGGTTTTGACCGCAGCGGCCCTCTCAAGCAATGGATCGCACGCCAGGCCATGGGAACCTCTGCCTGAGCGCGCACTCCACCCGACACTGATTTTCCGGAACCCTCCATGAAACTGCTTCCCACCCTCCTGGCCGCCGCCACCCTGTGGCTGGCCACCGGCGCATCGGCCCAGGAGGCCGTGATCCGCAAGACCCTGGCCGAGCGCATTCCGCAAATGGAAAAGATCGACGAGATCCGCCCGACGCCCATGCCGGGCCTGTTCGAGGTGCGCATCGGCACCGATCTGTTCTACACCGATGCCAAGGGCAACTACGTGATTCAGGGCGAGCTGATCGACACCAAGGCGCGCCGCAATCTGACCGAAGACCGCATCAACAAACTCACGGCGGTGGACTTCTCGGCGCTGCCGCTCAAGGATGCTTTCACCCTGGTGCGTGGCGACGGCAAACGCAAGCTGGCCGTGTTTGAAGACCCCAACTGCGGCTACTGCAAGCGCTTCGAGCGCGACATGCAAAACGTCGACAACGTGACGGTGTACCTGTTCCTGTACCCAATCCTGAGCCCCGACTCTGCGGAGAAATCCCGCAACATCTGGTGCGCCAAAGACCGCGCCGCCGCCTGGAACGACTACATGCTGCGCGACAAGAACCCGGCCGCGGCCAGCTGCGACACGGCAGCCCTGCAGCGCAACCTGGCCTTTGGCCGCAAGCACAAGATCACCGGCACGCCCACGCTCATCTTTGCCGACGGCACGCGCGTACCGGGTGCGGTGCCGGCCGCCGAAATCGAGCGCCGCCTGGCCGAAGCCGGTCCCAACTGAACTAGCCTGCCGTCAAGGGCCCCGCGGGGCCCTTTGTTTTTGCCCTGATGGAACGCCGCCCCATGGCCCGAAGCACCCCCCGCCCCCCCGCCGTGCAGTACCGTATTGAAGCACCCGACCTGCACACACACTGCTACCGCGTCACCCTCACGGTGGCAGAGCCAGCCGCGCTGCAGCAGGTGTCGCTGCCGGTGTGGATTCCGGGCAGCTACCTGGTGCGCGAGTTCTCACGGCATCTGCAGCGCCTGACGGCCCGCCAGGGCCGGCGCAACGTGGCCGTGACGGCGCTGGGCAAACAGCTGTGGCAGACCGATTGCCGCGCCGGGCAGCCGCTGGTGCTGCAGTACGAGGTGTATGCGTTCGACACCTCGGTGCGCACCGCCTGGCTTGATGCGACGCGCGGCTTCTTCAACGGCACCAGCCTGTGCCTGCGTGTGCACGGGTGCGAAGACGCGCCGCACCAGATCACGGTGGAGCGCAGCCCCGCCATGCAGGGCTGGCAGCTCGCCACAGGCCTTGCCGCTGAAGCTGTGGACGCCTACGGTTTTGGCAGCTACCGCGCGACCGACTACGACGAACTGGTGGACTGCCCGGTAGAGATGGGCCGCTTCTGGAGCGGCGAATTCCGCGCAGGCGGCGTGCCGCACCGGCTGGTGGTGGCCGGGGCCGCGCCCTCGTTCGATGCCCAGCGCCTGCTGGCCGACACGCAGAAGATCTGCGAGACCGTGATCCGCTTCTGGCACCCCACGGGCAAGCCGCCCATGAAGCGCTATGTGTTCCTGCTCAATGTGGTGCTGGACGGCTACGGCGGCCTGGAGCACCGCAACTCCACCGCGCTGATCTGCGGCCGACGCGACCTGCCGCGGCTGGACGAACCCCAGCGCAGCGACGGCTACACCACGCTGCTCGGGCTCATCAGCCACGAGTACTTCCACACCTGGAACGTCAAGCGCCTGCGCCCGGCCGAGTTTGCGCGCTACGACTACGACCGTGAGAACTACACGCGCCTGCTGTGGTTCTTTGAAGGCTTCACCAGCTACTACGACGACCTGCTGCTGCGCCGCGCCGGGCTGCTGGACGATGCGGGCTACCTCAAGCTGCTGAACAAGACGATGCACCAGGTGCTGCAGGCACCGGGTCGCCACGTGCAGAGCGTGGCCGAAGCAAGCTTTGACGCCTGGATCAAGTACTACCGCCAGGACGAAAACACGGCCAATGCCACCATCAGCTACTACACCAAGGGCGCGCTGGTGGCCCTGTGTCTGGACCTGGCCCTGCGCCGCGAAGGCCGCACGACGCTGGACGCTGTGATGCGCGGCCTGTGGGCCCGCTGCCAGGGCGGCCCGATGCGCGAGGACGACTTGCTGGCTGAGCTGGCCGCGCACAGCGGCCGCAGCTGGGCCGCCGAGATCGCGCAATGGGTGCACAGCACGGACGAGCTGCCGCTGTCCGAGCTGCTGGCCGCGCACGGCGTGGACATGCAGCCCGACCGGCCGCAATGGGCGCAGCGCCTGGGCCTGCGCGTGGCCGAATCGCAGGGGGTGGTCGTCAAGCAGGTGCTGCGCGGCGGCCCGGCCGAGCGCGCAGGCCTGGCCGCGGGCGACGAATGGCTGGGCGTTGAAACGCCCGAAGGCGGCTGGCGGCTGCACAAGCTCGACGACCTGCCCCTGCTCACCGGCCGCGCCCACGCCTGCACCGCGCTGGTCGCGCGTGACGGCCGCCTGCTGCGCCTGCCGCTGCAGTGGCCTGCGCTGCCCGGCACCGCGCCCGCAGCGGCCGGCAAAGCCCCACGCAAAGCCGCCCGCCCGGCCCCGCCAGCCACACCCGACACCGTACAGCTCAAGCCGCGCGACGGCGCCGCCGTGGGCCGCTGGCTCGCGGGCTGAGGCCCGAGCCACCCACGCAACGCGCAGGCCGCACCGTTGGCAGGATCGATGTCGGCCGTGGCCGGGTTTGCAACCCGGCTGTCGCGGCGGGGGCCAGCGCAGGCCAGGGCCCTTGGGTATAGTCGTTTGCGGCTGGGCCCGTGCATGGGCCCTTTGCAGCACACCACAAGGAGATCACCATGGCCTACGAAATGATCGAGGTCCGCACCGAAGCCGAGAAGGTGGGGATCATCACGCTCAACCGTCCCAAGCAGCTCAATGCGCTGAACGACCAGCTCATGAACGAACTGGGTGCGGCGCTCAAGGCCTTCGACGCCGACGAAAAGATCGGCTGCATGATCATCACCGGGAGCGAAAAAGCATTTGCCGCCGGGGCCGACATCGCCGCCATGGCCAAGTACAGCTTTGCAGACGCCTACAAGGGCGACTACATCACCCGCAACTGGGAAGCCATCCGCTCGGTGCGCAAGCCAGTGATCGCTGCGGTCAGCGGCTTTGCGCTGGGCGGCGGCTGCGAGCTGGCGATGATGTGCGACTTCATCATCGCCGCCGACAACGCCAAGTTCGGACAGCCCGAGATCAAGCTGGGCGTGATCCCCGGCGCTGGCGGCACGCAGCGCCTGCCGCGCGCCGTGGGCAAATCCAAGGCCATGGACATGGCCCTGACCGGCCGCATGATGGACGCGACCGAAGCCGAGCGCTCGGGCCTGGTCAGCCGCGTCGTGCCCTACGACAAGCTCATGGACGAAGCCCTGGGCGCGGCCCTCATCATCAGCGACTTCTCGCAAGTGGCCGTGATGGCCGCCAAGGAATCGGTGAACCGCGCGTTCGAAGGCACGCTGGCCGACGGCGTGATGTTCGAGCGCCGCCTGTTCCACGCGCTGTTTGCCACCGCTGATCAGAAGGAAGGCATGGACGCCTTCCTGGGCAAGCGCAAGGCCACCTTCCAGCACCAGTGAAGCGGCAGCGCCGCTTGTGCGGCGCTCGCAGTTTGAAGGCAAATTGGCTGCTCGTGCTTACAAAACAAGCACGGGCAGCTATTAAAGTAATAGCAAACCGATCATCAACCCCTGCAGCCTCGCCACACGCACGCCAACGGCGCGAAAAATGTGGCTATAATTGAGGGCTCTGGCGCTTTAGCTCAGTCGGTTAGAGCGATGGAATCATAATCCACAGGTCCGCGGTTCGAGTCCGTGAAGCGCCACCACATTGAACCCCGCTGCCGCAAGGCAGTGGGGTTTTCTCTTTGGCGGTCCGGCCAAGGCCACGCGCCCACAGTCCGGAGGGCGCAACACCTGCGCAGGCCGGGGCTTCAGCCCCCCTGCCGTAGAATCCGCCACCCAGCCCCTGGATGAACACCATGACCCGCTGCACGCCCCCAACCCCCTCCCAGGCCCTGCGCCACCGCCTCACACGGCCCTTGCTGCCGCTGGGCCTCGGCATGGCGGCCCTGCTCGCCACCACGCTGCCCGCCCAGGCGCAGAGCGGCTCCACGCCGCTGCCGGTGCCCATGGGCCTGGGTGGCGAACGCACCTTTCCCGATGCCGCGCGCCGCGGCGCGCTGCAGATCGCGCCCGGCCCGCAGGTGCTGCTCAACGGCCAAGTGGTGCGTACGGCCCCGGGCCTGCGCCTGTTCAGCCCGCAGAACACGCTGGTGATGCTGCACACCGTGGTCGGCCAAAGCTTCCGTGTGAACTACGTGATCGAGCACGCCACCGGCATGCTGCTCACGGCCTGGATCCTCACCGAAGGCGAGGCCGCGCGGCCGCGCCCCACCCCGGCGGGTAGCAGCCCCGGTGCGGTGATGGACGCCGACGGCGTGCTGCGCAACTACCGCACCGAATCCGACACCCCGGTGCGCTGAGCACCGGCCACGCTGCGGCCCGGCCTGTGCCGGGCCGACCGCCTGCCCGCGCCGCACCGAACGGCGCTCCCCCGTATCTGCCAGGAGCCTGCCATGGCCAAAAAAGTCTTCATCAAAACCTTTGGCTGCCAGATGAACGAGTACGACTCGGACAAGATGGCCGACGTGCTGGGCGCAGCCCAAGGCTACGAGCCCACGACCAATGTCGAGGAAGCCGACCTGATCCTGTTCAACACCTGCTCGGTGCGCGAGAAGGCGCAAGAGAAGGTGTTCTCGGACCTGGGCCGCGTCAAGCACCTCAAGGCCCGCGGCGTGAAGATCGGTGTGGGCGGCTGTGTGGCCAGCCAGGAAGGGGCCGAGATCATCCGCCGCGCGCCCTATGTGGACGTGGTGTTCGGCCCGCAGACCCTGCACCGCCTGCCCGAGCTGCTCAACGCGCGCGAGCGGCAGGACCAGCCGCAGGTGGACATCAGCTTCCCCGAAATCGAGAAGTTCGACCACCTGCCGCCCGCACGGGTCGAGGGCGCTAGCGCGTTCGTGTCCATCATGGAAGGCTGCAGCAAGTACTGCAGCTACTGCGTGGTGCCCTACACCCGCGGCGAGGAAGTGAGCCGCCCGTTTGACGACGTGCTCGTCGAGATCGCGGGCCTGGCCGACCAGGGCGTGAAGGAAGTGACGCTGCTCGGCCAGAACGTCAACGCCTACCGCGGCGCAATGGGCGGCACGGCCGAGATCGCCGACTTTGCGCTGCTGCTCGAATACGTGGCCGACATCCCGGGCATCGAGCGCATCCGCTACACCACCAGCCACCCCAACGAGTTCACGCCCCGCCTGATCGAGGCCTACGCGCGCATTCCCAAACTGGTGAGCCACCTGCACCTGCCCGTGCAGCACGCAAGCGACCGCATCCTCATGGCCATGAAGCGCGGCTACACGGCCATGGAATACAAGAGCACGGTGCGCAAGCTGCGCGCGATCCGGCCCGAGCTGTCACTGAGCAGCGATTTCATCGTGGGCTTCCCGGGCGAGACCGAAGACGACTTTGCCAAGATGATGAAGCTCATCGAAGAGCTGCATTTCGACAACAGCTTCAGCTTCATCTTCAGCCCCAGGCCCGGCACCCCGGCGGCCGGCCTGCCGGACGACACTCCGCACGACGTCAAGCTGCGCCGCCTGCAAGAGTTGCAGGCGCTGATCAACCGCCACATCCGTGAGATCAGCGAGCAGCGCGTGGGCACCGTGCAGCGCGTGCTGGTGGAAGGCGCCTCCAAGCGCGACGCCAGCGAGCTGATGGGCCGCACCGAATGCAACCGCGTGGTCAACTTCGCGGGCCAGCCGCGCCTGGTGGGGCAGATGGTGGATGTGCGCATCACCGAAGCCAAGTCGTACACCCTGCGCGGCGAGGTTTGCACCCAGGAGACCGTCTCCGCGCTGTGAGCGCCGGCGGGTCTGAAGGCCCGCACAGCTGCCCATCCGCCCCCCGGGGCCAGCGCATCGCGCCGATGCGGCCACCGCCGCCTGCGCCCCGTACGGCGAACCCCCGGCGCCTGGCTGGCATGGAGCCTGCACCGGGCCTGGACTGGGCCTTGCGGCAGATTGCTATCAAAAAGTGAGCTGCTCGTGCTTGATTGCAAAGCACGAGCAGTCTATTTAACCTCTGAAAAGCGCCAGCGTGCGGCGGGCGGGGCCGTGTGGTGCGCGTGCGGTGCGACGCGCGTGCTGTGTGGTGCGCCGTACTGCGCCGGGGCCGTAGCAGGGCTTCAGAAAGGCAGCTTGGGCATACCGCCTGCGCCGCCCAGGCCCTTCATGCCGCCCATCTTCTTCATGAGCTTCATCAGGCCGCCGCCCTTCATCTTCTTCATCATGTCCTGCATCTGCTCAAACTCCTTGAGCAGGCGGTTGACTTCCTGCACCTGCACGCCCGCCCCGGCGGCAATGCGCTTCTTGCGCGTGGCCTTGATCAACTCGGGCTTGCGGCGCTCCAGCGGCGTCATGCTGCAGATGATTCCCTCCTTGCGGCGGATTTCCTTTTCGGCCTTGTCCAGATCCACCTGACCGGCCTTGGCCGTGAGCTGGGAGGGCAGCTTGTCCATGAGGCTGGACAACCCGCCCATCTGCTTCATCTGCTGGATCTGCGCCAGAAAGTCGTTGAGGTCGAAGCCATCGCCGCTCTTGACCTTGGCTGCGAGCTTCTGCGCGGCCTCAATGTCCACCCCGGCCGTGACTTGCTCGACCAGGGCCACGATATCGCCCATGCCCAGCACACGGCCCGCGTGGCGCTCTGCGTCAAACACTTCGAGGCCGTCGATCTTCTCGGACACGCCCGCAAACTTGATGGGCGCCCCCGTGATGCTGCGCACCGACAGCGCCGCACCGCCGCGCGAGTCGCCGTCGAGCTTGGTGAGCACAATGCCGGTGAGCGGCAGCGCCTCCTTGAAGGCCTTGGCCGTGTTCACCGCGTCCTGGCCCTGCATGGCGTCCACAACGAACAGCGTCTCCACCGGGTTCAGCACCGCATGCAGGTCCTTGATTTCCTGCATCAGCACTTCGTCAATGGCCAGGCGGCCCGCCGTGTCGACCAGCAGCACGTCAAAGTAGTGCTTGCGCGCGTAATCGAGCGCGGCCAGCGCAATGTCGCGCGGTTTCTGCTCGGGCGTGCTCGGGAACCATTCGGCACCGGCCTGCTTGGTCACGGTCTTGAGCTGCTCGATGGCGGCAGGACGGTACACGTCGCCCGAGACGGTGAGCACCTTTTTCTTGCGCTTGTCGATTAGGTGCTTGGCCAGCTTGGCAGTGGTGGTGGTCTTGCCCGCGCCCTGCAGGCCGGCCATCAGGATCACCGCGGGCGGCTGGGCCGCGAGGTTGATGTCGGACACCCCCTCGCCCATGGTGGCGGCGAGTTCGCGGTGCACGATGCCCACCAGCGCCTGCCCGGGCTTGAGCGAGCCCAGCACCTCCTGGCCCAGGGCTTTTTCCTTCACACGGGCGATGAACTCGCGCACCACGGGCAGCGCCACGTCGGCTTCGAGCAGCGCCATGCGCACCTCGCGCAGCATGTCCTGCACGTTGGACTCGGTGATGCGGGCCTGCCCGCGCATCTCCTTGACGAGGCGCGAGAGTTTGTCGGTGAGGGCTGAGGCCATGGCGTGGGAGATCCGGGGGTTGGGGCTGCGGCAGGTGGCCTGCCACCAGGCAGGGCACCCGAGGCAACGGCGGGGCAAGAGGCTAAACTGTGCCGATGATTTTATCCGGCGCCTCCCCGCTCAGCTGGCTGCTCACCCTGGCTGCAGCAGCCGCGTACGCGGTGCCCGCGGCCATTGCCGCCCGCCTGGGCGTTGCCGCCGCGCGCAATGCCCTGGTGGCCGCCTGGCTGCTGCACGGCGCGGTGCTGGTGTGGGGCCTGTGGGGCGATAGCCCGCGCTTCGGCTTTGCCCCGGCGCTGTCGATGACGGCGTGGCTTGTGCTCACGGTGTACGCGGTCGAGCAGCAGTTGTTCCCGCGCATGCGCGCGCGCTGGATGCTGGCCATCTTCGGCGCGGCCGCCGTGCTGCTGGCGCTGGTGTTCCCGGGCACGCCGCTGCCGCAAACAGCCTCGGCCTGGCTGCCGCTGCACCTGGCGCTGGGCATTGCCTGCTACGGCCTGCTGGCCGCCGCTGTGGTCCACGCCTGGCTGATGACGCGGGCCGAACACCACATCCGCCAGGGCGAGGACCCGCACAGCGGCATCCCGCTGCTCACGCTCGAGCGCCTGACCTTCCGCTTTGTGGGCGCGGGCTTCGTGCTGCTCACGGCCACGCTGCTGGCGGGCTGGTGGTTTGGCGAATCGCTGTACGGCAAGGCCTGGCGCTGGGACCACAAGGCGGTGTTCTCGCTGCTGTCGTGGCTGACGTTTGCCACCCTGCTGCTGGGGCGCTGGCGCTTTGGCTGGCGCGGCCGCAACGCCGTGCGCGTGCTCTACGCGGGGGCCGCGCTGCTGCTGCTCGCCTATGCGGGCTCGCGCTTCGTGCTCGAAGTGGTGCTGGGGCGCAGCGCATGAAGTACCTGGTGTTGCTGCTGGTGATCGGCGTGGCCGTGGCACTGTGGTCGTCACAGCGCCGCAGGCAAGCCCCGGCGGCCCAGCGCCGCCCCGCGGCGCCGCCCTCCCCCCAGGACATGGTGGCCTGCGCCCACTGCGGCGTGCACCTGCCGCGCAGCGATGCCCTGCTGCTGGGCAACCACAGCTTCTGCTGTGAAGAGCACCGCCGCCTGGGCGCGCGCAGCTGAACCCGAGGGCCATGGAGTCGCCTCTGCTCGCCAGCACGAGCGGCCTGCCCGAGTCGCCCTTTCTGCGGCTGTGGCGCGGATTCCTGACCGGCCGGGTCATGGTGGCCCTGTGTCTGCTGCTGCTGCAGGTACTGGGGCAGATCGTGAGTGCAACGGCCAACGTGCCCGTGCTGGGCCTATGCCTGCTGTATCTGGTGGCCACATTGCTCCTGCGCGTGATGGCCCACGAGCGCCCACCTGCGCCGGGCGCTGGCGCGCAATGGCTGCCGTCGATCGGGGTGGACCTGGCCCTGATTGCAGGCCTGCAACTGCTGCAAACCGGGCCGCTGAACTTCACGCCACTGTTCGGACTGCCGGTGCTGATGGCCGCGGTGCTGGGCACACTCACGCTGGCGCTGGGCACGACTGCCGCAGTCACCTTGCTGCTATTGGGCTGGGCCTGGTGGAGCGGCCACCGCCTGGGCCTGGACGACGCGCAGTCGTACCTGCAAAGCGCGCTCACCGGGACGGGCTATTTTCTGGTGGCGTTTCTGGTCCACCAGCTCGCCACACGGCTCGCACGCGAGCAACTGCTGGCCGAGCGCAGCCAGATGGCGGCGCGCGCGCAGGCCGAGGTCTCGTCCCTGGTGATCCAAAACCTGCACGACGGTGTGCTGGTCGTGGACGACCACGACACGGTACGCGCGGCCAATCCAGCGGCGCTGGTGCTGCTGGGTGGCAGCTCATACGCACAGCCGCCGTTTGATCTGACCCTCGACGCAGCCTGGACTCCGCTGGTGCAACTGGCGCGGCGCAGCTTTCGCCGGGCGGCACCACAGGCGGCCGACGTCGATCTGCTGCACCCGGGCCAAAGCCCGACCGGGCTGCATGTGCGCACTTGGCTCACATCGCCGCGCGACCCGATCCATGAGCCCGCCGCCAGCTTTGAACGGCTGTGCGTGATCTTCCTGCACGACCTGCGCGAGATGGAGGCGCGGCTGCGCACCGAGAAGCTGGCCGCCATGGGTCGCATGTCCGCCGCTGTAGCGCACGAGATCCGCAACCCGCTGGCGGCCATCATGCAGGCCAATGCGCTGCTCGACGAAGACTTGCAGGACCCGGGGCACAAGCGTCTTGCCACCATGGTGCGCCAAAACGCCGAACGCCTGGCACGCATCGCAGAAGACGTGCTCGACATCGCCCGCGTGCAGCGGCAGATCGGTGACGTGGCCGCCGCCACGCTCTCGCTGGACGACACCGTGGCCCAGATCTGGCAGGACTGGTCACGCCACGACCCGATACGCCGCCGCGCGCAGGTGCTGCTGGAAGCTCCGCAGGCCCAGGTCGAGTTCGACACCGAGCACCTGCGGCGCGTGCTGGTGAACCTGCTCGACAACGCCCTGCGCTACATGGGCAACCAGGAAGACTCGCTGGTGGTCAACACGCGTGTCAGCCCCGCCGGACAGGCCGTGCTGCAGGTCTGGAGCGACGGTGCACCGCTCGACCCCTCCATCGAGCGCCACCTGTTTGAGCCGTTTTTCTCCTCCGAGAGCCGCTCCAGCGGTCTCGGACTCTACATTTGCCGAGAGCTGTGCCAGCGCCACGGTGCGTCCATTGCCTACCAGCGGGTGCAACGCACCCTGGCACGCGGCGTCACTGGCGGCAATGCGTTTGCGGTATCGTTCCGCCGAGCCACCCGGCCTGTGCAGACCCCCTCCTTGTTCGACACTCCGGTCGTCTGATCTCTGCTTCCATGAACGCTCCCGCCGCCTCCATCCTCGTGATCGACGACGAGCCCGACCTGCGCACGCTGTACGAGCTGACGTTGCTGCGCGAGGGCTACCGGGTGGAAACCGCCGCCAGCGTGCAGGAAGCCCGCGAGCAATTGCGCGAGCGGCGCTTTGACGCCGTGATCACCGACATGCGCTTGCCGGACGGCTTCGGGCTAGAAGTGCTGCAGGACCTGCGCGAGCAGCAGCGCAAGGAACGCTGCGTGGTCATGACGGCCTATGGCTCGGCCGAGAACGCGGTCGAGGCCCTGCGCGCCGGGGCGTTCGACTACCTGACCAAGCCGGTCGATCTCAAACAGTTTCGCTCAGTCGTGGCTTCGGCCATTCAGGGCACGGGTGGCGTGCCAGCGCCCCGCGGCGGACGTACCCCGGCCAATGCCCGCAATACGGGCGCGAACGATCCCGACGCCCGCGCGCAGACGGCGCTGGAACGGCTTGTCGGGCAATCGCCCGCCATGGTGCTGGTCAAGCAGCGGATTGCCAAGGTGGCACGCGGCATGGCGCCGGTGCTGATCCACGGCGAGTCGGGCACGGGCAAGGAACTTGTGGCCCAGGCGCTGCACGCCTGCAGCCAGCGCGCCGATGGCCCGCTGGTGGCCGTGAACTGTGGGGCGATCCCGGAAAACCTGCTCGAAGCAGAGTTCTTCGGCGCGCGCAAGGGGTCCTACACCGGCGCGACGCACGACCGCGAAGGCTACTTCCAGGCCGCGCGCGGCGGTACGCTCTTCCTCGACGAGATCGGCGACCTGCCGCTGGCCATGCAGTCCAAGCTGCTGCGGGTGATCCAGGAGCGCAGCGTGCGCCCGCTGGGCTCCACCCAGGAGGAAACCATCGACGTGCGCATCCTGAGCGCTACCCACCGCGATCTGGCCAATGATGTGCAGACGGGCCGCTTCCGCCAGGATCTGTACTACCGGCTCAACGTGATCGAGATCGTGGTGCCGCCTCTGCGCGAGCGGCGCGACGACCTGCCCGCGCTGTGCGATGCATTGCTGCGCCGCATCGCGCAGGACTCGGGTATGCCGGTACCCACCCTGACGCCCGCAGCGCGGCAGGTGCTGGCGCAGCATCCGCTCACGGGCAACGTGCGCGAGCTCGAGAACCTGCTGCACCGCGCCCTGGCCCTGAGCGAAGGCGGAGCCCTGGAACTGGAATGTGCGGCGGCACAGGCTTTGGGGTCGCCGCATGCCGCGGGCCACACGCCCGAGGCAGGCGCCGACTGGACCGCCATGGGCATGAGCACCAGCGACCCGTCCACAGCGCTGCCCAACGACCTGCAGGCCTGGCTCGACCAGCAGGAGCGCGCGATCCTCGTGCGTGCGCTGCGCGAGTCAGGCTACAACCGTACGGCGGCGGCTTCGCGCCTGGGCATCAGCCTGCGGCAGATCCGCTACCGCATCGAGCGGCTGCAGATCACCGTGCCCACCGCCGACTCGGACCAACCGGATGAAGCGGCCTGACACACGCAACGCGGCGTCTGCCGATTCGCCCTGGCGGCAGGGGTGGCATACGGCAGCGCATGTGTGCCCCTCCCCCAACCACGGGGTACGGCCCGACGGCGCGCAGATCGATCTGGTCGTGGTGCATTCAATCAGCCTGCCGCCGGGCGAGTACGGCGACGACAGCGTGGCCCGGCTGTTCACCAACACGCTCGACTGGGATGCACACCCGTATTTCCAGAGCATCCGGGGTCTGGAGGTATCGTCACACTTCTGGATCCGGCGTGACGGGACGCTGTGGCAGTTCGTGGACACCGACCGGCGCGCCTGGCACGCTGGGGCCTCGTCGTACCGCGGTCGCGCGCAGTGCAACGACGACTCCATCGGCATCGAGCTGGAGGGGCTGGAGGGCGACCGGTTCGAGCCTGCCCAATACGTGTGCCTGGCGCGCCTGTGCCAGGATCTGGCACTGCGCTACCCGATTGCCCATGTCGCCGGACACGAGCACATTGCCCCGGGCCGCAAGTGCGACCCGGGCCCCGGATTTGACTGGGCCCGGTTGCAGGACCTGCTGGGTTGGCCGCCCGAACGCTTTCCTGTCAAGGATTGACCCGGGGCCCGTGTCGGTTGCTGCGGCGCACGATGTCGCGGGTTTGCATCAAATCGCAACCGCGGGAAATTCCTGAGTACAACCCGTACCCGCGAAGCCGTGCGGCCTGCCGCTGCACAACCGCTCGCCAGGCCGCATGCAGCCTACGCCGCACAGCACAAAGTCTTGCCCGGTATCGCTCAACAGCCACTCCAACGCGGGGGATCCGCCTGCCGACCGAGCCCGGGGGCCGCAAGTCGCATCCATTCCGGCGTACACTACCCCTAGTGTGTTGAACGCATCCGAAACACTATAGGTAGCGTCTTGATCGCCAGCCCACCCGACCGGGGTGCCCTCTTGCTGGCCTTGCGCACCGCCCTCCCCCCATACCCGACAGCCGACCCGAGAGGACTCCATGCACGCTGCACAGACCACCACCTCCCACGCCCCCAGCACGCCTCACGACACCCTTGCCGCGACCAGCAGCCCGAGCGCTGCTGTCGGCACGATGGGCCACTACCAGATCATCCGCCGCAACGGCGCCGTGGTGCCTTTCGAGCCGCAAAAGATCGCTGTGGCCATGATGAAGGCGTTCCTGGCGGTGCACGGGACGCAGGGCGCGGCATCGGCCAGCGTGCGCGAAGTGGTGGACACACTCACGCAGAACGTAGTGCGCGCGCTCATGCGCTCGCGTCCTGGCGGCGGCACGTTTCCGATTGAGGACGTGCAGGACCAGGTCGAGCTCGGCCTGATGCGCGGTGGCCACCACGAAGTGGCCCGTGCCTATGTGTTGTACCGCGAGCGCCGCGCCCAGGAGCGCGCGCGCCAGGCTGAGCAGCAAGCGCCCGTGGCGCCGCAGTTCCATGTGCTGGACAACGGCGAACGGGTGGTGCTCGACCTGCAGCGCCTGCAACGCCTGATCGAAGAAGCCTGCGACGGCCTGGGCGCCGATGTGAAGGCCGACCCCATCGTGGCCGAGACCATGCGCAACCTGTACGACGGCGTGCCCGTGGACGAGGTGTACAAGGCCTCGATCCTGGCTGCACGCACGCTGATCGAGAAGGACCCCGACTACACCTACGCCACCGCCCGCCTGCTGCTGCATACCATCCTCAAAGAGGTGCTGGGCCGCGAAGTGCCGCGCGATGCGATTGGCGCCGCGTACACCGAATACTTCCCGCAGTTCATCCAGAAGGGCGTGGACAACGAACTGCTGGACGAGCGCCTGCTGCAGTTCGATCTGCCGCGCCTGGCGGCCGCCCTCAAGCCTGAGCGCGACCTGCGCTTTGACTACCTGGGCCTGCAGACCCTGTACGACCGCTACTTCCTGCATGTGCGCAAGACGCGCATCGAGCTGCCGCAGGCTTTCTTCATGCGCGTGGCCATGGGCCTGTCGCTGGGTGAGATCGACCGCGAAACCCGTGCCATCGAGTTCTACGAGGTGCTGTCGAGCTTCGACTTCATGAGCAGCACGCCCACCCTGTTCAACAGCGGCACGCTGCGCAGCCAGTTGTCGTCGTGCTACCTCACCACGGTGCCCGACGACCTGGACGGCATCTACGAATCGATCAAGGAAAACGCGCTGCTGTCCAAGTTTGCAGGCGGTCTGGGCAACGACTGGACGCGCGTGCGCGCACTGGGCAGCCACATCAAGGGTACCAACGGCGAATCGCAGGGCGTCGTGCCGTTCCTGAAGGTGGTCAACGACACGGCCGTGGCCGTGAACCAGGGCGGCAAGCGCAAGGGTGCGGTGTGCACGTATCTGGAAAGCTGGCACCTGGACATTGAAGAGTTCCTGGAACTGCGCAAGAACACCGGCGACGACCGCCGCCGCACGCACGACATGAACACGGCCAACTGGATTCCCGATCTGTTCATGCGCCGCGTGATGGAAAAGGGCACCTGGACCCTGTTCTCGCCCTCCTCGGTGCCCGACCTGCACGACCTGTTCGGTGCCGATTTCGAAAAGGCCTATGTGGCCTACGAAGAAAAGGCCGCGCGCGGTGAGATCAAGCCCAGCAAGGTGGTGCAGGCCACCGACCTGTGGCGCAAGATGCTGACCATGCTGTTCGAGACGGGGCATCCCTGGATCACGTTCAAGGATGCGTGCAACGTGCGCTCGCCGCAGCAGCATGCCGGTGTGGTGCACTCCTCCAACCTGTGCACCGAGATCACGCTGAACACCAGCGACACCGAAACGGCTGTGTGCAATCTGGGTTCGATCAACCTGCTGCAGCACCTCAAGGACGGCCAGATCGACCACGAGAAGCTCAAGCGCACCGTGTCGGTGGCCATGCGCATGCTCGACAACGTGATCGACATCAACTACTACGCGGTGAAGAAGGCCCGCGACTCGAACCTGCGCCACCGCCCCGTGGGCCTGGGCCTGATGGCCTTCCAGGACGCGCTGTACGAGTTGCGCATTCCCTATGCATCGGAGCAGGCAGTGGAGTTCGCCGACCGCTCGATGGAAGCGATCTGCTACTACGCCTACTGGGCCTCGACCGAACTGGCACGTGAGCGTGGCAAGTACTCGAGCTACAAGGGCTCGCTGTGGGACCGCGGCATCCTGCCCTTCGACACGCTGGACCTGCTGTCGCAGGCGCGTGGCGGCTATGTGGAAGTCGATCGCTCCGCGAGCCTCGACTGGGATGCGCTGCGCAAGAAGATCGCGCAGGACGGCATGCGCAACTCCAACTGCGTGGCGATTGCGCCCACGGCCACCATCTCCAACATCGTGGGTGTGGACGCGTCGATCGAGCCGTCCTTCGGCAACCTGTCGGTCAAGTCCAACCTGTCGGGTGAGTTCACGGTGATCAACGGCTATCTGGTGCGCGACCTCAAGCGCCTGGGGCTGTGGGACGACGTGATGATCATGGACCTCAAGCACTTCAAGGGCTCGCTGCATCCGATCGACCGTGTGCCGCAAGACATCAAGGCGCTGTATTCGACGGCCTTTGAGGTCGAGCCGCGCTGGCTGGTGGAAGCCGCATCGCGCCGCCAGAAGTGGATCGACCAGGCGCAGAGCCTGAACATCTACATGGCCGGCGCCTCGGGCAAGAAGCTCGACGAGACCTACAAGCTCGCCTGGATTCGCGGTCTCAAGACCACCTACTACCTGCGCACGCAGAGCGCCACACACGTGGAGATGAGCACGGTGAACACCCGCCAGCTCAATGCGGTGTCCACATCGCCCGAAGGCGGTATGCAGGCGGCTGCAGCAGCACGTCCGAGCGCGCTCGAAGCCGCTGCGGCACAGGCCGCTGCGCAGGCCGCCGCACTGCCCGCCACCGATGTGAAGTTCTGCGCGATCGACGATCCAACCTGTGAGGCCTGCCAGTAAGCAGGTCCCCGTATCCGCGATGGCGCATCCAGGGCCTTCCCAGGGTGCGCTATTCGTGTGCCATGTGGCAACAAAACAAGGCCGCAAGCCGCTCCAGTGCTTTGCTTTTTGCAGCACTGCTTTCATAATCCGCTCACTGGAAAACCTATGCTGACCTGGGACGAAGAAGTCAAGCCCGTACCGACCACCTCGATGGACGGCCTCGCACCGCGGGGCCTTCCGGCCGGACAGCCGGCCCCTGCTTTGCAGACGGTGGCTTCCAGCACTGCGCACGCATCGACAGACACCACCGCAGCCACCGCACACCGCCGTGTGAACGTGGCCGACAAGCGCATCATCAACGGCCAGACCGATGTGAATCAGCTGGTGCCGTTCAAGTACAAGTGGGCCTGGGAAAAGTACCTTGCCACCTGCGCCAACCACTGGATGCCGCAAGAGGTCAACATGACCCGCGACATCGCGCTGTGGAAAGACCCGAACGGCCTGACCGAAGACGAGCGTCGCATCGTCAAGCGCAACCTGGGCTTCTTCGTGACGGCCGACTCGCTGGCCGCCAACAACATCACGCTGGGCACGTACCGCCACATCACGGCACCCGAGTGCCGCCAGTTCCTGCTGCGCCAGGCGTTCGAGGAAGCAATCCACACGCACGCCTACCAGTACATCGTGGAATCGCTGGGTCTCGATGAAGGCGAGATCTTCAACGCCTACAACGAAGTCGCCTCAATCCGCGACAAGGACGAGTTCCTGATTCCGTTCATCGACGCGATCATGGACCCGAACTTCAAGACTGGTACGCCCGAAAACGACCAGACGTTGCTGAAGTCGCTGATCGTGTTCGCCTGCCTGATGGAAGGGCTGTTCTTCTACGTGGGCTTCACGCAGATTCTGGCCCTGGGCCGCCAGAACAAGATGACCGGCGCTGCCGAGCAGTACCAGTACATCCTGCGCGACGAGTCGATGCACTGCAACTTCGGCATCGACCTGATCAACCAGCTCAAGCTGGAGAACCCGCACCTGTGGACGCCCGAGTTCAAGGCCGAGATCAAGGAGCTGTTCCTCAAGGCCGTCGAACTCGAATACCGCTACGCCGAAGACACCATGCCGCGTGGCGTGCTCGGCATGAATGCGTCGATGTTCAAGGGCTACCTGCGCTACATCGCCAACCGCCGCGCCACCCAGATCGGCCTGGAAGCGCTCTTCCCGAACGAGGAAAACCCGTTCCCCTGGATGAGCGAAATGATCGACCTGAAGAAAGAACGCAACTTCTTCGAAACCCGGGTCATCGAGTACCAGTCTGGCGGCGCCCTGTCCTGGGACTGACCCCCCGCGCCCTCGACGCCATGGCAACCTTCCTCGCGCACCGACCCCACACCGCCCGCACCGGGCACGTGGGTCGCGCTCCTGTATTCATGGCGACGGGTTCGTACCCGGTGCCATGGGTCGCTTCGTGCCCGCAGAAGGCACGGGGTGTTGTTTGACCACTGACCCAAGGAGAACATGATGGCAACTGCGAAGAAACCCGCCGCCAAGAAGGCTGCCCCGGCGAAGAAGGCCGCCCCCGCGAAGAAGGCTGCTGCACCCAAGGCCGCCGCACCTGCGAAGAAGGCCGCCCCGGCCAAGAAGGCTGCTGCGCCTGCGAAGAAGGCCGCCGCTCCTGCCAAGAAGGCTGCTGCGCCCGCGAAGAAGGCCGCCGCTCCTGCCAAGAAGGCTGCTGCGCCCGCGAAGAAGGCCGCCGCCCCTGCCAAGAAGGCTGCTGCGCCCGCGAAGAAGGCCGCCGCTCCTGCCAAGAAGGCTGCTGCACCTGCGAAGAAGGCTGCGCCCGCAAAGAAAGCAGCTGCACCCGCTGCAGCCCCTGCGCCTGCTGCGCAGACGACGCTGAACCCCCAAGCCGCCTGGCCTTTTCCGACCGGCTCCAAGCCCTGAGATCGGCCCCTCGGCCCATCCCAACCCGGCGTGACCCGCCGGGTTTTTTTATGGGTCCGGCAGGCTGGCGAACACGCGCAGACACCCCCCGGCGCAGTGAAGCAGCACGCGCGCCGGGCCGCACCCCGGGTTCGCCCACACCCTGCGGCGCGTCCCATGTCACACATGGTCGCCTGCGTCGGCGGCACAGCGGCATCACGGGCTGTGGCACAACAAACGGCTGCACAGCCCTTCGGGGCGTCTCCTGGGGCGCCACATCAGGAATTGCATCAAAACAGCCCGAAAACCAGCAAATTCGAGCACGACAAGATATCATTTTGATAGCAATATCATCGCACGAGAAGCACTGTGCCGATCACCGCGCAAGACCCGGGACCGCCGCCGCTGCGGGCCAGTCGCCCCGGTTCGAGAGGGCTCAGGCCTGCTGGGCCAGCGCAGCGGGCACGGTGTAGTTCTGCGGCCCGCGCTCGGCGATCTTGAGGGCCCCCAGGGCATTGCCCAGCCGCGCGCAGCGGGCCAGGTCCCAGCCCTGCTCCAGGCCCCAGAGCAGGCCGCCGCGCCAGGCGTCGCCGCAGCCCGTCGGGTCGACCACGGCCGCGGGCTGTGCGGGCGGCACCAGCGTGCGCTGGCCATCGGTCCAGACCTCGCAGCCCTGTCCGCCCAGCGTGACCACCAGGCCGCGCACCTTGCGCGACAGCGCCTCCAGCGACCAGCCGGTGCGGTCGCAGAGCATCTTGCCCTCGTAGTCGTTGACGGTGACCCAGCTGGCCTGTTCGACAAACCGTGCGAGCTCTTCGCCGTTGAACATGGGCAGGCCCTGCCCCGGGTCGAACACGAACGGAATGCCCAGCGCGGCCATCTGCTCGGCGTGCTGCAGCATGGCGTCGCGCCCGTCGGGGGCGATGATGCCCAGGCGGATGCTGCCGTCCTGCACCACCTGCAGCGTGTGCGCGTGCATCATCGCACCGGGGTGGAAGGCCGTGATCTGGTTGTTGTCGCGATCGGTCATGATCATGGCCTGCGCGGTGTAAGTGGCGTCGGTGCGGCCCACGTGCTGGGTGCGGATGCCCAGCGCCTGCAGACGCTGCACGTAGGCGTCGCCATCGGTGCCGAGCATGGCCATGGGCACGGGGTCACCGCCCAGTTGCTTGAGGCTGTAGGCGATGTTGCCCGCGCAGCCGCCGAAGTCGCGGCGCAGCGAGGGCACGAGAAAGGACACGTTGAGGATGTGCAGCTGGTCGGGCAGGATCTGCTCGGCAAAGCGGCCCTCGAAAGTCATGATGGTGTCGAACGCAAGCGATCCGCAGATGAGGGCAGCCATGTGGGGGCAATCGGTTGGAAGGTTGAAAAAGCTCAGGGATAGAACACGAGCATGCGGTAGCCAGCCACGCGCGCACCGCCCGTGGTGACCACCACGCCGACGGACGCATTCCACTCGCCGCGCGCAGGCAGTTCGGGCGGGGCAAGCATGTCCTGCGGCGTCAGCACCTTGCGCAGCACGGGCTGGTCTTGCGCATCGGTGAGCGTGAGCTCGATGGCGGGCGTGGCCACCGGATGGGTGGCACGGTTCTTCACGGCCATCGCAAGCTGGTAGCTGTCGCCCCGGCCCTTGGTGAACGAGGAACTGTCGATGACCACGGCGTTGATGTCGCGCAGCGGCTCGATCTGGCAGCCCAGCGGCTCGCACAAGGCCTGCAACCAAGGGCGCGTGCGCGGGTCGAGCGCTGCGATGCGGTCCCGCTCCTGCACGGCGATCTGACCCGCCAGCAGGGTGGCCAGCGACAGGCCGACCAGGCCCAGCACCAGCCGCACCAACGGCCGCCGCCAGAAGGCCTGGCGGCGGGCTGCGCGGACAAAACCCACGTCTACGGCCTCATCCGGGCTCTCGGCGGGCTCGGCGTCCTCGGTGGCCGCATCGGCCTCGCGGCGGCGTTTGCGCCGTGAAGCGCCGGCGCTCTGGGCGCTGGCTTCGGGCGGTGGGTCGTCGGGCACCAAACCCTCTGCCGCGGTCACGCTGTCGCTGTGCAACGCAGGGGCGGCGGCGGCCAGCAGGTCTGCCGATGCGCTCTCGTCCTGCGCGCGCCCCAACGACTCGGCCGGGCCGGGTGCTTTCGGCTGCGGCTGCGGCTGCGGCTGCGGCTGCGCATCATGCACCGGGGCAGCCGGGCGCGACGGCTCGGGCGGCGGTGGCGTCACCAGAGGCGCTGCTGCCATCTGTCGGCGGGCGGCAGCGGACTCCGGTGTGGGCGCCAGTTCGGGCATTTCAATCGGCGGCAGCGGCTCCAGATCGGCCGGTGGCTGCCAGCGGCTTGCAGGGGCCTGCGCCACAGGGGACGTATCGACGGGCGGGGCCACCGTGGGCAGTGCGGGAACTTCGGGGACGACCGGCAGCGCCACCGACACTGGTGCCGGGCCTGGGGTTGGGGCCGGAGCGGGTTCGGGCACCCTGCTCCTGGCGGATGGCGTTGCGACCGCCGGTGAACGCGCGGGCGTCGAGTCGGCAGATGGCACCGCAGGCGGCAACGATGCCGGAGCTGGAACCGGTGCCAGGGGGCCGGGCGGCAGGGCCGAACTCGGCAGGCTGCGGGGCAGGCCCTGGTCGCGCCACGGGTCGCGCGACGCTGGGGCGAGGGTCCACGCAGGCTCACTGGCCAGCGGGGGGGCCCCCTTGGCCAGATAGGCCGGAATCTCGGCCGGCGCGGGCGCAGCAGTGGGGCGGGGCGCAGCCGCTGCATCGGTCACCGCACGCGCCGATACGGTGGGTGCTGTGGGTGCCGATGCAGCAGAAGCAGCCGGGGCGACAGGCGCCACCGGGGCCTGCCGAGGCACCGTGTCGCTGGCGGCCGGGGCAGCCAACGGCTGTGACAAGGTGACCCCTGGCGCGCGTGGCACGGCACTGCGCGCAGCAGGCGTAGCTGTCGGGGTGGCAGCTGGGGTGGCGGTGGCTCTACCGTCGGTGCGGCCCAAGGGCATCGATGGCAGCAGATCGGGCTGCGCGGGCACCATGAGATGGGCCACGGCATCGAACACCTGCTTGCATTGGCCGCAGCGCACCCAGCCTTCGGAAATGCGCAGCTGGTCGGGGACGACCTTGAATTGCGTGGCGCACGCCGGGCAGCGGGTGATCTGGCTCATCGGCTCGGATTGTAGGAGCGCGCGAGCGCCAGCACGCCCCCGCGCACGCAGCGCTCAGCGCTGAGCGGTCATGAGGATCCAGCCGTCCTCGGAGTCGTGGACTTGCAGCGACACCCAGGGCGCGTAAGCCTGCTGCAGCTCCTCGGCCTGGCGCTCCAGGATGCCCGCGAGCACCAGGTGGCCGCCAGCATGCACATGGGCGCACAACAGCGGCGCCAGCACCTTGAGCGGCGTGGCCAGGATGTTGGCCAGCACCACGGCGTATTCGCCCTGGGCCAGATCGGGCAGGCCGGTGCGCATCTGCACCCCGTTGGCATCGGCATTGCGCGCGGCCGATTCGACCGCCGCCGGGTCGATGTCCACCGCATCGATCTGCGTGGCACCGTGCTTGGCCGCCCCGATGGCGAGGATGCCCGAGCCGCAGCCGTAGTCGAGCACACGGCCCCAGGTGCCATCGGCCACGGGCGTGTGCCGGGCAATCCAGCGCAGGCACATGCGTGTGGTTGGGTGCGTGCCGGTGCCGAAGGCCAAGCCCGGGTCGAGCCGGATGCTGCGTGTGGCCCCGGCGGGCAGTTCGTGCCAGGTGGGCACGATCCAGAAGCTGGGCGTGATCTCCACCGGCGCAAACTGCGACTGCGTGAGCCGCACCCAGTCCTCATCGGGCACGCGTGTGAGTGCCACCACCGCGCAGTCGGCAAAGAAATCCTGCAGCACCAGCAAGTTGCGCGCCTCGGTGGCGGCCTCTTCGGTGGGGAACAGCGCCACCACGCGGCTGCGCTGCCAGCCCTCTTTGGGCGGGGGCATGCCGGGCTCGCCGAACAGGGCCTGCTCGGCCTCGGTCTGGGCGTCGGCGTCTTCCACCGAGACGCTCAGGGCGTCGAGCGCGTCGAGCGCGTCGCTTACGTCCTCGATGCGGGGCTCGGGGCACAGCAGGGTCAGTTCAAACACGGGCAGGTCCTTGGAGGGGCAAAAAACAAAAGGCGGGCACCCCGGGTGCAGGGGCCCGCCAGCGCCAGTCAGAACTTTAGCGCTTGTGCTGCGACAGCCACTCTTCCAGGTAGTGGATGTTGGTGCCGCCCGCGATGAACTTGGCGTCCACCATCAGCTCGCGGTGCAGCGGCACATTGGTGTTGATGCCTTCGATCACCGTTTCGGACAACGCCGTGCGCATGCGGGCCAGCGCCTGCTCGCGCGTGTCGCCGTGCACGATGAGCTTGCCGATCATCGAGTCGTAGTTGGGCGGCACAAAGTAGTTGGTGTAGGCGTGCGAATCGACGCGCACCCCGGGGCCGCCCGGCGCGTGCCACATGGTGATGCGGCCCGGCGAGGGAATGAACTTGTACGGGTCTTCGGCGTTGATGCGGCACTCGATCGCATGGCCGCGGATTTCGATCTGGCGCTGGGTGAAGGGCAGCTTCTCGCCCGCAGCCACCATGATCTGCGTCTTCACGATGTCGACGCCGGTGATCCATTCCGTCACCGGATGCTCCACCTGCACGCGGGTGTTCATCTCGATGAAGTAGAACTCGCCGTTCTCGTACAGAAACTCGAACGTGCCCGCGCCGCGGTAGCCGATCTTCTTGCAGGCCGCCACGCAGCGCTCGCCGATCTTCTCGATCAGCTTGCGCGGAATGCCCGGGGCCGGAGCCTCTTCGATCACCTTCTGGTGGCGGCGCTGCATGGAGCAGTCGCGCTCGCCCAGGTACACGGCGTTGCGGTGCTTGTCGGCCAGCACCTGGATCTCGATGTGGCGCGGGTTCTGGAGAAACTTCTCCATGTACACCGCCGGATTGCCGAACGCCGCCCCGGCCTCGGCCTTGGTCATCTGCACGGCATTGACCAGCGCGGCCTCGGTGTGCACCACACGCATGCCGCGGCCACCGCCGCCGCCGGCGGCCTTGATGATCACCGGGTAGCCCACGGCCTTGGCAATGCGGCGGATCTGCACCGGATCGTCGGGCAGTTCACCATCCGAACCCGGCACGCAGGGCACGCCCGCACGGATCATGGCCTGCTTGGCCGAGACTTTGTCGCCCATGATGCGAATCGACTCGGGCGTGGGGCCAATGAACTGGAAGCCGCTCTTTTCCACGCGCTCGGCAAAGTCGGCGTTCTCCGAGAGGAAGCCGTAACCGGGGTGGATGGCTTCGGCATCGGTCACCTCGGCCGCCGAGATGATGGCGGGCATGTTGAGGTAGGACAGCGGGGAAGGCGCAGGGCCGATGCACACCGCCTCTTCGGCGAGCTTGACGTATTTGGCGTCGCGATCGGCCTCGGAATACACCATCACGGCCTTGATGCCGAGTTCTCGGCAGGCGCGCTGGATGCGGAGGGCGATTTCGCCGCGGTTGGCGACCAGGATCTTCTTAAACATAGGCTACCTCGCGGCTCATCGCCCGCACGCTGGCGCGTGCCAGTGCGATGTGCTTCGCCTTGCCCGGGGCAAGAACGCCGCGGTTGGCGACCAGGATCTTCTTAAACATAGGCTACCTCGCGGCTCATCGCCCGCACGCTGGCGCGTGCCAGTGCGATGTGCTGTGCCTTGCCTGGGGCAAAAACACCAAGGACGACGAGATTCTTTTTAAACATCGTGTATTTCACGGTTCGCCGCACAGTACGCGGCGCTTGAAAGCGGCACGACACCCTCCAGGGCCGCCGCGCAAGGGTCGCCCCGCCGCGCCGGCGGCGTCCCCCTTCCAGCAGGGCGCAGCCCTGCGGGAGAAGGGGGAAGCGCCGCAGGCGCTCAGGGGGTAGCCTCCCTCAATCACTCGATGATGAACAGCGGCTGACCGTATTCGACGGCTTGGCCGTTTTCACCCAGGATGCGCGTCACCGTGCCCGACTTGTCGGCTTCGATCTCGTTGAGGATCTTCATCGCTTCGATGATGCACAGGGTCTCGCCCTCTTTGACTTGGCTGCCGATCTCCACAAACGGCTTGGCTCCGGGGCTGGACGAGCGGTAGAACGTGCCCACCATGGGCGACTTGACCACATGGCCGCTGGGTGCGGCCGGGGCGGCGGCGGCCGGCGCTGGCAGGCCGGCCACCGGGGCGGCGACCGGCGCGGCAGCCGCGGCGGGGGCTGCAGGGGCTGCGACCACCTGCTGGACCACGGTGCCCGCGCTCTTGACGATGCGGACCTTGCCCTCGGCCTCGGTGATTTCCAGTTCGGAGACGTTCGACTCCGACACGAGGTCAATGAGGGTCTTGAGTTTTCGCAGATCCATGGAAGCTCCAACGGCGTTCAAATTGAATAGGGCGCGAATTTACTCCAATTTCGCCCTTTCGCCGCTTTCATGGATCAATTTTCACGAACTCCATTATCCCCAACAGGGGCATGCAGAGCCGCTGGACCACCGCCCGGCAGGGCCAGAGGCCCGATGAAACTCAGCCTTTGGCCCAGACTTCGAGGTCTTTGGCAGTGACTTGGCCCATTTTACGGTCTTGGATCTGCCCAGCCGCGTTGACCACCACCGTAAACGGCAGCCCGCCCGTCAGATTGCCCAACGAACGGCCCAGGTCGGTGCCCGATAGGCCCGCGAGGCCCACCGGAAAATCGAGCGGTAGCTTGGTCAGGAACTGGCGCACCGAGGAAGGCTGGTCAATCGCCAGGCCCACCACCTGCCAGCCGTGCGCGCTGTGCGTGCGGTAAAACGTGTTGAGCAGCGGCAGCTCGTCCACACAGGGCGGGCACCAGGTGGCCCAGAAGTTGATGAGCAGGGGCTTGCCGGCAAAGCGGCGCATGTCCAGCGTGCCGCCCTCAGGCGTGTCGAACTGCAGGCCCCAGAGCGCCTGTTCGGCCCCGGGGGCTACATCGTGGGGGCGGAACTTCCACCACGCGAACGACGCTCCGGCCAGGCCTGCCGCACCGGCCACCCCGGCAAACAGCAGGCGGCGGCGGCCGGCCGCAGGCGGCGTGGTACTTGGGCTTGCGGCCGGATCGGCGGCGGTGGCGTCGGACGAGGGGGACGGCGTAGGGGGCTGGGATGGGGTCATGGGGCAGGTTCCTCCAACAGGCGGCGTACGGCCGCCAGGTCGCCCCGCGGCGTGCGGCCCTGGGTGTCGGGGCGCAGCGCACCGCGCAGGTCGTCCAGGTCGTACACCATCAGGTGCACGCCGATCATCTCCTGCAGGGGGCGCGACAGGCTCGACAAGCTCAGGGCCTCGACCGACTCGCCATGGAAGCCGGTCACGGTGCGGGGTTCATAGTCGACATGGTGGTCGATCAGCGCAATCTCTGCCGACTTGGGGTCATCGCAGAAGAGCTGGATGTGGATGTCCGAGCGCCGGGTGGCCGTGCCATGCCACACCGCGCCGGCCAGATGCGGGCGAAACGCCTGCATGCGCTCCATCCATACCAGCGCCAGCTCGCGCAGGGCGCGCAACTCGGCAGGCTGGGTGTCGGCGCAGAACAGCCCGATGTATTCGCGCACCGCGGCTTCCACGGTGTCGTTGTCGGGCAAGGCGGTGCGCGCAGGCAGGCCGAGGTCGCGCAGCGCGCGGCGCTTGGCAGGCCCCCACTCCAGCCCCTCCTCCACGATCAGACGGGCGGCGGCATGGGCGATTTCGTCGGCGGCAGAGGCAGGCATGGCGGGCACTCGGGCAAACCCGCATTGTGGCCGGGTGCGCCGGGGCACCGGCACCACCCGGCCGGTTACTATCAGTTTGATAGCTGCTCGTGCTTATAAAATAAGCACGAGCAGCCTGTTTGAGGCCCAACCGGACACCACCAATGCACATACATATCCTGGGGATTTGCGGCACCTTCATGGGCGGGTTGGCCGCGCTGGCGCGCGAGGCGGGCCACCGCGTGACCGGCTGCGATGCCGGGGTCTACCCGCCGATGAGCGACCAGCTGCGCGCGCTGGGCATCGACCTGATCGAAGGCTACGGGGCCGACCAGATGGCGCTGAACCCCGACGTGTTCGTGGTGGGCAACGTGGTCAGCCGTGCCCGCCTGGCCGACGGCTCGCCCAAGTTTCCGCTGATGGAAGCCATCCTGGACGCAGGCCGCCCCTACACCAGCGGACCGCAGTGGCTGGCCGACCACGTGCTGCAGGGCCGCCACGTGCTGGCCGTGGCCGGAACGCACGGCAAGACCACCACCACCTCGATGCTGGCCTGGATTCTGGAGTGCGCGGGGCGCCAGCCCGGCTTTCTGATCGGCGGGGTGCCACTGGATTTCGGCGTGTCGGCCCGCCTGGGAGGTAGCGCCCCCACGCTCCCTGCTGCGCATGGTTCGCTGCCCCCCGAGGGGGCCCTCACCGCCTTGGGGCGGCCCAGCGGCGGTTCGTCCGAGCCGGGGGCCGACGCAGCCCGGCCGCTGTTCGTGATCGAGGCCGACGAATACGACACGGCCTTTTTCGACAAGCGCAGCAAGTTTGTGCACTACCGGCCGCGCACGGCGGTGCTCAACAACCTGGAGTTCGACCACGCCGACATCTTCGACGATCTGGCGGCCATCGAGCGGCAGTTTCACCACCTGGTACGCACCGTACCGCCGTCGGGCCGCATCGTGGCCAATGGGCTCGAAGAAAGCCTGGCGCGGGTGCTGCACCGCGGCTGCTGGAGCGAGGTGCGCCACTTTGGCAGCACCGTGAGCGACTTTGCGGCCGATGGCCCACCCGAGGCGTTTGACGTGCTGCACGCCGGCCGCGTGGCCGGGCGGGTGGACTGGGCGCTGTCGGGCGTGCACAACCAGCTCAATGCGCTGGCCGCCATTGCCGCGGCCGAGCACGTGGGCGTGCCGGTGGCCGAGGCGGCGGCGGCCCTGGGCCGTTTTCGCAACGTACGCCGCCGCATGGAGCTGCGCGGTACCGTGCAGGGCGTGGCGGTGTACGACGACTTTGCGCACCACCCCACGGCCATCCGCACCACGCTCGACGGGCTGCGCCGCCGCGTGGGGCCAGGCACGCGCATCCTGGCGGTGTTCGAGCCGCGCAGCAACACCATGAAGCTGGGTGCGATGAAGAGCCAGCTGCCCTGGGCGCTGGAGACCGCCGACCGGGCGTTTTGCCACATCGCAGGCCTGGACTGGGACGCCGCAGAAGCACTGGCTCCGCTGGGCCTCGGGCCCGAGGGCCGTGCCCGCACGGCGGCCGACATCGACACCCTGGTGGCCCAGGTCGTGGCCGAGGCCCGGCCGGGCGATCAGGTGGTGTGCATGAGCAACGGGGGCTTTGGCGGCATCCACGGCCGCCTGCTGACGGCGCTGGAAGGTCTGGGCGCGCGCTGAGCGCAGGCGCGCCGCACACACCCGGGGGCGAACGCCCCGGGGCGCGGGCCGCGCTCAGTAGCTGACGGCCATCGAGGGCACGTCCACCCGCACCACGGGGCGGGCCAGGGCTGCCGTGGCGGCACGGCCAAAGTCGCGCAGCCAGGTGGCATCGCCCAGCAGCGCCGGGCCGGCGGCGCGGGCCACCACCAGCACCTTGTCGGCCAACAGCACCTTGCCGCTGGCGCGCAGGGGCTCGCAGTCGAGGCTGGTGAACTGCTCGTCCAGCCAGCGGCGGGCGGTTTCGTGGTCCAGCGCCTCGGCGCTGGAAAGGTCTACACGGTATTCCTGGTCGGCGCTCAAGCGCACGGTCACTTCGCTTTGCATGGCAGGTTCCTCGGGCAATGTCAGGAGCCGGCCCTGCGGCCTGCTGGCACCTGCGCTGCAGGCCAGGCCGGGGCCGGACGGTGGGTCAAGCTTACACCGCCCACCCAAGCCTGGCCTGTGCCACATCAAAGCCCAGGCCGCAGCAGGGCGGCCGGGCAACGGCGCCTCAGCGCGCGCGGCGGGCCTGCACGGCCGCCGACAGCTCGGCCAGCGACTGCAGCGAATCGTCCCAACCGAGGCAGGCGTCGGTGATGCTCTTGCCGTACTCAAGCTTGCAGGGGTCGTCCTTGCCGGGCGTGAACTTCTGCGCACCTGCGTGGAGGTGGCTTTCGATCATCACGCCGAACACGCGGCGCGAGCCGCTGGCGATCTGCGCGGCGATGTCGCGCGCCACCACGAGCTGGCGCTCGTGCTGCTTGCTGCTGTTGGCATGGCTGCAGTCCACCATCAGCGTGCCCGGCAGCTTGGCGGCTTCGAGTTCCTTGCAGGCAGACTCGACGCTGTCCGCGTCGTAGTTCGGGGCCTTGCCGCCGCGCAGGATCACGTGGCAGTCCTTGTTGCCCTTGGTGTTGACAATGGCGACCTGGCCGTTCTTGTGCACCGACAGGAAGTGGTGGCCGCGGCTGGCGGCCTGGATGGCGTCGGTGGCGATGCGGATGTTGCCGTCGGTACCGTTCTTGAAGCCGATGGGCGCCGACAGGCCCGAGGCGAGCTCGCGGTGCACCTGGCTTTCAGTGGTGCGCGCGCCAATCGCCCCCCAGGAAATCAGATCGCCGATGTACTGGGGCGAGATCACGTCCAGGAACTCGCTGCCCGCGGGCATGCCCAGGCGGTTGATGTCGATCAGCAACTGGCGTGCGATGCGCAGGCCTTCGTCGATGCGGTAGCTCTCGTCCAGGTAGGGGTCGTTGATCAGCCCCTTCCAGCCCACCGTGGTGCGGGGCTTTTCGAAGTACACGCGCATCACGATCTCCAGCGTGTCGGCGTACTGCTCGCGTACGGCCATCAGGCGACGGGCGTAGTCGAGCGCGGCCTGCGGGTCGTGGATGGAGCATGGCCCGATCACCACCAGCAGCCGGTCGTCGGTGCCGGACATGATGTTCTGGATGGACTTGCGGGTGCGGGTGATCAGGGTCTCCAGCGGCGTCCCGCTGATGGGGAAGAAGCGGATCAGATGCTCGGGCGGAGGCAACACGGTGATGTCCTGGATACGTTCGTCGTCGGTCTGGCTGGTTTTCTCGACGCTGCGGTACCAGGCATCGCTGGTGGGGTTGGCAAGAGCGGTCATGATCGTCCTCGTGGATGTTGAAGTGGAAAAACGGAAGGCCGGAAAAACAAAAACCGCCGGGCTTTTCAGCTTCGGCGGTTGTGTGGGGGAGGTGTCAGTGGGGGCTGCGCGTCGTCCTCTCATCCGCCGGGGACAGAGATCCAAAACCAAAAATAAAACGCGCTGCGGTGAGCCATAGCGTCGCAATGTAGCACAGCCGCGCAACCGGCATGCGGCGGGCCGTCGGCTGGCCGCAACACCACAACACCGCCACAGCGGGCGGCCAGCGCGGCGTGTGGGTGTGGGGCGCCCGCCGCTCAGCGCCGCGACCACCAGCGGCGCAGACGCTGCCACCAGCCCGGGTGGGGCCGGGCCGCCACCACCGGGGTGGGCTCTGTGGGGGGACCACTCTGCTGGCCGTACATGTCGAGCAGCAGCAGGGCTTCGCCCAGCGCGCGCCAGGCCAGCTGCTCGAATTGCTGGAAGGCCTGCCCCTCGCGGCGGCTGCGCCGCTCCAGCGTTTGCACCCAGGCGGCCAGGGCATCGCGGCTGGCCTGCAGGGCTTGTTCGTAGGCTCCGAACTCGTACAGCGCCGCCCAGGCCGAGCCGAGACCGGTCACCGTCTGCTGGTGGTGTCGCAGGCCGGCCTGCAGCCGCCGCGCCTGCGTCAGGATGGCGTCTGGCGCGCCCTGCGCACTGCGGCGCAGCGTGACAAGCTCGTCGATCTGGGCCGACAGCGTGCCCAGGCTTTCGCGGAAGTCGCGCGTTTCCTCGTCGGCCACGCCCTGACGCAGAAACCGGCTGATATCGCCGAACGACTGCAGCGAGGTGCGATCGGGAGGGAGTGCGCTGGAGGGCATGCCGCCATTGTGCGGCCGGCCGCGGGCCGCGGTGCAGGGCAAAGCAGCGCGCTGGTGCGCGTGCGGCGCGCACGCCACGCCGGGCGAGCCCCGGCGGCGCTCAGGCCGTGCCGCCCACCGTCAGGCCTTCGATGCGCAGCGTGGGCTGGCCCACGCCCACGGGCACGCTCTGGCCTTCCTTGCCGCAGGTACCCACGCCACTGTCGAGCTTCATGTCGTTGCCGATCATGGTCACGCGCTTGAGCGACTCGGGGCCGCTGCCCACGATGGTGGCGCCCTTGACGGGATAGAGGATCTTGCCCTTCTCGACCCAGTACGCCTCACTGGCCGAGAACACGAACTTGCCCGAGGTGATGTCCACCTGCCCACCGCCGAAGTTGGTGGCGTACAGGCCGCGCTCGATGCTGGCCACGATCTCGGCCGGGTCCTTGTCGCCGCCCAGCATGTAGGTGTTGGTCATGCGCGGCATGGGCAGGTGGGCGTAGCTTTCGCGGCGGCCGTTGCCCGTGGGGGCCACGCCCATGAGGCGGGCGTTGAGCGAGTCCTGGATGTAGCCGCGCAGGATGCCGTCTTCGATGAGCACGTTGCGCTGGCTCGGGTGGCCTTCGTCGTCCACGTTGAGCGAGCCGCGGCGGTCGGCAATGGTGCCGTCGTCGAGCACCGTGACGCCCTTGGCCGCCACGCGCTGGCCGATGCGGCCACTGAAGGCGCTTGATCCCTTGCGGTTGAAGTCGCCTTCGAGCCCGTGGCCCACGGCCTCGTGCAGCAGGATGCCAGGCCAGCCCGGGCCGAGCACCACGGTCATCTCGCCCGCAGGCGCGGGGCGCGATTCAAGGTTGGTCAGCGCCGACTGCACGGCCTCGTCCACATACTGGCCGATCTGTGCGTCGTCGAAATACGCAAGGCCAAAGCGCCCGCCGCCGCCCGACGAGCCCATCTCGCGCCGTCCGGCCTGCTCGGCAATCACCGTGACCGACAGCCGCACCAGCGGGCGTACGTCGGCGGCCAGCGTGCCGTCGGCACGGGCGACCAGCACCACGTCGTACTCGCTGGCCAGGCCCGCCATCACCTGCACCACGCGCGGGTCTTTGGCACGGGCACGCTGCTCCACCTGCTCCAACAGGCGCACCTTGGTGGTGCTGTCCAAGCTGGCGATCGGGTCCACCTCGGGGTAGAGGCTGCGGCTTTTTGCTATCTTTTTAGTAGCTGCTCGTGCTTTACTTTGCTGGGCCACAGCCGAAATCGACCGCACAGTCTGGGCGGCGTCGAGCAGCGACGCCCAGGAGATGTCGTCTGAATAGGCAAAGGCCGTTTTCTCGCCGCTGACGGCGCGCACGCCCACGCCCTGGTCGATGCTGAAAGAGCCGGTTTTGACGATGCCTTCTTCGAGGCTCCAGCCCTCGCTTCGCGTGTACTGGAAGTACAGGTCGGCGTCGTCCACCCGGTGGGCGCGGATCTCGGCCAGCGCGCGGCCCAGATGCGATTCGTCGAGACCGAAAGGTTCCAGCAGCAGGGCCCGGGCAATGGCCAGGCGCTCGGAGGTGGGCGCCGTACGGGGCGCGCCGGGCAGGGGGCGGGTTGTCATGCGGCGATTTTAGGCCGCGCCCCCGGCGGGACTGTGCGGAGCGCCCCAAGCCCCCGGGCGGGCTCAGGGCTCCGGGTTCAGATCGCGCACAGGCGCCTGCGCCACCAGGCGCTGCGCCTGGGCAATGCCTTCGTCCCGGGCACGCGCCCCTCTAAAGCGCGGGCTTTGCGCCAGCACCTGGCCGTTGCCCGCCTTGAGCGTGAAATACGGTGAGCCGTCGCGCGCGCTCAGGCGGCCATAGCGCGCATCGAGCGCACCGTGCTGGCGCAGTGCATCCAGGGCGCCCAGCGCGGCCGCGCGCGTGGGCAGGGGCTCGCTGCGCAGCAGGCAGTCGCCCTGCTCGCCCTGGAGGCTGATGCGGTAGCGTCCGTCGCTCTCGCGTGCGATCTCGAAGCAAGCGGCCATGGGCATCCTCTGGCGGAATTGAGCTGCTGCCGTTGTAGCCGACGCGGCCGCGCACGGCCATTCGGGTCTGCCCCACAGCCGCATCCCAAGGTGGCAGCAAACAAGCCCAGGCTTGGGACGGCCAGCGTCAGGGTTTGGGGTCGCCCAGGCGCTCCGCGCGGGCCACCGACATGAGGATGCCGAGCGCCAGCCCCAACGTGACCATGGCAGTACCGCCATAGCTGATGAAGGGCAGCGGCACGCCCACCACGGGCAGGATGCCGCTGACCATGCCCATGTTCACGAACGCGTACACAAAGAAGATCATGCCCACCGCCCCGGCCATGAGGCGACCGAACAGCGAGCCAGAGCGCAGCGCAATCGCCAGCGCGCGCCAGATGAGGGCGATGAAACCGACAAGGATGAGCACATTGCCCGCCAGGCCGAACTCTTCGGAGTAGGCGGCAAAGATGAAGTCGGTGGTGCGCTCGGGAATGAACTCCAGGTGGGTCTGCGTGCCCGCCATGAAGCCCTTGCCCCACAAACCACCCGCGCCGATGGCGATCATGCCCTGGATGATGTGAAAGCCCTTGCCCAGCGGGTCGCGGGTCGGGTCGAGCAAGGTACAGATGCGCTGCTGCTGGTATTCGTGCAGCACACTCCAGCGCACACCTTCGGCGCACAGCTGCGGCTCCATGGCCACCAAAACCACGATGCCCACAGCGCCCAGCAGCACCGGCGGCAGCACCAGCTTCCAGGCCAGGCCAGCAAAAAAGATCACCGACAGCCCAGATGCCAACACCAGCAGGGATGTACCCAGATCCGGCTGCTTCATGATGAGCCCCACAGGCACTGCCAGCAGGACGGCTGCCACCACAAAATCCAGCGCACGCAGCTGACCCTCGCGTTTCTGGAACCACCAGGCCAACATCATGGGCATGGCGATCTTGAGGATTTCGCTGGGCTGGATGACGATGCCCACGTTGATCCAGCGCGTAGCGCCCTTCTTGGTGATGCCCGCCAGTTCCACGGCCACCAGCAGGACCACGCCCACCACATAAAGCGGCACCGCCGTGGCCATGATCCGGGACGGTGGCACCTGGGCCGCCATGAACAGGATGGCCGCCGCAATCAGCATGTTGCGCGCATGGTCCACAAAGCGCGTGCCATGGTCGTAGCCCGACGAATACATGGCCGTTAGGCCCACGGCCGAAAGCATCAGAATGATGAGCAGCAGCGGCAGGTCAAAGCCCCGGAACAGCGGCACGGCGCGCTGCAGCAGGGAGGGCTTCTCGAAAACGGCGGACATGGCGTGATTATCGGTGGACGGGCCCACGGGCTGCCCACCACCCCGGACGAACCCAGCGCCTTTCGCGCTCCGCAGCCCGATGCGCCTGAGCCCGCTACGCGCGGCATGCCCAGCTCGCGCGCCGGGCAACCGTCCACGGCCTAGCGACGAACGACGGGAACATGAGCGGACAATCGGCCACCGCTCGGTGCCTTCCGGACGGTGCCCCCGAGTTCAGCGCGCCTGCGCGCCCTGGCCCCCTCTGCAGCCCCGCCCAAGCCTTATGAGCCACCACCACTGCCCAGGACCTTGACTGTGCCCCCCACCCACCTGCTCTACCTGCACGGCTTCCGTTCATCGCCGCTGTCCGCCAAGGCGCAGCGCATGGCGGCCCATCTTGCGCAGCACCACCCGCACACGCATTGGTGGTGCCCGCAGTTGCCACCGTCCCCCCAAGCGGCCATGGCCTTGGTGGTGGAAGGCCTGCGCGACTGGCCGCGGAACCGGATGGTGGTCGTGGGGTCGTCGCTCGGGGGCTTTTATGCGAGTTGGGTGGCCCACCGGTACGCTTGCCCCAGCGTGCTGCTCAATCCGGCGGTGGACCCGGCGCGCGACCTGGCGCACTACATTGGCGAGCAGAGCCACTGGCACCGGCCGGAAGACCGGTTCGAGTTCCGGGCCGAGTACATCGCCGAGTTGCAGGCGTTGGACGTTCGAGGCCTCCCTGCCACGGGCCCCGAACTGGCCATCATCGCCAAGGGAGACGAGTTGCTCGACTGGCGGGAGATGACCGCCCGTTACCCGCGCGCGCAGACGGTGCTGCTGGAGGGCGGAGACCATGCGCTCAGCGACTTCGAAGCCCATTTGCCCACCATCGACCGCTTTCTGCGAAGCCTCTGACGGCCACCTAGGGCCCGCGTCAGGGCGCAGGTCCAGCGCGGGCCGCCGATGCCGATCCGTCCAGCCGCGACTGCCAACGGGCGTAGTCCTCGGGGTACGCCCGCTGGTACTTGCGCCGATGTAGCGCGGCCTCTTCAAGCTGCCCCGTCCATTCAGCGCTCTGAATCAGGATTTCAATCACCCGGGGCTCGGGTGAGAAATGCAGCAGGCCACGCGCCAGCACCAAAGAGGCGCCCGCGGTTTCGGGCGCCAGGCGGCTGACCGACAGCATGGCGAAGTCCACCTGATTGGGAAAGAGCACGCTGTTGGACACCTTCTCGAAGGTCTGCTCCTGATAGTCAGGCGCACGCAAATGCACGGGGCGATACAGCTGGCTGATCCGGTGGTAATCCCAGGCCACATACACCCACACAGCCACAAACACCGACAGCAGCAGCGGCACACGCTGCCAAGAGGCCCAGGCAGGCCAAGCGGCGGGACGCCGCCACAGCAAGGCCAGTGCGGCCAGCGTCACGATCTGGAACGGGCCGTACCAGAGCGGAAACTCCAGCATGCTGTGCAGACCCACCAGCGCCAGCACACCCCATGCGAGCTGCCGCACCGGATCGGACTCGGCCCACGGCCGGGCCTGCAGCACCCACCACAGTGCCACCCCGCACCAGAGCACCGCAAGCGGAACGCCCAGTTCGACCGCCAGATGCAGGGGGAGGTTGTGGGCGTTGTCGAGCAGCACACAAAAGCGCATACCGTCGAAGTCGGCCACGTAATGGGCATAGCTGAGACCTCCCCAGCCCCAGCCGGTCCAGGGCCGCTGTGCAATCAGCTCCAGCATGTTGGCCCACAGCACCGCCCGCGACACGCAGGCCTCCTCATCGCCCAGCATCCGCCCGAACAGTCCGGGCGATTCAACGCCAGAAAACTCCCGCAAAGCGTGCGGCAGCGCCCAGGCCGCCAGCAGCATCAGCACCAGCGCAACCGCCGCCATGCCCAGCACCTGCGGCCGCCGGCGGCCCCACCACACGCCCACCAACAGCACCAGCATCGCCCATTGCAAGGCCCCCGTGCGTGAGGTGGTCGCGGCGGCGGCCAAGGCCAGCCACAGGACAGTCCAGGCAAACGGCAGGGCCAGCCAGCGCTCGGCCAGACTTCGCACCGGCCCCTGACCGAGCCGCATGCGCGCGCCCCACCACAGGAGCGCCCACAACCCCAGGCTGATCAGCGTGGCCTGCTGGTTGCGTTGCCGCAGATTGCCAATGGCCTGTCCTGGCTGCGAGGGATAGACCCAAGGTGCCAGACCCGGATCGCCGACGAAATACTGCAGCAAGCCGATGCCCGCAGTCACCACTGCGGCCAGCAGCAGTCCGGCCGCGAGCACCTGGGCCGCCCGCATTCGCAGCCCCTGCACCCGTGAGCGCACGGCCCAGGCCATGGCCACGAGCACAGCACCACAGGCCCACGACACCATGAGGGGCCAGAAATTCGAGATGGGCGCTTCAAGCCAGGCCCACCAGAACGGCAAGGCCACCATGCCGGTGGCCAGCATGGCCAGCAGCCAGGCCAGCGGCGCAGGCCCAGTGGGCAACGACGCCGCGCGGGGCAGATCGGCCGGAAACACGGAAGAAGGGGAGGACATGAGACGCTCGGCATCATAGGGCCAGCGCCCCGTGCCGGCCGCCGGAATGCGCCCCTGGGCTGGCAAGATCACGCACGGCCAGGGGCCTCAGCCCAGTGTGAAACAATCCTCCGGATGTTTGCATTATTCGAAGATGCCGGAAAGTTCCGTGCCGGCAAGGTGCTGTCGGAAGCCGAAAGCTCGGCGCAGATTGAACTGGACAGCGGCAAGCGCGTGAAGGTCAAAGCCGCCCATGTGCTGCTGAAGTTCGACAAGCCCGCCCCTGCGGAGCTGCTGGCCCAGGCCCAGGCGCTCGCACCGTCCATCGAACTGGATCTGGCCTGGGAGTTCGCCCCGGAAGACGAGTTCGGCTTCAGCGATCTGGCGCGGGACTATTTCTCCGACCCAGCCAGCGTGGTGCAACAGGCCGCAGCCCTGCTGCGCCTGTACGAAGCGCCGCACTACTTTCGCCGCGCGGGCAAGGGGCGCTTTCGCAAGGCTCCGGCCGAGATCCTGCAGCAGGCGCTGGCCGCCATCGAGAAAAAGCGCCTGATCCAGGAGCAGATCGCCACCTGGGCCGAGGCCCTGGGCCAGGGGGAGTGCCCGGCGCCGATCCGCGAGCAGCTCTACCGCATCCTCTTCAAGCCCGACAAGAACGCGCCCGAATACAAGGCGGTGGTCGAGGCCAGCCGCGCCACGCACACCGCGCCTCTGGCGCTGCTGCAGCAGGCCGGAGCCATCGATTCGGCCTACCAGTTCCACTGGAAGCGCTTTCTGTTCGAGCACTTCCCCAAGGGCACGGGCTTTTCAGCGCTACAGGCCCCCGACATTGCCGACGAGCTGCCGCTGGCCCCGGTGCAGGCGTACTCCATCGACGATTCGCACACCACCGAAATCGACGATGCGCTGTCGCTGCAAGGCCTGGGCACGGGCACGGTGACGCTGGGCATCCACATCGCCGCGCCAGGCCTGGCGATTGCGCCGGGCAGTGCCATCGACCAGGTGGGCCGCACGCGCCTGTCTACGGTGTACATGCCGGGCTACAAAATCACCATGCTGCCCGACGAGGTGGTGCAACGCTACACGCTGCAGGAAGGCCGCCCCTGCCCGGCCGTATCGCTGTATGTGACGATGGACGAGGCCACGCTCGAATTCCGCGCGCACGAAACCCGGCTGGAGCGCGTGCCGATTGCGGCCAACCTGCGGCACGACCAGCTCGACAGCATCGTCACGCACGAATGGCTGACCGACCCGGCCACGGCAGCACCGGCCTCGGTGGCCGACGGCCTGCGCACTGAGCTGGCCTTCTTGTACCGCCTGGCGCGCGAGCTCAAGACCCGGCGCGAAGTGGTGCGCGGCAAACCTGAAAACTTCAACCGGCCCGACTACACCTTCCGCCTGGTGGGCAATGAGGGAGCGGAGCCCACCGGGCACGAGCAGGTGCAGATCGGCGTGCGCCGCCGCGGCGCCCCGCTCGACTTGATCGTGGCCGAGGCCATGATCGTGGCCAACAGCACCTGGGGCGGATGGCTGGCCGAGATGGGCGTGCCCGGTATCTACCGCAGCCAGGCCAGCATGGCACCGGGCGTGAAGGTGCGCATGGGCACCAAGGCGCTGCCGCACGCGGGCATTGGCGTGCCGAGCTACGCCTGGAGCACCTCGCCGCTGCGCCGCTACACCGACCTGGTCAACCAGTGGCAGATCATTGCCTGCGCCCGCCATGGCCGCACGGCGGCCCTGGCGGCGCCCTTCAAGCCCAAGGACGCCGACCTGTTCTCCGTCATCAGCAGCTTTGACGCGGCCTACACCGCCTACAACGGCTACCAGGCGAGCATGGAGCGCTACTGGACGCTGCAGTACCTGCGCCAGAACGGCATCACCGAACTCACGGCCAGCGTGGTCAAGGACGGTGTGGGCGGCGGCCTGCTGGTACGCGCCGATGAACTGCCGCTGGTCTTTCCGGTGCTGGGTGCGGGCAACGTGCCTCGCGGTGCGCGCCTGCGCGTGCGCCTGGGTGCCATCGACGACATCGCGCTCGACGTGAACGGTACGCTGATCGAGCGCCTGGACGCCGACGCCCCTGCAGAAGGCCCAGCCGACGAGGACGACGAAGAACCCGTGGCCGGCCCGATTGCCATCGCCGTGGACGTGAACGAAGCGCCTGAAGGCGAAAGCGGCGACAGCGCGGGCGCGAAGCCCGATAATCCCGCACCGTGAAAACGCCCGCTTTCCTGTCCCAGATCAGCACGCTGCAGCTGGCGCTCGGCTTTTCGGTGGCCGTGCACGCTGCGCTGCTCACGGTGCGCTTTGTGGACCCGGAAGGCTTCAACCGCGTGTTCCAGGACACCCCGCTGGAGGTGATCCTGGTCAATGCGCGCTCGAATGAGCGCCCCGAGAAGGCCCAGGCCATTGCCCAGGCCAACCTGGCGGGCGGCGGAGACGCCGCCAGCGGCCGCGCCACCAGCCCCCTGCCCTACTCGGCGCTCACGGCCATTGGCGACGAGATGGAAGAGCAGCAGCGCCGCATGGACGCCATGGCCGAGCAGCAAGCACAGCTGTTGGCCCAGGTGCGCGCACAGGTGGCCGCGCAGCCGCTGCCCGACCCGCGCCAGACCAGCACCGACCCGCAGCAGGCCGAAGCCGAACAGAAGCGCCGCCAGCTGCTCAAGCTGCTGGCCGAGATCGAAAAGCGCATCCAGGAAGAAAACGCCCGGCCCAAGAAGCGCTTTGTGAGCCCGGCCACCCAGGAAGCGGCCTACGCCGTGTACTACGACCAGGTGCGCCGCCGCGTGGAAGACAAGGGCACCGAGAACTTCCCTGAGCAGGGCGGGCGCAAGCTGTATGGCGAGCTGATCATGACGCTCACCGTCAACCACGACGGCCGCGTGCTCGATACCCGTGTCGAGCAGGGCTCGGGCAACGCCACGCTGGATCGGCGCGCCCAGGCGATTGCGCGCGGCGCAGGGCCGTTTGGCCCCTTCACGCCCGAGATGCGGGCCAAGGCCGACCAGATCGCGCTCATCGCCCGCTTCAAGTTCACGCGCGACCAGACGCTGGAGACGAGCGTGCGCTGAGCGCGCGCCCGGCCTCCGGCCCAGCCCCTTAACTGCCGCCATCGCATGCACTCCCATCCAGACCTGTACTGCGTGTTCGGCAACCCGATTGCGCACAGCCGCTCGCCGGTCATCCACGCGCGCTTTGCCGAACTCACGGGCCACCGCATCACCTACGAACGGCGCCTGCTGCCCGAAGGCGGCTTCGATACAGGACTTCAGGCCTTCATGGCCGAAGGGGGACGCGGCTGCAACGTCACCGTGCCCTTCAAGCACGACGCGGCCCGCGTGGCCACCGAGCGCAGTGCGCGGGTGCAACTGGCTGGCGCGGCCAATACCCTCGTGCTGGCCGGCGAGGACATCTACGCCGACAACACCGACGGCCTGGGCCTGGTGGCCGACATCGAGCGCAACGCGCAGGTGCCGCTGCTCGGCCGCGACGTGCTGTTGGTGGGCGCGGGCGGCGCGGCCGCCGGGGTGCTGGGCCCGCTGATCGAAGCCGGCGCGCGCCGCGTGGTGGTGGCCAACCGCACACTGGCCAAGGCCGAGGCCCTGGTGGCGGCCCATGCGGCGCTGGCCGTGCAGTACGGCGCGGTACTGGCAGCGGCCGAGCCGCAGGCCGTGGCCGGGGCGTTCGATGTCGTCGTCAACGCCACGGCCAGCAGCCTCAGCGGTGCGGCCGTGCCCGTGGCCGCCACCGTGCTGCGCCCGGGCTGCCTGGCCTACGACATGATGTACGGGCCGGCCGCGCAGGGTTTTCTCGACTGGGCGCGCCAGCACGGGGCCGTGCCGCGCGACGGCCTGGGCATGCTGGTGGAGCAGGCCGCCGAAGCCTTTGCGCTGTGGCGCGGCGTGCGGCCGCCGTCGGCCAAGGTGCTGGCCGAGCTGCGGGCGCAGTCCGCCTGAGCCAGCCTGGGGGTGCGATGAAAGGCCTGTGGCGCTGGCTGGGCTTGCTGGTGTGCGCGCTGCTCGCGCTGCAGCTGTTCTTTGTGGGGCGCATTGCGCTCATGGCGGTGGTAAACCCATCGTCCACCACGTTTGAGCGCTCGGAGGCCTGGGCACTGGCCCAGCGCGACGGGCGGGTTCGCTGGCGCCAGGAATGGGTGCCGTATGCGCGCATCTCCGACCACCTCAAGCGCGCCGTGATCGCCTCGGAAGACGACCGCTTTTCGGTCCACGACGGCGTGGACTGGACCGCCATCGAAAAGGCCTGGGAACGCAATGCCAAGGCCGAGGCACAGGCCAGCCGCGCCCAGGCGCGCGCTCCTGAGCGCCCCGCGCGCGCGCCCAAAATCCGCGGTGGCTCCACCATCACGCAGCAGCTCGCCAAGAACCTGCTGCTGTCGGGCGAACGCACGCTGCTGCGCAAGGGCCAGGAGCTGGTGCTGACCTTCGCGCTGGAGCAACTGCTGAGCAAGGAGCGCATCCTGGAGATCTACCTCAACCATGTGGAATGGGGCGAAGGCGTGTTCGGTGCCGAAGCCGCAGCGCAGCACTACTTTCGCAAAAGCGCCGACCGGCTCACGCCCGCCGAAGCCGCCCGCCTGGCGGTGATGCTGCCCGCGCCCAAGCGCTTCGAGAAGATGCCGAATTCGGCCTACCTGGCCGGACGCACGCGCACCATCCTGGCCCGCATGGGCAGCGCCGAGCTGCCCTGACCACCGGCCGGCAAGCCCCATGGCCACCATGAAGACCCTGCTCATCGTCTACCACTCGATGACGGGCGGCACGCGCCAGATGGCCGAGGCCGCGGCCGCAGGCGCAGCCCAGACGGGCGATGCCGTGGTGTGGCTGCGCAGTGCCACCGCCGCGGGCCCGGCCGAACTGCTGGCCGCCGACGGCTACCTGTTTGCCACCCCCGAGAACCTGGGCAGCATGGCCGGGCTGCTCAAGGACTTTTTCGACCGCAGCTACTACCCGGCGCTGGGCCGCATCGAAGGCCGGCCGTATGCCAGCCTGGTGTGCGCGGGCAGCGACGGCGAGGGCGCAGCGCGCCAGATCGCCCGCATTGCCACCGGCTGGCGGCTGCGCGCCGTGGCCGAGCCGCTGCGCGTGTGCACCCACGCCCAGACGCCCGAGGCGATCCTCGCGCCCAAGCAGATCCACGCAGCCGACCTGGAACGCTGCCGCGCGCTGGGCGAAGCCCTGGCCACGGGCCTGGCGCTGGGCGTTTTCTAGGCGGCCACCCCGCACATCCCCGAAGGCGCGGCGCGCAGGGCCGCCCGTATGATCCCCGCCATGCTTGCCAAGATGATGAGCCTCTTCCTGCTGGGGCTGGTGCGCTTTCTCACGGGGGCGCAGGCGCGCTGGTACGGCTGCCCGCCCAAGGCCGAGCAGCGCATTTACTTCGCCAACCACCAAAGCCATGCCGATCTGGTGCTGATCTGGGCTGCGCTGCCCGAAGAGCTGCGCAGCATCACGCGCCCGATTGCCGCGCGCGACTACTGGACCAAGACACCGTTTCGCCAATGGATCACCACGGCCGTGTTCAACGCCGTGTACGTGGAACGCCAGGGCCCTGCCCAGACCGCCAAGGCCGAGCCCGCCCCCGCAGCCGTGCCCGCCCCTGCGCTGGACGCCCTGGCCGCTGCCGTGGCCGAGGCCGACCAGGCCGCCGCAGGCGGGCCCGACCCGGCCCCGGACCCCGTGCCCGAACCCACGCCCGAGGCGCTGCGCGCCGCCCTCTCGCCCGACGACCCGCTGGTACCGCTGGTGCGCGCGCTCGAAAGCGGCGACTCCATCGTGATCTTTCCCGAAGGCACGCGCGGCCACGGCGAGGAGCCGCAGCCCTTCAAGTCGGGCCTGTACCGGCTTGCGCAGATGTTTCCGCAGGTCGTGCTGGTGCCGACCTGGATCCACAACGTCCAGCGCGTGATGCCCAAGGGCGAATATGTGCCTGTGCCCATCCTGTGCTCGGTGACCTTTGGCGCGCCCGTGGCGCTGGAGGATGGCGAAGAGCGCCGCCCCTTCCTCGACCGCGCACGCCGCGCTGTCATTGCGCTGCGGGAGGTCTGAGGCCATGAACAGTTTTCTTCGCAGCCTCACGGTCACGCAGCAGGTGGGTGCGCTGTTCCTCGTGGTGTTTGGCGTGCTGGCGCTGGTCACGGTCTGGAGCTTTGTGCGCAGCCTGCGCGAAACCCCGGCCGACGAGGTGCAGGCGCTCGAATGGAAGCGCTTCCACGGCCTGCTCAAGACGAGCTGGTTCATGGTCACGGTGTTCTGGTTCGCCTGGGTGCTGGGCGACGTGGTGGCCACGGTGCTGTTCGCAGTGGTGTCGTTTCTGGCGCTGCGCGAGTTCATCACGCTCTCGCCCACGCGGCGCGGCGACCACCGCAGCCTGGTGCTGGCCTTCTTCGTGGTGCTGCCGCTGCAGTTCGTCATCGTGGGCACGCGGCACTTTGACCTGTTCACCGTGTTCATCCCGGTGTACGTGTTCCTGGCGCTGCCGGTGGCGAGCGCGCTGGCCAACGACCCCGAGCGCTTTCTGGAGCGCAACGCCAAGCTGCAGTGGGGCATCATGGTCTGCGTGTACGGCATGAGCCATGTGCCCGCGCTGCTGCTGCTGGACTTTCCGGGCTACCAGGGCAAGGGCGCGTTCCTGGTGTTCTTTGTGGTGTTTGTGGTGCAGACCTGCATGGTGGTGCAGCACCTGCTGGGGCGGCGCTTTCCGCACAAGGCGGTGGCCCCGCGCGTGAGCCAGAGCTTCCAGTGGGCCAGCTGGCTGGCCGGGCTGGCTGTGGGCGGGCTGGTGGGCGGGCTGCTGTCCTTCATCACACCCTTCAAGCCCGGGCAGGCACTGGGCATGGCGCTGCTGGCCTGTCTGGCGGGCAGCCTCGGGCATCTGGTGATGAAGGCGCTCAAGCGCGACCGCGGCGTGACCAGTTGGGGCATGCAGGGCGCGTCGGTCACCGGGGCGGGCGGGCTGCTCGACCGGGTGGACGCGCTGTGCTTCGGCGCGCCGGTGTTCTTCCACTCGGTGCGCTGGTACTTCGGGCTGTGAGGGGCCCAGGGCCCTGCAGCATTCAAGGTGTTTTTGGCCGCTCGTGCTTAATATTCAAGCACGAGCAGCTATCAAATCAATAGCAAATGCGCATTCTTGGCATCGACCCGGGCCTGCAGACCACGGGCTTTGGCGTGGTGGATGTGGACGGCCACGCGCTGCGCTACGTCGCCAGCGGCACCATCCGCACCACGGGTCTTGACCTGGGCGACCTGCCGGGCCGGCTCAAGGTGCTGTTCGACGGCATCTCGGAAGTGGCCGCGCGCTACGAACCCGACCAGGCCACGGTGGAAATCATCTTCGTGAACGTGAACCCGCAGTCCACGCTGCTGCTGGGCCAGGCGCGGGGCGCGGCCATCACCGCGCTGGTGGCACGCGGCCTGCCCGTGGCCGAATACACGGCGCTGCAGATGAAGAAGGCCGTGGTGGGCCACGGCCGCGCCGCCAAGAGCCAGGTGCAGGAGATGGTGCGCCGCCTGCTGCAGCTGCCGGGCCTGCCGGGCACCGACGCGGCCGACGCGCTGGGCCTGGCCATCACCCACGCCCATGCGGGCGCGGCCATGGGCCGCCTGGGCGAGGTGGCGCCGCTGCGCCGCCGCCAGCACGCCATGTACAAAAGCGGGCGCAGCTACTGAGCCTGCGCAGGCCGCCGCGCTCAGCGCTGCAGGCCGCGCTGCAGCTCGCGCATCAGCAGCACCACCTGGTTGGACGCATGGCGGCAACTGCCCTGCACGCGCTGCAGGGCGTGGGCGGGCTGCCCGGCCTGGGCCAGGGCCACGGCCGCCGCGGCCTGCTCGTGAAAGTACCGGTGCCGCGCCACCAGGATCTGGAACGCCGGGTAATGCCCCAGGCGCTCGCGCCCGCTGCCATGCAGCCACTGGCCGAGCATGCAGCGGTCGTCCTGGAACAACGCCTCAGGCTGCCAGTGCGGTGGCACCCCACCCTGGGCTGCGGCCACCACGGCGGCCTGCAGCTGGTCGCGAAACGCCAGGTGGTGGGCCAGCGCACCCTCAATGTCCACCTCATCGAGCAGCGCCGCCGCCTCCGCTTCGTGCAGCACCAGCTCGGTGCCGCGCTCGGACGTGGCCCAGCCGCTGTCAGGGTGCTGCGGATTGCGTTCGCGCAAGCGGAACCAACGCCTGAAAAATCCCATGGTGTTCCTCTCGTGTGCGGGCTGGCCGGTGGCGGTACTGATGGCGGGGCTTGGGGTCATGGCGCAGCGGTGTGGGCGGCCGGCCTGCGCGGTCCACGTGCCGCGCAACGTCCGGGCACCCGCCCTGTGCCTCGCATTGTCAAAGTGCGTGGTTGCGCTGGCTACAAAAAAATGCGCACGCTGGCACGGGCCGGGTTGGCCAACCCTGCGTAGCCTGCGGTTTCGTGCGGGCGACAGGTGCCCAGCCGCCGCGCGCCGCACAATCGCGGCCATGACCGCTTCCCGCCTGCCCCGCCTGTCCATGCTCGATCTGGTTGCCGTCCGCGAGGGTGGCACCGTGGCCGATGCGCTGCAGATCGCCCTGAACACCGCCCGCCATGCCGAGCGCCTGGGCTTTGTGCGCTATTGGCTGGCCGAGCACCACAACATGCCGGGCATTGCAAGCTCTGCCACGGCCGTGCTGGTTGGCCACATCGCGGGCGGCACCGAACAGATCCGTGTCGGTTCGGGCGGCATCATGCTGCCCAACCATGCGCCGCTGGTGGTGGCCGAAGCGTTTGGCACGCTGGCCGAGCTGTACCCGGGCCGCATCGACCTGGGCCTGGGCCGCGCGCCGGGCACCGACCCGGCCACCATGCGCGCGCTGCGGCGCGAACGGGTGGAGACGGAAGACGACTTCCCGCGCGACGTGGCCGAACTGCAGCGCCTGCTGGCCCCGGCCACGCCGGGCCAGCGCATCGTGGCCATGCCCGGCGAAGGCACCGAGGTGCCAATCTGGCTCCTCGGCTCCAGCCTGTTTTCGGCCCAACTGGCCGCGCAGCAGGGGCTGCCGTATGCCTTCGCCTCGCACTTTGCGCCGCGTTTTTTGCACCAGGCGCTGGCGCTGTACCGCTCGCTGTACCAGCCCTCGGCGCGCTGGCCACGGCCGTATGTGGCCATTGGCGTGCCGCTGATCGCAGCGCCCACCGACGACGAAGCGCAGTTGCTGGCCAGCAGCACCCAGCAGCGCGTGCTGGGCATCCTCACGGGCCAGCGCGGGCGGCTGGCACCGCCGGTACCGGGCTTTATGGCGCAGTTGCCGGTGCAACACCGGGCGGCCATCGACGACTTTCTGGCCACGGCCATCATCGGCGGGCCCGACACGGTGCGCGCGGGCCTGCAGGCCCTGGCCGAACAGACGCAAGCCGATGAGTTTTTGCTGGTGAGCGACGTGTACGACCCGGCGCTGCGCCTGCGCTCGCTCGACATCGCCGCTGAGGCGCTGGCCTCGCTGGCCCGCCCGGCGGTGGCGGCCGTGGCCTGAATCCGGCGCGCACGCCGGGGTGGCCCGCCTCAGCGCGCGAGGTAGCCGCCGTCCACCGGGTAGTAAGCCCCGGTCACGAACGAGGCCCGGTCGCTGCCCAGCCAGGCGACCAGCTCGGCCACCTCTTGGGGCTGGCCCAGGCGGCCGATGGGATGAGACCCCACCAGCATGGCGTTGACGCCTGCGTCCTGCTCCAGTGCGGCAATCATGGGCGTGTGGATGAAGGCCGGCCCCACCGCATTGACGCGCACGCCGTGGGCGCTGTATTCGAGCGCGGCGGCCTTGGTCAGCCCCAGCACGCCGTGCTTGGCGGCGGTGTAGGCGGGGGCCGGGGAAAGGCCACAGCGCCCAGGATGGACGCGATGTTGACCACCGAACCGCCACCGCCCTGCAGCATGGCCGCGATCTGGTACTTCATGCCGTAGAACACGCCCGAGAGGTTGATGTTGATGACCTGCGCCCAGCCGTCGAGCGGATAGTCGGCCGTAGGGGCCTGCGGCCCGCCGATGCCGGCGTTGTTGCAGGCCACGTCCAGGCGACCGTACTGCTGCACGGTGCGCTGCACCAGCGCCTCGCAATCGGCCGGGTTGCCCACGTCGCAGGGCACGAACAGCGCCTGCCCGCCCTGCGCGCGCACCAGGGCCGCGGTTTCCTCGCCGCCGTCCGCCTGTACGTCCGACACGACCACACGCGCGCCTTCGCGAGCGCCCACCAGCGCAATCGCGCGGCCGATGCCCGACGACGCGCCGGTGACAAGAAGCACTTTGTCTTTGAGCAGCATGGAGAACTCCTGAGAGAGGGATGACACAGGCGGAGCGCGGCCGTCGGCCGTGCGTTGCGGGCCATTGTGGACAGCCTGTCGGCCCACCGCCTTGACTTGCGTCAGGACTGCCCCTGCGTCGCCGCACTCAGCATCCGAGCTGCCGATCAAAAGGCCCCAAGGGCCTCTCAGAGCATCGGGGCCGCCAGCCGCTACCATCGCGTCTGGTGCGGGCCCGCGGGGCCCGGCCGTGCAGGCGGCTTGCGCCTGCCCCACCCCCGATCCGGATGCCTGCCTTTTCTTTTGAAGCCCTGGACGCCCAGGGACACACCCGCAAGGGCCTGCTCGAAGCCGACAGCGCCAAGGCTGCGCGCAGCCTGCTGCGCGCACAGGCGCTGGTACCGCTGGCGGTGGAGCCCGTGCGCGCGGGCGACGCCGAGGGCAGCGGCCCGCGCAGCAGCCTGTGGAGCCGCCCGGTGTTCAGCCCCACGGCGCTGGCGATCTGGACGCGACAGCTGGCGGGGCTGGTGTCGTCGGGCCTGCCGCTCGAACGCGCGCTGACGGCGCTGTCCGACGAAGCCGATGACGAGCGCCAGCGCCTGCTGGTGGCCGCGCTGCGCGCCGAGGTGAACGCGGGCGCCACCTTTGCCAGTGCGCTCGGGCAACATCCGCGCGAGTTTTCCGAGATTTACCGCGCGGTGATCGGTGCAGGCGAGCACAGCGGCAACCTGGGCTTGGTGCTGGACCGCCTGGCCGACGATCTGGAAGAACGCCAGGCGCTGCGCGCCAAGCTGGTGGCCGCAGCGCTGTACCCGGCCATCGTCACCGTGGCGGCGCTGCTTATCGTGCTGCTGCTCATGGGCTACGTGGTGCCGCAGGTGGCCGGGGTGTTCACCGGCACCAAGCGCGCACTGCCCACGCTCACGGTGGTGGTCATGGCCATCAGCGATGCGGTACGCGCCCACGGGCTCACGCTGCTGGGCCTGTTGGTGCTGGGCGGGCTGGCCGCACGCTGGGCGCTGGCACGCGAGGCGGTACGCCTGCGCTTTGACGCCGCCTGGCTGCGCCTGCCGGTGCTGGGCAAGCTCGCGCGCGGCTACAACGCGGCGCGCTTTGCGTCCACACTCGCCATGCTGGCGGCCGCGGGCGTGCCCATCCTCAAGGCGCTGCAGGCGGCGGCCGACACGCTCAACAACCGCGCCCTGCGTGCCGACGCGCTCGATGCGCTGGTGATGGTGCGCGAAGGCGCGCCGCTGGCGTCGGCCCTGGCACAGAAAAAGCGCTTCCCGGGCCTGCTGCCCATGTTTGCCCGGCTGGGCGAGCAAACCGGGCAGCTTGCGCCCATGCTGCAGCGCGCGGCGGTGCAGTTGGCCACCGAGGTGCAGCGCCGATCGGTGCAACTGGCCACGGTGCTGGAGCCCGTGCTCATCGTCGCCATGGGCGTGGTGGTACTCATCATCGTGCTGGCCGTGCTGCAGCCCATCATCCAGCTCAACCAGTTCGTCAAGTAAACGGCCCCACCATGCCCCTGACCCTGGACGACAAGCTCGTCGTAGCGATTTCCTCGCGGGCGCTGTTCGACTTCGAGGAAGAAAACCGCGTGTTCGAGCACGGCAACGACGCCGCCTATGTGGAACTGCAGCGCAGGCGGCTGGACATCCCGGCCGCGCCTGGCGTGGCGTTTTCGCTGGTGCGCAAGCTGCTGGCCTTCAACACGGCCGAGCACCAGCGCGTGGAAGTGGTGGTGCTCTCGCGCAACGACCCGGTCAGCGGCATGCGCGTATTCCGCTCCTGCCAGGCACACGGCCTGGCCAGCATCCAGCGCGGCGTGTTCACCCAGGGGCGCGATCCGTTCCGCTACCTGCGGCCGCTGGGCGCGCACCTGTTCCTGTCGGCCAACGGGGCTGATGTGCGCGAGGCACTGCTGCTCGGCTACCCGGCCGCCCGCGTGCTCACCGAATCGGCGCAGGCCGCCGACTCCAACCCACTGGAAGTGCGCATCGCGTTCGACGGTGACGCGGTGCTGTTCTCGGACGAAGCCGAGCGCGTGTACCAGGCCCAAGGGCTGGAGGCCTTCCAGCAGCACGAGACCGACAAGGCCGCGCTGCCGCTGCCCGAGGGCCCATTCAAGCCCCTGCTGGCCGCGCTGCACCGGCTGCAGCAGGCGGGCAGCACGGGCATGCGCATCCGCACCGCGCTGGTGACGGCGCGCAGCGCCCCGGCGCACGAACGCGCGATCCGCACGCTGATGGACTGGGACATCGCCGTGGACGAGGCCATGTTCCTCGGTGGGCTGCCCAAGGGCGAGTTCCTGCGCGAGTTTGAGCCCGACTTTTTCTTCGACGACCAGACGGGCCATGTGGCCTCGGCTGCGCGCCATGTGCCAGCGGGGCATGTGAGCAGCGGCATCGCCAATCTGCAGGGTCCCACGGGGGGCTGAGCGCTTGTCACGCCTCGCAACACCTGGGGCAGAACCTTGGATTCCGGCCGGACTCCGTCTGTCCATGGCCTTCCGCAATGTTTTCGCAACGACCACCCTTCTGAGCCCAGGGGTCACCCGGCTGGCTGCATGCGCGGTTTTGCTGTGGGGCCTGTGCGGTGCAGCCGTCTCACCGGCCTGGGCGACAGACCCCGCGCCCAGCGCCCCATCAGCGAGCCACCCGCAGGGCACGGACGGCGTGAGTGCGGGGGAGCTCAAGGCACAGCGTGAATTCAAGCTGCTCGACTTCAACCGGGACGGACGCCTGAGCCGGCAAGAGATCGCACTGGTGCCCCGGCTGGCCGCGGTGTTCGATGAGGCCGATACCGATCGCGATGGGTACGTGAGCTACGACGAGGTGCGGGCCTACGCGGCCCAGGTGCGTGCGCGGCGCGACCGAGATCGCCTGCAGGCGTCCACACCACCTGCCGAGCAGCCCACGCCGCCCCCGGGCGACGCCGCCGGTGTACGGCGCTGAGCGCAGCGCCCCGAAAGCCCGCGCCACAGCCCTTTCGAGGAGCAGACGCCAAAAGGGCCTCTCGTGCTTGATAATCAAGCACGAGCAGCTACACATTTCATAGCAAGCCAAACCCTGCTGCACGGCGATCCTGCCCGGACAGACCACGAAAGGCCCCGTCGGTCGCATCCCCTCTGGCCACCCGCGGCCCTCACAGCCCGCTGGTGCGCTTGATCTTGGGGTCCGAGTAGGTCAGAGGCTCGTTGCGCACCTGATTGGCCAGGCGCTCCTGCAGGGCGGTCTTGTTGACCTCCTGCGCCATGTCCACCGCCGTGCCGCTGGCCCGCCACATCGACTGGATGAACTCCAGCAGCTGCTTGTAAATCGGCTCCTTGGGCGGCTCGGGCGGTTCCTCAGTGGTTTCCTTTTTCTTGACCTCGGTCCAGTCGCGGTTGGGCGATTCGGGAGCCGACGGCTTGTCGGGCTCGCGCACCACGGCGCCCTCACCCAGCCGGTCGAGCGACTCGACCGGATTGGCCAGATTCACCGGCCGCACCGGCGGAGCGCCGGAAGCCCCGGTCGAATACAAATCAGCGCCCTGAGGACGCCATACCGGCGAACGGTCAACAGGAGGGATTTGCATGACAGTGGCCCATGAAGTTCGGAAGGGGACGGACTTCGCCCGTCTTCGTACTTCATTACGGCAAAAAGAAAGGGAAATTGAGCCCTTTTTTCACCTTTGCACACCCTTACGTAGTTATACGTAAGAACAAACTCCGCACATTCTTACGCAGGCCGCATGGCGACTGGAAGTCTTGCTACAAAAACCGTTCGAGCAGGCGACGCGATGCGCGGTCGAGCGCCGTGGAATCGGGCACCAGGAACTGCAATCCGTCGCTGCCGGCGATCAGCAGACGGGTACGGCCCGCAAGGCGGCGGATGTCCTCTTCGGCCTTGAGCACCAGCCGCGACGGGCCGCGGTCGGTCTCGACCTGCCAGGTGCTGGGCGTGGAAAAACTCGACACCGACAGGATGCGTTGGATGGTCGGCACGAACTCGCGCACGGCCAGGTCTTCTTCGATCAGAGTGCGCACCGGCGCGGGCAAATCGGCCAGGCGGTCGATCCAGGCCAGCTCGTGCCCGTCGGCGCCCACGAGCGACAGGCCTTCGCCGGGCGCAGCAATGGGAAAGGCGCGCACGGGCACCACACCCTCGTGGGCCGTACCTTCGGCCAACGTGAGCACCAGGCGGCCATGGGCGTTGCGCGCAAGCGCGAGCGGAGGAAAGGTGGAAGCGGTCATGGCGGGTTCCGGATCAGGACTGGCCCGCAGGGTGGGCGGGGTGGCGCAGGCTGCTGTCGATGAGCACGCCCGCCGCCTGGGCGTCTTCTTCGGCGCGGCGGGCCTGGGCTTCGTACAGGCGCCAGTACGCGCCCTGCTTGTCCATCAGTTCATCGTGCGGGCCGACTTCGACAATCTCGCCGCGGTCCATCACCACCAGGCGGTCGGCCTTGCGCAGGGTGGACAGGCGGTGTGCGATCGCAATCGTGGTGCGGCCCTGCACGAGGTTGTCGAGCGCACGCTGGATCTCTTTTTCGGTCTCGGTGTCCACGGCCGAGGTGGCCTCGTCCAAAATCAGGATGCGCGGGTCGATCAGCAGCGCGCGCGCAATGCTGATGCGCTGACGCTCACCGCCCGACAGGCCTTGCCCGCGCTCGCCCACCAGGCTGTCGTAGCCATGGGGCAGGCGCAGGATGAACTCGTGGGCATGCGCTGCGCGCGCCGCGGCCACGATCTCTTCGCGCGTGGCGTCGGGCTTGCCGTAGGCGATGTTCTCGGCAATGGTGCCGAAAAACAGGAAAGGCTCCTGCAGCACCAGACCGATGTGGCGGCGGTAGTCGGCCACTGCAAAGCGGCGGATGTCCACGCCATCGACCTGGATGGATCCATCGCTCACGTCGTAGAAGCGGCTGATGAGGTTGACGAGCGTGCTCTTGCCAGAGCCGCTGTGGCCCACGAGGCCGATCATCTCGCCCGGGCGGATGTCCAGGTCCAGGTCCTTGATCACGGCCCGGCTGCCGTAGCGGAAACCCACGTTGCGCAGCGCAATCGCGCCTTCGACGCGCTCCACGCGCACCGGCTGGGCCGGATCGGGCACATTGCTCACGTGGTCCAGGATGTCGAAGATGCGCTTGGCCCCCGCCGCCGCTTTCTGCGTGACCGAGACGATGCGGCTCATCGAATCCAGCCGGCCGTAAAAGCGCCCGATGTAGGCAATGAAGGCGGTGAGCACACCCACCGTGATGTCGTTGCGCGACACCAGCCAGATACCGAAGCCCCAGACGACCAGCAGGCCGATTTCGGTGAGCAGCGACACCGTGGGCGTGAACAGGCTCCAGGTCTTGTTGAGCTTGTCGTTGACTTCGAGGTTGTGCTGATTCGCATCGCGAAAGCGCTGGGCTTCACGCTTTTCCTGGGCAAAGGCCTTCACCACGCGGATGCCGGGAATGGTGTCGGCCAGCACGTTCGTCACTTCAGACCAGACGCGGTCGATCTTCTCAAAGCCGGTGCGCAAGCGGTCGCGCACGGTGTGGATCATCCAGCCGATGAACGGCAGCGGCACCAGCGTGACCAGGGCCAGCCACGGATTGATGGAGAACAGGATGACCGCCGTCATGGCGATCATTAGCACATCGGTCACGAAATCAAGCGCGTGCAGCGACAGGAACACGTTGATGCGGTCGGTCTCCGACCCGATGCGCGCCATCAGGTCGCCCGTGCGCTTGCCGCCAAAGTAGTCGAGCGACAGGCGCAGCAGGTGCTCGTAGGTGGTGGTGCGCAAATCGGCACCGATGCGCTCGGACACCAAGGCCAGGATGTAGGTGCGCGCCCAGCCCAGCCCCCAGGCCACCAGCGCCGACAGCAGCAGCCCGCCCAGGTACAGCAGCACCAGCATGGGATCGATCTTCTGCCCGTTCTGGAACGGGATCAGGATGTCGTCCATCAGCGGAATGGTGAGGTACGGTGGCACCAGCGTGGCCGCGGTGGATGCCAGCGTGAGCGCCAGGCCCGCGGCCAGCTGCTTGCGGTAGGGCCGCGCAAAGCGCCACAGGCGCAGCAGCACCCAGGTGGAGGTCTGCGGTGCCTGCTGACGCGCGCAGGCCGGACATTCTTCGGTGTCTGGCGGCAGCGGCGTGTGGCATACCGGGCACGCGGGATCTTCCTCCACCGCGGTGTACTGCCGGCCGCTGGCCTGGCGCTCGCACTGCTGCTCGAAGCGCTGCACCAGGCGCAGCGCCTGGGCATGCGCGCCGAGCGTGAAGCGCCACAGCGCCAGGCGCGCGTCGGGCGAATGCAGCTCCAGCGTACCCACGCCGCCGTGGTCCAGCAGGCGCAGGCTCAGGGCGGCCGACAGGTCCCACCCCTGCCACTGCGTGCCGCCGGGCTCGCAGGCCAGCAAGCGCTTGGACGTCACCACCACGGCCCCGGCTGCAAACTGCAGCGAGGCCGACAGGTCAACCGCCAGAGCCGCGAGCACGTTCTCATCGGAAGCGAGCGCCGCTCGCAGGCTGGCCCCCAAGGGGCCCGAAAAGACACCCGAGGCGTCCACAGAATGGTGATGTTGCATAGTGTTCGGAACCGTCCCGCCGCACGCTGCGCCAGGGTGGCGCGGGCCGCGGGAGCCGGAATTTTGACCGAAACCACCGCGCTGCGGCGCCACACGGCCGCGCGCACCGCTTGATTTTTCGGCCCCAACCGGGCGCACAATCACCCCCTTGAGCCGGCCCGACCGGCACCTCCCACCCGAACCTGCCCCATCCATGGCTTCCTTCGACGACATCCGCCTGCTGCGCATCCACTACCTGCGCGGCCCCAACATCTGGACCTACCGCCCCTGCCTGGAAGTCTGGCTGGACCTCGGGGCCCTCGAAGACCACCCCTCCAACACCCTGCCGGGCTTCAACCAGCGCCTCACCGCCTGGCTGCCCGCGCTGATCGAGCACCACTGTGGCGTGGGCGAGCGCGGCGGCTTTCTGCAGCGGCTCGAAGGGGGCACCTGGTGTGGCCATGTGCTGGAACACATCGTGATCGAACTGCTGAACCTGGCAGGCATGCCCACTGGTTTTGGGCAGACGCGCAGTACGAGCCAGCGCGGCGTGTACCGCATGGTGTTCCGCGCCCGCGACGAGCGCGTGGCCCGCGTGGCGCTGGAGCAGGGCCACCGGTTGATCATGGCGGCCATCAACGACACCCCGTTCGACGTGCAGGCCGCCGTCTCGCGCGTGCGCACGGAGGTGGACGACCAGTACCTCGGCCCCAGCACGGCCTGCATCGTCACCGCCGCCACCGACCGCGGCATTCCGCACATCCGCCTGAACGACGGCAACCTCGTGCAGCTGGGCTACGGCGCGCGCCAGCGCCGCATCTGGACGGCCGAGACCGAGCACACGAGCGCCATTGCCGAAGGCATTGCCAGCGACAAGGACCTGACCAAGAGCCTGCTCAAGTCCTGCGGCGTGCCGATTCCGGAAGGCCAGATCGTCAACAGCCCCGAAGAAGCCTGGGAGGCCGCGCTCGACATTGGCCTGCCGGTGGTCGTCAAGCCGTCGGACGGCAACCACGGCCGCGGCGTGACGCTGGACCTGCGCAAGCGCGAAGATATCGAAGCCGCCTACCACGTGGCCTACCCCGAGGGCAGCGACGTGATGGTCGAGCGCTACATCCCGGGCGACGAGCACCGCCTGCTGGTAGTGGACGGCAAGCTCGTGGCCGCCGCGCGCGGCGAGGTGGTGAGCATCACCGGCAACGGCCGCAACACCGTCAAGGAGCTGATCGACAGCCAGCTCAACTCCGACCCGCGCCGTGGCTACGAAGAGGAATACCCGCTCGAGATCATCGATGTGGCCACCGACGCCAAGGTGCAGCTCGAACTCAAGCGCCAAGAGCTGGACGCCGATTCGGTGCCCGCTGCAGGCCGCCAGGTGGTGATCGAGCGCAATGGCAACGTGGCGGTGGATTGCACCGACGACGTGCATCCCGAAGTCGCCTACATGGCCGCGCTGGCGGCCAAGGTGGTGGGCCTCGACATCGCAGGCATCGACCTGGTGGCGCAGGACATTCGCAAACCGCTGCACGAGCAGGGCGGTGCCATCGTCGAAGTCAACGCCGGCCCCGGGCTGCTCATGCACCTCAAGCCGGCCGTGGGCGCACCGCGCCCCGTGGGCCAGGCGATTGCCGAGCACCTGTTCCCCAGCACCGACGACGACCGCGACGTGGGCCGCATCCCCATCGTGGGCGTGGCGGGCACGCGCAACACCACCCTGATCGCGCGCCTGGTGGCCTGGCTGCTGCACCTGGGCGGCCGCCACACGGGCCTGGCCTGCCGCGACGGCCTGTTCCTCGACCGCCGCCGCGTGCAGGCAGGCGACTGCGCCCACTGGGAAAGCGCCCACCGCCTGCTGATGAACCAGATGGCCCAGGCGGCGGTGATCGAGAACGACGCCCGCACCATCCTGCGCGACGGCCTCGCCTACGACCGCTGCCATGTGGGCGTGGTGACCGACATGGATGGCTGTGAAGCCCTGGGCGAATTCGACATCCGTGAGCGCGAGCAGATGACCCGCGTGCTGCGCACCCAGGTAGACGTGGTGCTGGACCACGGCGCGGCCGTGCTCAACGCTGCCGACGCGCAAGTGGCCGACCTGGCCCTGCTGTGCGACGGCAGCGTGGTGCTGTATGCGATCGACGGCACGCTCCCCGTGGTGGCCGCGCACCGTGCCCAGGACCAGGGCCGTGCCGTCTACGTGCGCGGCGGCCAGGTGATGCTGGCCACGGGCAGCGCCGAGCAGCCGCTGGGCGCGCTGGCCGACCTGACCTTTGGCCGCAACGCCGTGGTGCCCGACACCGAAGCCCTGCTGGCCGCCGTGGGCGCGGCCTGGGCCATGGACATTGCGCCCGAGCTGATCGCCGCCGGCATCAAGACCTTTGAACCCGACCTGCCCGCTCCTGCAGGCGCGCGCGCCTGAGCAGCCCGCCCGGCACCCCCGCATCCAAGAAAGACACTGCGATGGAAGTCACCCGTACCCGGGCCCTGCGGGGCCCCAACCTGTGGAGCCGCCACCTGGCCATCGAGGCCATCGTGCACTGCAGCGAGGCCGAGCGCTCGCTGTCCACCCTGCCCGGCTTTGAAGACCGCGTGCGGGCGCTGTTTCCCGCCATCGGCGTGCTGCACACCGCGGGCAGCGACCAGCCCGTGTCGCTGGCCCACGTGCTGCAGGCCGCGGCCCTGGCACTGCAGGCCCAGGCCGGCTGCCCCGTGACCTTTGCGCGCACCACGCCCACGGTGGAACCCGGCGTGTACCAGGTGGTGGTGGAGTACAGCGAAGAGGCCGTGGGCCGCCAGGCCTTTGACGACGCGCAGCGCCTGGTGCAGGCTGCGCTCAGCGGCGGCAGCTTCGACGCCGAAGCCGCGATTGCGCAGCTGCGCGAACTCGACGAAGACGAACGCCTGGGCCCTAGTACCGGTTCCATCGTCGATGCGGCCGTGGCACGCGGCATTCCGTACCGCCGGCTCACGCGCGGCAGCCTGGTGCAGTTTGGTTGGGGCTCCAGGCAGCGGCGCATCCAGGCGGCGGAGGTCGATTCGACCAGCGCCGTGGCCGAATCGATTGCGCAGGACAAAGACCTGACCAAACGCCTGCTGCACGCGGCCGGTGTGCCGGTGCCGCTGGGCCGCCCGGTGGAGTCGGTGGACGAAGCCTGGGCCGTGGCCCTGGAAGTGGGCCTGCCCGTGGTGGTCAAGCCGCAGGACGGCAACCAGGGCAAGGGCGTGACGGTGAATATCACCGAACGTGCGCAGCTCGAAGAGGCCTACCGCACCGCGGTCGAATACGGCACGGTGATGGTCGAGCGCTTTCTGCCCGGGCACGACTTCCGCCTGCTGGTGGTGGGCAACCAGCTTGTGGCCGCAGCGCGGCGCGACCCGCCCCAGGTGCTGGGCGACGGCCAGCACACGGTGCGCCAGCTGGTCGAGCAGGTCAACCAGGACCCGCGCCGCGGAGAGGGCCACGCCACTTCGCTCACCAAGATCCGCCTGGACGACATTGCCGTGGCCCGCCTGGCCATGCAGGGCCTCACGCCCGACGCCGTGCCCGCCAAGGGCCAGCGCGTGATCCTGCGCAACAACGCCAACCTCTCGACCGGCGGCACCGCCACCGACGTGACCGACGACGTGCACCCTGAGGTGGCCGCGCGCGCCGTGGCCGCGGCGCAAATGGTGGGCCTGCACATCTGCGGCGTGGACATGGTGGCCGAGACCGTGCTGCGCCCGCTCGAAGAGCAGGGCGGCGGCTTTGTCGAGGTGAACGCCGCGCCCGGCCTGCGCATGCACCTGGCCCCCAGCTACGGCAAGCCGCGCAACGTGGGCCAGGCCATCGTGGACAAGCTGTTCGCGCACGGCGAGGACGGCCGCATCCCCACCGTGGCCGTGACCGGCACCAACGGCAAAACCACCACCGCGCGCCTGATTGCGCACCTGTTCACCGCGCAGGGCCTGCGCGTGGGCATGACCAACACCGACGGCGTGTACGTGAACGGCCGCCAGATCGACAGCGGCGACTGCAGCGGCCCCAAGAGCGCGCGCAACGTGCTGCTGCACCCGGAGGTGGACGCCGCCGTGTTCGAAACCGCGCGCGGCGGCATCCTGCGCGAAGGCCTGGGCTTTGACCGCTGCTCGGTGGCCGTGGTCACCAACATCGGCGCGGGCGACCACCTGGGCCTGAACTACATCACCACGGTGGAAGACCTGGCCGTGCTCAAGCGCGTGATCGTGCACAACGTGGCCACCGACGGCTACGCAGTGCTGAACGCGGCCGACCCCATCGTCGCGTCCATGGCCTCGGCCTGCCCGGGCAAGGTGATCTTTTTTGCGGCCGACCGCCACCACCCGGTAATGGCCACGCACCGCGCCCAGGGCCACCGCACGGTGTACGTGGATGGCGACTCCATCGTGGCCAGCGAAGGCTCGTGGCGCGAGACCATCCACCTGCGCGACGTGCCCATCACGCGCAACGGCAAGATCGGCTTCCAGGTCGAGAACGTAATGGCCTCGGTGGCCGCCGCCTGGGGCGCGGGCCTGCCATGGCAGACCATCCGCCGCGGCCTGTCGGGCTTTGTGAACGACAGCGACAACGCCCCCGGCCGCTTCAACGTGATGGATTACAAGGGCGCCACCGTTATAGCCGACTACGGCCACAACCCCGACGCCATGCGCGCGCTGGTGCAGGCCGTGGGCGCGCTGCCGGGCAAGCGCCGCAGCGTGGTCATCAGCGGTGCGGGCGACCGGCGCGACGAAGACATCCGCGAGCAGACGGTGATCCTGGGCGAGGCCTTCGACGAAGTCATCCTCTACCAGGACGCCGCCCAGCGCGGCCGGGCCGACGGCGAGGTGATTGCGCTGCTGCGCGAAGGCCTGAAGGACGCGAGCCGCACGCGCCATGTCGAAGAGATCCGTGGTGAATTCGTCGCCATTGACCGTGCGCTCGAGCGCCTGTCGCCTGGCGACCTGTGCCTGGTGCTGGTGGACCAGGTGGAAGAAGCCCTGGCGCACCTGGCCCAGCGCTGCAGCGAAGGGGCCACGGCGTGAGACGCGCCGGGCTGCGCCACCTGGCCGCCGCAGGCCTGCTGGGCCTCGCGGCCGGTGCGGTGCTGGCCGCGGGCGAGAAGATCGGCACCGTGGACACGGCCTTCAAGCTCATCGGGCGCGACCACGACATCCTGGTCGAGGCCTACGACGACCCGGCCGTGCAGGGCGTGACTTGCTACGTCTCGCGCGCCCGCACGGGCGGCATCAAGGGCTCGCTGGGCCTGGCCGAAGACCGGGCCGAGGCCTCGATCGCCTGCCGCCAGACCGGACCCATCGCCTTCCCCAAGCCCCTGCCCAAGCAGGAAGAGGTGTTCAGCGAGCGCATGTCCATCCTGTTCAAGCGCCTGCGCATCGTGCGCATGGTGGACCCGGCGCGCAACACGCTGGTCTACCTCACGTATTCGGAAAAGCTCATCGACGGCTCGCCGCAGAACAGCATCACCGCCGTGCCGGTGGACCGAGCCACGGCCATTCCGCTGCGCAACTGAGCGCTGGCAACTTCAAGCCAAATCGGCTGCTCGTGCTTAATAATCAAGCACGAGCAGCTATCAAATCAATAGCAAATCAATCGAGGCACACCGCCGCTCAGGCTGGTGCGGCTTCGCCCTTGCCTGTGCTGGCCGCAATCTGGCGCAGCGCCTGCTCGAACACCTCGACCGGCTGGCCGCCCTGGATCAGGTGGCGGCCGTTGACGATGATGGACGGCACCGAGCGGATGCCGTGGCCGGTGAAAAACGCCTCGCGCTCGCGCACCTCGGCCGCATAGCGGTCGCTGGCCAGGATGGCGGCCGCCTCGTCGCCGTCGAGCCCCACGCGCTCGGCCTGCGCGCGCAGCACGGCGGGGTCGCCCGGGTCTTGTCCGTGGGTGAAGTAGGCCTCGAACAGTGCGCGCTTGAGCGCCCGCTGCAAGCCACCGCCCTGCTCGCCCGCCCAGTGCAGCAGGCGGTGCGCGTCAAAGGTGTTGTAGATGCGGGCGCGGCGGCCCATGTCGAAGGTGAAGCCCAGCTCGGCACCGCGGGCGCGAATGGCCTCGCGCGTGCGTTGGCTCTGCTCGGGCGAGGCACCGTACTTTTCGTGCAGGTGCTCGTCGATCTCCTGCCCGCCCGGCGGCATCTGGGGGTTGAGCTCAAAGGGCTGGAAGTGCACGTCCAGCGCCACCTCGCCCGCCAGCCGCTCGGCCGCCTGCTCCAGCGCCTGCAGGCCGATGATGCACCAGGGGCAGGACACGTCGGACACAAAATCGATCTGGAGGCGGGTGGTCATGGCAGGCTCCTGGGGCGCAAGGGCAAAGGGCAGATGGCGAAGGGGGCGATGGTAGCGCCGCCCGCCGCGCCCTGCTGGCGCGCACCGGCCGCCCCTGGCGTCTGCGGGGCTGGGGGCGTGCAAGGCGCTGTGGCGATACGGTGTGGCGGTACGCAATGCGGTGTGTCGTGAGGGGGCTGCATACCGCTGGCGTGTGCGGGGCCGGGGTGGGCCATGCGGCCGTCGGGGGCTGGGTTGAGCGGGCTGGCGGGAGACATGAACCCCTGCAGCCCACACCCCACGCACCACCGTCTGCGGAACCTCGGCTGCGCAGCAGGGTCATTGCACGGGTGGGTACGCTGTGCGTGCACGTGCGGCGTACGCCCCCCGCCGCCTCGCTTGCCTTTATCGCTCTTGTTCCACTTTTGTAGCGCCCGACCATGACCCCTGACCAGCAACGCGCCCTGCTCACCATCGCCCTGCACGCCGCCTTTGCCGATGGCCGCAAGGACGACGCCGAACGCGAGGAGATCCGCCGCATCGCCGAAAGCCTGGCGCTGGAGGGCCAGCGCCCCGACCTGACCCGGCTGGTGCAAGACGTGCTGCTGCAGCGCGCGCCGCTGGAGGCGTCTGCCGCGCTGCTGCAAGAAGGCGCGCACCGCCACCTGGCCTACGAAATGGCCGTGTGCGTGTGCGACGTGGACGGCCAGCAAAGCGATGGCGAGCGCGCCTTTCTGGCACGCCTGCGCCCGCTGCTGGGCCTGGACGCGCAGGAAGCCGCCACGCTGCAGCAGCAGCCTGACGCACTGGCGGCAGCCGCCGACGCCATGGCCACGCCCTACGCCCACGGCCCGGCACCGGCCCCGTCGCCTGCCGCGTCGCCCGCGGCCGGGGGCCTGGGCGGCTGGGCCGCGGCCGCGGGTGCTGCTGCCGCGGCGGCCGCAGGCCTGGGCATGGCCAAGGCGGGCGCCCCCGCCCCGCTGCCGCCCGAGGCCACCACGCCCTCGGCGGCGCTGGCCAGCGGGGTGGACAAGACCATCCTGAACTACGCCATCCTGACCGGCGCGCTGGAGCTGCTGCCGCAGTCCTGGGCGTCCATGGCCATCATCCCGCTGCAGATCAAGCTGGTGCACAGCGTGGGCAAGGCCTACGGGGTGGAGCTGGACCAGGGCCACATCAAGGAGTTCATTGCCGCAGCAGGCGTGGGCATCACCTCGCAGTACCTGGAGCAGTTTGGCCGCAAGCTGCTGGGCGGCCTGCTGGGCCAGGTGGCGGGCCGCACAGGCGCGCGCATCGGCAGCGCGGCCACCGGCATGGCGTTCTCGTTTGCCACCACCTATGCGCTGGGGCAGGTGGCACAGCGCTACTACGCCGGGGGCCGCACCATGAGCACGGCGCTGCTGCGCCAGACCTTCCAGGACCTGCTGGGCCCGGCCCGCGACCTGCAGCCCCAGTACCTGAGCCAGATCCGCGAAAAAGCCGCCACGCTCGACGCCGCGCAGGTCATGGCCATGGTGCGCGGGCGCTGAGCGGTTGGTACCACCACCAGAACGCTCCTGATTTGATAGCTGCTCGTGCTGGAGAAATAAGCACGAGCAGCCATTTTGACCGACCCGACCCGCTGTCAGCAGGTCCCGCAGCCCGCCGCCGGGCCGCATGCCACAATCGGCCATGGTTTTCGTGCCGCCCACCGACGCCTATGCCCAGGCCAGCGCTGCTGCGCAGCCCTCCTCCAGCGCCGCCCCCGATGCCCCGGCCGCCACCCCGGCCATGACCACGCTCTACGGCCATGCGGTCGGCCCGCTGAACACCGCCTACTACCTGGACGTGTTCGACCGGCTCGACGGCTCGGGCCGCAGCACCGTGGGCTGGAACTGGGCGGCTGCGCTGTGTACGCTGAACTGGCTGATCTACCGGCGGCTGTGGAACGCCGCCCTGGTGTATCTGGCCGCCGCGGAAGGCCTGGCCCTGCTGGTGTTTGGCGTGGGCCGCCCGCTGCTCGACTGGCCTGCCCCGGTGGAATGGGGCGTGATCGGCGCGTTCGTGCTGGCCAGCATCGTCGTGCCCGGCTGGTACGGCAACGGGCTGATGTACGCCGAGGTGCGCAAACGCATCGACCGCGCGCTCACCGCCTCGGCCACGGTGGCCGAAGCGGGTGAGCGCCTGGAGCGCGAAGCCCCCACGCGCCGCCGCCTGCAGTGGATCGTGGCGGCCAATGCGGCGCTGGCGCTGCTCGCCGTGCTGGCCGCGCTGTGGTGGCCCAAGGGGCCGATTCCCGGGGCCAGCCCGCAGCCCGAGCCCCGGGTGTGGGATGGCAGCGGGTCCGCGGGCCCCGCGCCTGCTGCGTCGGCGGCTGCTACAGCGCAGGCCGCGGCCCCCGAGAGCGCAGCATCGGCTGCGGCCCTGCCCACCAGCGCTGCGGCAGACACGCCAGCCAGCCCCCCGCAAGCGGCAGCGCCTGCGGCGCAGCCCCTGTCACAGCCTGCATCACAGCCCGCCCAGGCCAGCGCTGCCACCGAGACACCGCAGGCCGCAGCACCCGCACCCGCTTCGGCACCCGCCTCTGCCCCTGCGGCCACAGCCGCACCGCCCGGCCCGAAGGCGTCGGCACCGGCCCCCACAGCCTCCACCCCGCCCAGCCCGCAGAGCCGGAGCACCGCCCGCGAGGCCAGCGCTCCCGAATCGGCACGCCCCGCCGCACGCGAGACCGCCCGCGCCACCGAACGCAAGGCGAGCGGCCCAGCCCCGGCCGCCAGCCGCGACCAGGCCCTGGTGCCGGTGGGCAGCGCACCTGGCTTCTATCTGAACGTGGGCCTGTTTGCGGACGAGGCCAACGCCCGCAAGGCGCAGGCGCGGCTGCTCAACGAGGGGTTGCCAGCATTCCGTCAGGAACTCGACACCACCCAAGGACGGCGCATCCGCGTGCGCGTGGGGCCCTACGCCACCCGGGCGCAGGCCGAGCGGGCCGCGGCCTCGGTGCGCGCCCTCTCGCTCGAAGCCGTGGTGTTTCAGAAGAAGCACTGACAGTGCATCGTGCGCCGAACGGCGCACGGCGGACGGGCAAAGTCAAGCCCCCGAAGAGTCCGACGCACAGGCGGACACCAACGCTCACGAACCGTCACAAATGCGCTATGGTTCGGGGTGCCCTGAGTTTTCACAGGGTCTTCGAGGCGGTGCCGGGTCGGCATGCGCCCCCGAACTCTCCAACACCTGTCATCTGTGGACGCTCTCCCGGACCTCCAGCGCCGCAAGCTCGCACTGTCGCTCACCCCGGCAGACGAGGCGCTTTTGCAGCAACTGTGCGCACACATCGGCACGGCGGCACCGGCGTTGCTAGCGGGTTTTGAGCAACGCCTGGCGGCTTTCGACGAAGCGCAATCCCCACTGCCCGACAGTGCGCGCCTGCTGCTGCATGAGACGCTGCCCCAGGTGCTCGATCGCCTGCTCAGCGGCGCGCTGGACGCAGACTACGGACGCGAGCGCTGCCGTATCGGGGCCGAACATGCCCAGATGGGTATTTCGCCGGTCTGGTACCTCGGCGCTTACGCGCATTACCTGACCCACCTGATGCCGCAGCTTGAAGCCAGCGGACTGCCGCCCACCCGTGCCGTGCAGGCACTGCTCAAGGCGGCCCTGCTGGACCTGAGCCTGGCGCTGGACTGCTATGTGACGCACCGCGATGCGAACCTGGCAGAGATGCACGACCACCACGGCGCGCTCGCGCACCTGCCCATGGCCACCCTGGTGGTCACGGGCGAGTTGGACATCGTGTATGCCAACCCCGCATTCGGCGGCATGTTCGGTACCGAGTCAGCGCTGCTGCGCGGCCTTCCGCTGGGCCACGTGATCGACACGATGCCGCTCCAGGCGCTGGTGCGACAGGCCATGGAAGCCGACGTACCCGCGCAAACACTGACCTTGCAGGCCACGAACGGCCAAGCCTCCGTGCCAGCCCTGGTCACCGTCCAGCGCATTCGCCATCAGGCGGCCGATGCCGCCCCCGTGCGGATGCTGCTGGTGATGGAAGACCGCCGCGCGCAAGCGCAGCTCACGCGCGATCTGTTCAACGCCCAGACCGTGGCCGGTATCGGCACCTGGCAGGTTCAGACGCCGGGCATGTTCGAGCTGACCCCGCAGGCTGCGCGCCTATTTGGCTGGACACCCGGTGTGCCGGCCACGCTGCAAGACCTGCTGGGCTGTGTGCATCCGGAAGACCGCGTGCGGGTGGAGCAGGAATGGCACGCCGCCCTGACCACCGGCCGCTTCCGTGAAGAGTGCCGCGTGCACACCAGCGCCCGGATTCGATGGCTGGAACTGCGCGGCAGCCTGGAGGCTGACAGTACACGCCGCCTCATTCACGCACATGGCACGGTGCTCGACATCACCGAACGCAAGCGCGCCGAGCACACGATGGAGCGCCTGGCGTTCTACGACACCCTGACCGGGCTGCCCAATCGCACCAACGGCACCATGCTCGCGCAGCGGCTGCTGGAGCACGCCCGCGCGCAGCAGTGCGGTGCCTCGGTGATGTATGTGGACCTCGACCGGTTCAAGGACATCAACGATGCCCACGGGCAATCGGTCGGCGATGCGGTGCTGCTGAGCGTGGCCCACCGCCTCGGAGGTCTGTGTGGCCCACGGGACGTGCTGTGCCGTGTCGGCAGCGACGAGTTCATCTGCGTGCACCTGCGCGAGCCAGGCGAGGACCCACAGCTCCAGGGTCAGCGCATTGCCGAGGCGATCTCCACCCCCGTCACCGTGGAACACCTGACCTTCCACACCTCCGCAAGCATCGGGGTGGCCCTCTTTCCCGAGCATGGTGACGAGGTGGAGCACCTGTTGCAGCAGGCCAATGCGGCGATGGGCGACGTCAAGGCCCGGGGCGGCGGCGTGCTGCTCTACACCACGGCCCTGGGCGAGCGTCTGCAGCGCCGCCTGGCCCTGGGCGCGCGGCTGGCCCAGGCGCTGGCCCAGGGCGAACTGCAGTTGTACTACCAGCCCAAGGTGCATCTGCCGTCTGGCGAACTCAGCGGTGTCGAGGCCCTGGCCCGGTGGCACACGAGCGAGTGGGGCTGGATCAGCCCGGCGGAGTTCGTCCCCATTGCCGAAGAGCGCGGACTGGTGGGCGCACTGGTGGAGTGGGGTCTGGCCCGTGCGTCGGCCGATCTGCGGCAGTGGAAAGCGCAAGGCGCACGCAGACTGCCGCACATTGCCGTCAACGTGTCGGCTGCGCAGATGATGGACGAGCGTTTTCCTGAACGCGCCTTGCAGATCGTGCGCAGCCACGGTGCCGAGCCCGCCCAGATCGATCTGGAGCTCACCGAGTCTGCGCTGATGAACGATCCGGACCGGGCGCGTCAGATCGCCTCGCAGCTCGTGGCCGCAGGCTTCCGCCTGTCCATCGACGACTTTGGCACGGGCTATTCGTCGCTGGCGCGGCTGCAGGGATTTCCGGTGGCACAGCTCAAGATCGACATGTCTTTTGTGCGCACCATGGTCAGCGACAGCGGCAGTCATGCCATTGTGGCCACCATCATCAGCATGGCCCGGGCCCTGCGCCTGCAAACCGTGGCCGAAGGCGTGGAAGAAGAGAGCCAGGCACAGGCCCTGACCCAGTTGCAGTGCGACGAGGCGCAGGGCTACCTGTTCGCCAAACCCATGCCCGCCGACGCCCTGTGGGAGCAATGGCTGCGCTGAGACAGCGCCCAGGCTGTCAGATCACGCTCCGGCTCTGCGCCGGGCCTTGTCGGCATACATGGCGCGGTCGGCCTGGCTGAGCAAGGCCTCGGCATCCATCGCATCCCCCGGGCACGCCGCCGTGCCCACCGAAAAGCCCAAGGTCACCACCAGATCGCCCAGGTGGCAAGGCTGCCCAAATGCTTCGCGCAGGCGGCGCACCAGGGCGGGGGTGCTGTCTTCCGGGCGCAGGCCGCGCTGCAGCACCACGAATTCGTCGCCCCCCAGGCGCGCCACCACGTCGGATTCGCGCACCACGTCACGCAGGCGCTGCGCAGCCCAGACCAGCGCCCGGTCGCCCACGGCATGGCCATGCCGGTCGTTGATCGGCTTGAAGCCGTCCAGGTCCAGGTACAGCACGGCACAGCCAATGCCGGTGCGACGGGCCATGGCCACCTCGCTGACCAGGCGGTCCATGAACATGGCACGGTTGAGCAAGCCCGTGAGCACGTCGTGGCTGGCCAGGTAGCGGATGTTCTCTTCCTGGTGGCGCCGCTCCGTAATGTCGGTGTAGGTGCGCAGCATGCTGCCGTCCCGCACGGCAATCGAGCGCACCTCGATCAGCCGACCGCTGCGCAGGCGTCGCTCGTACACCTTGGGAATCTGCAGCTGCTCGGGAGACGACAGATAGCGCTGCACCTCGGGGGAGACGTCGGAAAATTCGCCGCGCTGACGCTGGTACGCGATCATGTCCGCCAGCCTCGGCCGGTTTGCCAGCACCTCGGCGGGCAGATCCAGCAGCTCCGACACGCGGCCGTTGCACAGCTCGACCACGCCTTCGGCGTTGACCAGGGTCACGCCCTGGTCCATGTTCTCCAGCGTGGCCTCCAGCAAGGCGGACTTGTGCCGCAGCTGCCGCTCGCTCTCACGGGCTGCGGCCTCGGCCTCGGCCAGCAGGCGCTGCTGGCGCTTGAGCTCGGAGATGTCCACGTGCGCGTAGAACACCGAACCCTGCGCACCGGGCCGTGCAATGACCCGGAAACACCGGTGCCGGGGCATGGGCAGCTCGAACGGAGCCCCCGCAAAACGCATGTTCTCTGCCAGCGTCCCCAGCCCTTCGCGGAACACCGGGTCGTGCGCCTGGCCACACTGCTGCCAGGCGAGGCGATAGACCGCCTCCAGCGTCAGCCCGCGCACGACACACCGGCTGTCGAAACCATACAAGGTGAGGAACGACTCGTTGCACCATTGGATCACCCCGTCGGCGCCGCACACCATCAGCCCGTCGGGCACCTGGTCGAGCCATTCCATGCTCGGCCCTGCCGCCGGCGTCGCATCGGGCCATGGAGCATCCGGGGGACCCGACAGCACCCGCCACAGGCGCACCCGCCCCAGACGGGCCAGCGGAAGCGAAGACACCTGGATGCGCTGGCCCAGGTGCTCAAAAATGAAGGGCTGACCCTGGCTGCGATGGCGCTCCAGACCGGCGGCGATGTAACGGTCCATCTGCGGCCTCTCCTGAGCGGTCAGCCGTCCTGCGTAGAAGCGGCGCAGGTTGTCTGCGTAGGGCTCCCCGACGTGGACGTGGCCTTCATGTTCGGGAAACAGCCGCAGGAAGGTCCGATTCCAGGCCAGGGTGCGGTCTTCGGTATCGAATACGCACAGGGCCACGTCCAGCCCGTCGAGCATGGCCGCCATGGACCGCAGCAACTCGAGTTCCGGGTCATCGGGTCGGGCGAAAACGTCCGGCGAAGAGTTCAAGGACAACGACATGGGCGGGCAGACGACGCGGCGCGTGCAAACCATCGTAGCGCCTCGGTGGGCGTCACAACGACGGAATGTCCCAGTATCGTCGTCGAATGATCTTGCACGACCCTTGCAGCGGGGCCCATGGCGGCGCAGTGCATGGCCCACCCAGTGCGGCGCAGGGGTATGCATGCCACCGGACACAGCGCTGCCCGCGCGGGGGCACACTCCAAAACCGTGCACTGGCGTGCGGTGTGGGCCGCGCGCAGCCGCACCTGATGGAGTTCTGCATGCCCCCACCTTCTGCCCCCCTGATCCGCCGTCGCAGCCTGCTGGCTGGCCTGGGTCTGGCCAGCGGACTGGCCACGCTGGGCTGCGCCTCGCACAACGCCCCCGCCCGCAGCACCACCGCCACCGACCTGGAAGGCGATGGCTGGACCGCGCTGGAAGCCGATTGGCACGACGCCACCCGCGCGCGCGACGTGCCGGTGCGTCTGTACCTGCCGCAGCGGGCCGCAGCGGTGAGCTACCCCCCCACCGCTGTGCTTCAGGCAGGCACCGGCGCGCTGCCGCTGGTGGTGTTCTCGCACGGCATCGGAGGGTCGCGCAGGGGCTACCGCTACCTGGGCCAGCACTGGGCCCAGCAGGGTTTTGCCAGCCTCCATGTGCAGCACGTGGGCAGCGACCAGCGCCTGTGGCGTGCGGGCAGTCTGTGGAGCCTGCCCGAGCGGCTGCAGACCGCGGCCCAGACGGCCGAGGCCCTGGACCGCGCATACGACGTGCGGTTTGCGCTCGACACCCTGCTGACCAGCGCCTGGGCCGCCGTGGTCGATGCCTCCCGCATGGCCGTGGCCGGCCATTCGTACGGGGCCAACACCGCTCTGCTGCTGACCGGCGCACGGGTGGAGCGCCCCGGACAACCCTCCGACCTGCGTGACCCACGCCTGCGCGGCGCGGTGCTGATTTCGGCCCCGCCGCTGTACGGCGAAGCCGACCCGCAGCGCATCCTGTCGCCCGTGCAGGTGCCCACGCTGCACATCACCGCCACCGACGACGTGATCCGCGTCCCGGGCTACTACAGCCCCGCTGCCGACCGGGTGGCCGTGTACGAACAGGTGGGCAGCCCCCACAAAACGCTGGCAGTGTTCAGCGGCGGCTCGCACAGCATGTTCACCGACCGCCTGCGCACGGGCGGTGCAGCGCTCAATCCGCGCGTGAAGCAGGCCACGCAGGCGCTGACGACGGCGTTTCTGGACGGACTGCTGCGCCAGGGCAAGCCGCCTGCGCTGCAGGACTGGGCCCACCAGCACGCGCCGCTGCTGGCACGCTTCGAGCAGCAGGGCATGCCTTTGCACGTCGGCACCCGGCGGCTCGATAGCTGAGCGCGGCAATCGTCTCCGCTTGAGGTGTTTTTGGCTGCTCGTGCTCATAAAACAAGCACAAGCAGCTACTAAATTAATAGCAAAAGGCTCTGGAAGCGATGCCTTGTGCGCTTGTGCAGGCCTGCGCCATCCCGCCCATGCGGGATCGCACACCAGCAGGCCTCTTGCCACCATGGGCGGTACACACCTTTTGCGCCCTGCCCTGCCATGCCCCCTGCACGCCGCGCCCTTCCCCTCGGGGCGCTTGCCATCGCCGCGCTTTGCGCCAGCCTCCCGGCTGCGGCCGCCTTCACCGGGGCCTACGCTCCGGCCAACTGGACGCCCTTCACCCAAACCTTTGGCTGTGGTTCGTCTACCATCGATGTGAGCGGAGTGCCCAACACCGTGGCGCTGCGCACCGTGACGGGTTGCGCCAACATTGCCGTCAGCTATTCGCTCACAGGCAACATCCCCGCAACCGGCACCCTGTCGTTTGACTGGAGCTACACCAGCAACTCCTTGGCGGTCACGCGCATCGCCAGCTATACGCTCAATGGCGTCACCACCAACCTGGCGACCGGTCTCGGGCCGGCCAATGGAACGGTGACGATTCCCGTGACCGCAGGCCAGCCGTTTCAGCTGACGCTGCAGGGCGGCACCAATGCCTCGCTGACGATCACCAACTTCAACGCGCCTCAGCCGCCCGCACCGCCCCCGGGGCCTGCGGCGATTCCGACGCTGGGCGAGTGGGCGCGCATCGGGCTGGCGGGCCTGCTGGGCCTGCTGGCCTGGGGCACGCTGCGCCGCCAGCGCCGCTGAGCACTCCGTCAGCCCAGGCCTGTGACCTGGCGCAGAAACTTCTGGAAATCGTCCTGGCGCCGTCCGTAGAGGCTGCCGTAGTGCTCCTGCTCGCGCAGACGCTGTGCCGCCTGCACGGCCTGCAGGGCCTCGGTCAGCCAGGGCTCGAAACGGTCACACACGAGCGGAATCGACAACCAGGCCGACCACAGGCACTCGGCCTCCGCCAAGCGGTACACGCGCGCACCGGAACCCACCTGCTCGGCCAGTTCGGCCACAGGTGGCCCAATGGTGATCCCCCAGCCGTCGGGCGTCTGCCAAGGCAAGGCCCGCGCCGTGGGCCGCCAGAGCACATACATCCACTGTTCAGGGTAGCGGGTGCCGCGGTCGCCTTCCCACTCGATGCGCGTTTCACACAAACGGATGCTGGCGGTGCACCAGCAGCCGGGCTCCCAGTGGGACAGTTCTTGCAGGGCGGAAGTCATGGGCGTACCCGATCAAACGGCGGTCGCGCGCATTGTTCCACAGCGTCCACCCCCCACTCGGCATGCGCCGGTCGCCCAGCACGGCGGCTCCGGGTCCCGCCACAACATCCCCCACCCCTCTCCACCGCACGGGTTACCAGCACAGCACGCTCTTGATCTTGCTCAAGGCTTGTGTCTGTGCGGCACTGTCCTGTCATCCTGGCGCAAGTTCGGTCCGGATAATCCAGAACGGTAGGCGACGAGGAGGTGCGTGCGGCACTCCAGGCCCGCGACGCGGGCACAAGTCCCTCCGCCCATGGCCGGGCAAGCGCTTGGCCCCGTCGGCTGTCGCACCGGCCTGTCTGCTCCATACCCTCGCTCCTGCATGTTCGCTCAACTGAAAATCGGCTCCCGACTGTCCCTGGCGTTTGCCATTGTTCTCACGCTGTCCCTGTGCATGACGGGACTGAGCATCTGGCGGCTGGAAGGTCTCAAGAGCGCGATCGTGCAGCTCAGCGAAGTGGACATGGAAGAAGCGCAGCTGGCCCAGCAGTGGCGCTCGGCCATCGACCTGAACTGGGTGCGTGCCTCTGCGGCGCTGAAGTCTTCCGATGCGGGACAGATCCAGCAACTCAATGCCGACATGGCCGAAACCTCGCGTGGGGCCTCCGAGCTGCAAAAGAAGCTCGAAGCGCTGGCACTGGACGCCCAGAGCAAAGCCTTGCTGGCCGATGTGGCCGTGCGGCGCAAAGCCTATGTAGACGCCCGGGCCGGACTGCTGGAGCGCAAGAAGTCCGGGGCCGACGTTGCGGCGGCGGTGGACAGCGACCTGAAGCCGCTGGCAACCGCCTACATCGCAGCCCTGACAGCGGTGAGCGAGCACGCGCACCGCCAGGCCGACCAATACGCCCAGGAAACGCGCGACCAGGCCACGCTGAGCGAAGCCATGCTGGTGGTGGGCGCCGCGCTGTCGGTGCTGCTGGGCGCCGTGTTCGCGCTGTGGGTCACCCGCTCGATCACACGGCCGGTGTCAGAAGCCGTGCGCCTCGCGCAGGCCATCCGCTCGGGCAACCTGGTGCACTCGATCGAACCGCGCGGCCAGGACGAAATGGCCGAACTCGTGACCGCACTCAATGGCATGCAGGACCACCTCGCGCAGATCGTGCGTCAGGTCCGCGATGGAGCAGAGTCGGTGGCCACGGCTTCGCAGGAGATCTCGCAGGGCAACCACGACCTGTCGGCGCGTACGGAGCAGCAGGCCACGGCGCTGGAGCAGACGGCGGCCTCCATGGAGGAGCTCAACAGCACCGTCCGGCAGAACGCCGACAACGCCCGCAGCGCCAACCAGTTGGCCGTCCAGGCTTCCACAGTGGCCGAGAGCGGAGGATCGGTGGTGGCGGAGGTGGTGCACACCATGCGGGACATCCAGGCCAGCAGCCAGAAAGTTGCAGACATCATTGGCGTGATCGATTCGATCGCGTTCCAGACCAACATCCTGGCACTCAACGCGGCGGTCGAGGCCGCCCGCGCGGGCGAGCAAGGGCGTGGATTTGCCGTCGTGGCGGGCGAGGTTCGCTCACTTGCGCAACGCAGCGCCGAATCGGCCCGCGAGATCAAAAGCCTCATCACCGCCAGCGTTGAACGCGTGGAGCAAGGCAGCACGCTGGCCGACAAGGCCGGGCACACCATGCATGAGGTGGTGCTGGCCATCCGCCGCGTGACCGACCTCATGGGAGAGATCAGCGCGGCCAGCCAGGAGCAAAGCCAGGGGGTGGGTCAGGTGGGCACAGCGGTCGCACAGATGGACCAGGCCACCCAGCAAAACGCCGCACTGGTCGAGGAAATGGCAGCCGCCGCCAGCAGCCTGCACACCCAGGCCCAGGAGCTGGTGCAGACCGTGGCGGTCTTCCAGCTCTCCCCCGAAGCCTCGCAGGCACAGCGGCCGCAGTTTGCGGCGGTACCGCGCGCCGCTGCGCACGGACCTCGCGCGCTGGCGGCCCCCGCACCCGCTCTGCAGGGCATCAACCTGGACTCGGCCATCGAGGCCCATGCGCAATGGCGCGCCAAACTGCGCCAGGCCGCACAACGCCATGAACAGCTCGACGCAGACACGATTGGGCGCGACGACTGCTGCGCACTGGGCCAATGGCTGCACGGAGCGGGACAGTCGCGCTACGGCCGTCGTCCCGCGTTCGTGGCATTGGTGGAGCGGCACCAGGAATTCCACCGCTGCGCGGGCCAGGTCGCCCAGCTCATCAACCGCGGCGCTTACCAGGAGGCACAGGACGCGCTGCTGGGCAACACGGCGTTCTCCCGCGCTTCCAGCGAAGTGGGCGCTGCCATTGTGCGGCTGCGCAACGAAGCCTGAGCCGGGACGGCCCGCGCCACGCTGCGGGCCGTGCATATCCCTGACGGACGGCGGGGCATAAGCAACCAACGAACTCGTATTTGCGGCGCGGCGGTGGCTGTGCCAGCATCGCGGCTCACGCGGGCGCTGTGGCCTGCGCCCCACGAGGAGATCCCCGATGAAATCGACCACCCTGGCCCTGCTGGCGGCGCTGATTGCGGCCCCGGGTCTGGCTTCTGCCCAGGCCGTAGACCCGCTGCAGGTGCGCAGCTGGGCTGCCGCCTGCGCCAACTGCCATGGCACCAATGGCCGGGCCCAGCCGGGCATGCCCAGCCTGGCCGGTATGCCGCGCGACGAGCTGCTGCGCAGCATGCTCGAATACAAGAACGGCGTGCGCCCGGCCACCATCATGCACCAGCTCGCCAAGGGCTACACCGACGAACAGCTGGCCGCCCTGGCCGGCTACTTTGCGGCGCTGCCGCGCTGAGGAGCCCCGCCATGCAACGACGACATTTCCTCTCGGCCAGTGCGGCACTGGGCATTGCCGGTCTGGGCACGGGCTGCGCCAGCGTGGGAGGTGCACGCCCCAAGGTGGTGGTGGTGGGCGGCGGCTACGCCGGTGCCACGGCCGCCAAGTACCTGCGCATGTGGTCCGACCAGTCGATTGACGTGACCCTGGTCGAACCCAATCCGGCGTTCGTGTCCTGCCCCCTTTCCAACCTGGTGCTGCAGGGCTCCAAGACGCTGGCCGACGTCACCACGCCCTACGACAACCTGAGCCGCCGCCACGGCGTGGTGCGCGTGCAAGACCGCGTGACCGCCATCGATCCGACCAAGCGCGTGGTGCGCCTCGCCGGGGGCAGCGAGCTGCCCTACGACCGCGTCATCGTGTCGCCCGGCATTGATTTCCAGTGGGAGAGCCTGCCGGGCCTGCAGGACCCAGCCGCGCGCGAGCAGGTGCTGCACGCCTGGAAGGCAGGCCCGCAGACCGTGGCGCTGCGCAAACAGCTTGAAGCCATGCCCGACGGCGGCGTGTTTGCCATGAGCATTCCGCTCGCACCCTACCGCTGCCCGCCCGGCCCCTACGAGCGCGCGTCGCTCGTGGCCGCGTACTTTGCCAAGGCCAAGCCGCGCAGCAAGGTGCTGATTCTGGACGCCAACGACGACGTGACCTCCAAGGGGGCGTTGTTCAAGAAAGTATGGGCCGAGCGCTACAAGGGCATCGTCGAGTACCGCCCCAAGCACCGCGTGGTCGACGTGGACGTGGCCACCAAGACGCTCAAGTTCGAGTTCAACGACGACCTGCGCGCCCAGGTGCTCAACGTCATCCCGTCGCAGCGCGCGGGCGACGTGGCCGTACAGGCAGGCCTGGCCACCGCCAACAAACGCTGGTGCGAGGTGGACTTCCTCACGTTCGAGTCCAAGGCCCTGCCGGGCGTGCACGTGATTGGCGATTCCATCCAGCTTGCCCCGGGCATGCCCAAGTCGGGCCACATGGCCAACCAGCACGGCAAGACGGTGGCTGCTGCCGTGGTGGCGCTGCTGGCGGGCCGCGCGCCCAACACGCAGCCCATCTACAACAACACCTGCTACAGCTTCGTGGCCGAAAACGAGGTGGTGCACGTGGCCAGCGTGCATGTGTACGACGCCGAGAAAAAGACCATGGTCACCGTGCCGGGCTCGGGCGGGCTGTCGCCTGCGCCGAGCGAACTCGAAGCCCTGTACGCCCATGCGTGGGCGCGCAACATCTGGGCCGATTCGTTGGCCTGAAGCGTCCACGGCCTGCGCATGCAGGTCGCGGTATCGCCTGCAAAGCCCGCCCACCGGCGGGCTTTTTTTTGTGCCCCCCGGGGCCCCGCTTACAGCGGCCAGCCCCGCGCCCGGGCCACCGCGCGGCCCACGCCCACACCGGCCGCCATGGCCAGCAGGGCGATCAGCGAGGAGGTGGCCCCCAGCGCCATGCCGCTGAGCCCATGGCCCACGGTACAACCGCCGGCCAGCACGGCACCAAAGCCCATCAGTACGGCGCCCAGCAGATTGGCCCCCACGCGATGCTCGTGGCCATAGCCTTGCCAGGCCCATTGCCGAGCGGCCACAGCGGCCAGCAAGGCGCCCAGCACGGTGGCGGGCAGCAGGCCTGCATCGAAGCCCCAGGGCGGGTGGAACTCGGCCTGCAACTGTGCGCGGATCAGCCACTCGGCCGCAGGTGCGCTGTAGTTGAGGCTTTGCACCGCCACCGGGTCGAAGGAAGCGCTGGCCACCCAAGCCGTCCAGCCCCAGCCTGCAGCCACCATGGCGCCTGCCAACGCAGCCGCGGCCACAGCACCGCGCTGCAGGCGTGCCGGTTCACGCCGCAGCAGCCACACCGCCAGCACCAGCAACCCCAGGCCCAGCGCCCAGCCCCAGCCGGTGCCGGTCGCCGTGAGGCGGCCCAGGTCACGCAACGGCCCGGGGTCGATGCGCCACGCATCGGCCACCCATTGGCGCGGCGCCGACAAGGCCCCGGTCAGCGTGGCCTGCACCACCACACCAAACACCAGCACGCTGACCAGTGCGCGCAGGTTGCCGCTGCCTGCCAGTACCAGCAGCCGTGCAGGGCAACCTCGCGTGAACACCATGCCCATGCCGAAGAGCGCCCCGCCTACGATCACCCCCGACAGGCTGGCCGGCGCCCCCACCAGGCGCGACTGCGCTGGCTGTAGCCAACCAGCCGCCACCAGCGCCTGCACGCCCAGGCAGGCCACCGCCAGGGCCACCAGCCACACCCCGGTGCGTGCGCCCCACTCGCGTTGCCAGCATTCCAGCAGCGCCGCGCGTGTGCACAGCCCGCTGCGTTGCACGGCCGCGCCAAACAACAGCCCTGCGAAGGCCGCGCCTGCCATCAGCAGACTGCCCGTGCCAAAGCGGTCGATCCAGAGTCCCATGTCCACGGTTGTGCTCCTGCATGCGCCGCACCAGCCCTGGGTGCGGAGAAGCCGGTATTGTGGCGGCACGGATGTCCCTTCCGCCCCACGGGCCGCCAGAGCTTGCGACAATCACGCACCTACCGCAGAACCTGTCAACACCTCGACCCGCATGCATTCGCCCTCCCGACGCAACACCCTGCGCCAGACGGCCGCTCTGGCCACCCTGCTCGCCACGGCGGGGGTGGCGCCCTGGGCCCATGCCAATCCGCGCAACGCCTTTGACACCAAATCCGTGCCCGACGCCGTCAAGGCGCTGGGCGGAGGTGCCCTGGCGTCGCACGCGGGCGTGACGCTGCAGGCCCCGGACATTGCCGACAACGGCGCCGCCGTGCAGGTGACGCTGGCCTGCAACCTGCCCGGGGTGCGCCGCCTGCTGCTGCTGGTGGAAAAAAACCCCGCGGCCTTGGTCGCATCTTTTGCCGTCACCGAATCCATCGAGCCCAGCCTGACGCTGCGCACCAAGATGGGCGAAACCTCCGACGTGTACGCCGTGGCCCTGATGGCCGACGGGCGCGCGCTGTTCGCCAAGCGCGAAGTGCGCGTCATCCAGGGCGGCTGCGGCTGAGCAGACAGGAGTTCACACCTTGACCGAAGCCACCCGAATCCGCGCGCAACTGCAGGGCGACAAGGCCCAGGTGCGCATCCTCATGGCCCACGAGATGGAATCCGGCCAGCGCCGCGATGCATCGGGCAAAGTCGTGCCCGCCTGGTACATCCAGGAAGTGACTGTGACGCACAACGGCCGCACCTTGCTCAGCGCCGACTGGGGCCCGGCCGTCTCCAAGAGTCCGTACCTGCAGTTCATGCTCAAGGGCGCCAAGGTGGGCGACCGCATCGGTGTGAGCTGGAAAGACAACCGCGGCGCCACCCGCAGCGATGAAGCGGGCGTGCTGATCGCCTGACCCGATCGACCCGCCTTGCCCTGTGGCAAGGCTTGTAGCCTGCCGCAGTCGCACGGCGGGCGGCCCCCTCAGCGGTAGCTGGTGAGGTGGATGTTGGTCTCCGTGCCGCGAATGCCGCTGATCAACCGGATGCGCTCTAGCACATCCGACAGCTGACGCATGGACGACGCCTCGATCTCGGCCAGCAGATCCCACCGGCCGTTGGTGTCATGCAGCGACACCACGCCCGGCTCGCCCAGCAGGCTCGCAATCACCTGCCGGGTGGTGTTCCCCTCCACCTGCACGCCCATCCAGGCGCGGATGGTGTCGGGCTCGTGCTCGGGGCGCAGGCGCACCGTGTAGCCCAGGATGACCTGCTGGTCTTCGAGCTTTCGCAGGCGGTTGTTGACCGTGCCGCGTGAGACACCCAGCTTGTGCGCCAGATCGGCAATGTTCAGCCGCGCGTTCTGCCGCAGCAGCGCAATCAGTTGCTGGTCCAAGTCGTCCATGCACTAAATTGTCAGCGCTAGCTGTCAAAACGTCAAAAAATCGGCGGTTACGCCAAGTTTTTGCCGCTGTGCATTGACACGGACTGTCCCGACACTTCTCCGAAAGCCCCTTCCAGAAGTTTTTTGGAGACACACCATGCGCCATCCCACCCCCTGGACCCATCCGCTGTACTTGAGCGTACCCGCCGCTGTCGCACTGGTGCAAGAACGCGGAGTTCCCGCCGTGTTGGCCGGTCTGGCACGCTACATCGAAGACGACTTCGTGCGCTGGAACGACTTTGACAAAACCGCCCGCGTGGCCCACCACACGCGTGACGGCGTGATCGAACTCATGCCGGTAGGCGATAGCGCCCGGTATGCGTTCAAGTACGTGAATGGACACCCGCGGAACACGGCCCTGGGTCTGTCCACCGTCATGGCGTTTGGTGTGCTGGCCGACGTGGCTACCGGCGCGCCGCTGTTGCTCAGCGAGCTCACGCTCACCACCGCACTGCGTACGGCGGCGACATCGGCCTTGGCCGCGCGCACCCTGGCGCGCCCTGGCAGCCGGGTGATGGCGTTGATCGGCAACGGCGCGCAAAGCGAGTTCCAGGCGCTGGCTTTCCAGCACCTGGTGGGTATCGACACCGTGCGGCTGTTCGACATCGACCCCGCAGCCACCGCCAAGCTGGCCACCAACCTGAAGAGTTCAGGCCTGCAGGTGCAGGTGTGCGCGAGCACCCGCGACGCTGTGCAGGGTTCCGACATCGTGACCACGGCCACGGCCGACAAGGCCCATGCCACCATCCTGACGGACGACATGCTCGCGCCGGGCATGCACATCAACGCCGTGGGTGGCGACTGCCCGGGCAAGACCGAGTTGGATGCCGCCGTGCTGCTGGCCGCCAAGGTGTTCGTGGAATACGCGCCGCAAACACGGATCGAGGGCGACATCCAGCAAATGCCCGCCGACTTCGCCGTGACCGAGCTGTGGCAGGTGCTGACCGGACAGTCCCGAGGCCGCGACCATGCCGCGCAGATCACCGTGTTCGACTCGGTGGGCTTTGCGCTGGAGGACTATGCAGCGTTGCGTTATCTGTACGACGCAGCCCTGGAGAGCCATACCGGCGAGCGGCTGGCGCTGATTCCGCAACTGGGCGACCCCAAGAACCTGTTTGGCCTGCTTGCCGATGCCCCCGGGATGGGCACGAGCCAAGCCCCCGCCAGCGGCCGCTGGCCAGTGGAGGCACAACCGCACGACGGCCGCCATGCGCGCAATGGTGAACACCGCGCCCCACAACGCCTGCGGGAACCGTCTGCACACGAGCCCCTGTGAGCCAATGCGGCCACCGGCGCCAGCGGCCAGACGGGTCGTGCGCTGGCGGCGCCAGGGGTACGGTTCGGCCACGCCGAAGGCACCGTCCAGCCAGACGACAGATCGCCCGACACGCTACGCAACGCCCCGGGGCATGACGGGTCGGCGTGCGTCGCACTCAAGGTGCGCGCCACACAGGACACATACAATCACCGGACCATGCGTCGCGGCCTCATCGCAATCTTTGCACTGCACTTTCTCGTGAATGTGGTGTTTTTTGCGTTCGGTAAGATTGAGACTGCGAAAGCGTGGCAGCCCGCACAAGTGGCTGCATCCCTGCTGGAGCCGTCCGAGCCCGCCCATGAAGACGACCTGCTCGGACACGCCCACGATCATGGCTTGACCGATACACAGCCAGAGTTGCCCGAATGGCTGCATCTGAACCTGGGGCCTTTCACATCGGCTTGTGATGTAGCCCCCCCAGTGGCTGCGCTTCGTCACCCAGCGGCATCGCCCCCTCTCGAAGGGCTGCAGCGCCCACCTCGGGCGAGCGCGCAAGCGTAAGGCCACGCCAGCGCCGGTCGTGAGAGCCGATCGGCATCGGCCCCTTGACGTCGGCGGGCGGTCTGCACCCAGCACACCCCCTGCCCGGGCAACCGCCCGACAAGAGGCCTGCAGCGCCCATACCAGGCTGCACAAGCTTGTATCGAACCGCCCGTGCAGCCTGCCGCCCGCAACAGGGTTGGAGGTCTGTTTCGCAAGCGCCCTCCACACGCCCCGGCTTACATGAACACCATGCTTCGTTCTTCAACTCAACACTCGGCTTCTCCGCCAAGAGGGCCCCTGGCAGCGACGGCCGGCCCTCTGCCCCCGGGCCTGGCATCCGTGATCGGCTGCTGGGCCTGTCGCGGGGCCATCGCTTGCTTTGGTCGCCCCAGCGGCGCGCGCAGCCTGATATCCCAACAGCTCGGCCGCCTCGCGCTGCCTCCACGTCTGCGGGGCGTGAGCGCCCTGGCGGTCTGAAAGTCGCTTCACGATTCATCATGGAAATTGCCATACTTTTTGCCCTGATCCTCCTCAACGGTCTGTTTGCCATGTCGGAGATCGCCTTGGTGACCGCGCGCAAGACGCGGATGCAGAAACTCATAGACGAAGGCGATGGCGCTGCAGCCGCAGCGGTGAAGCTGGGCGAAGACCCTACCCGTTTCCTGTCGACCATCCAGATTGGCATCACGTCCATTGGTGTCCTGAACGGGATCGTCGGCGAGGCGGCGCTCGCAGCACCATTGGCCATCTGGCTGGAGTCCATGGGCTTTCCGGCGGGGTACAACCAGATCGTGGCGACCGGCCTGGTGGTGGTGCTGATCACCTACTTTTCTATCGTGGCGGGCGAACTGGTGCCCAAGCGCATCGGTCAATCACACCCCGAGACCTTGGCACGCCTGGTGGCACGTCCGATCGATTGGCTGGCAGTAGCCACGAAACCCTTCGTGCTCCTGCTGTCGATGTCCACGCGTGGGCTGCTCAAGCTGCTGGGCGTGAAGGAGAACACGGGCAATGCCGTGACCGAGGAGGAAATCCACGCCATGCTGGCCGAGGGCACCACAGCAGGCGTGATCGAATCGCATGAGCACACCATGGTGCGCAACGTGTTTCGCCTCGATGACCGCCAGATTGGCTCGCTCATGGTGCCGCGCGGCGACGTGGTGGTGCTCGACCTGGAGCAAAGCTTTGACGTCAACATGGCCCGCGTAGAAGCCTCCGACCATGCGCGCTTCCCGGTGGTCAAAGGCAGCATGGACCATGTGCTGGGGGTCGTGAATGCCCGCCAATGGTTGTCCAAAGCCCTGCGCGGGGAAGACCGGGAACTGGACAGCCAACCGCTCCAACCCCCGCTGTATGTGCCCGAAACCATTACGGGCATGGAGTTGCTGGACAACTTCCGCCAGTCCGACGTCCACATGGCGTTCGTCATTGACGAGTATGGCGAAGTCCAGGGCATCGTGACCTTGCAGGACCTGGTCGAGGCCATCACGGGGGAGTTCAGCCCCCGGGATCCAGAGACATCGTGGGCCATGCAGCGCGACGATGGCTCGTGGTTGCTCGACGGGCACATTCCGGTGCCGGAGCTGAAAGATCGCCTGGATCTGGAAAGCGTCCCAGACGAGGAACGGGGTCGCTACCACACCCTCAGCGGCATGATGATGCTGCTCACGGGACGGCTGCCCAAGGAACGCGACACCGTGACCTGGGAAGGCTGGCATCTTGAAATTGTGGACATGGACGGACGCACGATTGACAAAGTGATTGCCACACGGGTTGCCCGGGACGAATCCACCTCCACAGGCTCCGTTGCCACAGCCCCATGAACCGCAACAGGGTGCCGGACGCCCCGCCTGCCACATCCCGCGGGTGCCGTGGTCCCCGCCAGCACCCCCCGCTGCATGCGGCGTCCGGCGCTTGCGAAAACAGGCATGGACAGTACGCCCCTGCCGCGCAAGCGCCTGGAACTCCACGCGCAGCACACGCTCGGACCACGCATCGCGTCTGCGATGGAACCGCCCCGCTCCTCACAGGCACGCACGCCTGCCACATCCTGCCAGCGAACCCCACAAACCCCATGGAACGCACCAAGAACCTCGGGCAGCCCCACACTGTGGGCCCGTGCAACGCCCCACGCACATTAGCCCATGCGGTGAAGGTGGGCATGGACGACCACAGAAAGGACACCTACGCAATGCGATCGCTGTCAGAGCGCTCCCGTGCTCGCTGCGTACTTTCAGGGTCTTGCCCATGAGCACGGACCCCTCCTCCCTGCGTGGCGCTGCAACCGGGCAACCACTGTCGGTGGTGTTGCTTCAGCTCGCGCAAGACCGCAGCCGGTCGCGCGTATCGGTGGCCGATCTGCTCGCACTGCTGGGGGACCGCGCCATTGGCGCCCTCATGTTCATCTTTGCAGCGCCCAACATCCTGCCAGTGCCACCAGGCGTATCGGCCATTCTGGGCGCCCCGCTGATCTTCCTGTCGGCCCAGTGGATGCTGGGTATGCGCCCCTGGCTTCCCAAGTTGGTGCGGGAGCGCTCCCTTTCTCGCGAGGACTTCGCGGCGCTGACGTGGCGGGTCGTTCCCTGGCTGGGCAAGGCGGAGCGCCTGCTGCGGCCCCGCTATGGCTTTCTGGCCAAGCCGCCGATGGAGAACCTCGTGGGCGCCGTGTGCCTGCTGCTCGCGCTGGTGCTCGTATTGCCCATTCCGCTGGGCAACACGCTTCCTGCCTTGTCCATCAGCCTGCTGGCCTTGGGTGTGCTGGAACGTGACGGGCTGTGGATCGTCGGTGGTCTGATCGCCAGCACGATTGCGGCAGCCGTGGTGTCGGGGGTGGTTTTTGCCCTGGTGAAAGCGGCCTTGTTCATGCTGGCCAGCGTGTGGCCGTAACGCCTGCCGACTCGACCGCCGATCGAAGCCCCCACGGCAGCGAGCCTCGACAGCCCGCCGCTACGGCGGCATGTTGGCGCCGTAAGGGGAGAAGCTGCTGACGTTTTCGTTCACCTCCAGCGCCCTGCCCACGTAAGGAAAGGCGCGCTGAGGACAGTCTGTGCGCTCGCACACCTTGCAACCCATTCCAATGGGAATCGCCGCGTCCGGGTCCGTGAGATCCAGCCCTTTGGCGTATACGAGCCGATGCGCATGGCGGACGTCGCAGCCCAGGCCGATTGAGAACATCTTGTCGGGGGAGCCGTAGCCTCGGCAAGCGCCACTCCTCACAGTCCGGGCGATCCACAGGTAGGTACGACCATCCGGCATACGCGCCAACTGCGCAAGCACACGCCCGGGCTGCGAGAAGGCTTCATAGACGTTCCACAGCGGACAGGTGCCCCCCGCGCGACTGAAGTGGAAATGCGTGGCGGATTGCCGTTTGGAAATGTTCCCCGCGCGGTCCACTCGAACGAAGAAGAAGGGGATACCCGGCTCGCTGGGCCGCTGCAAGGTGCTCAGCCGATGGCACACCGTTTCAAAGCCAACGGCAAACCGTTGCCCCAACAAGTCGATGTCATAGCGCAGCGCCTCTGCCGCGCGCAAAAAAAGGCCATAGGGCAGCAGCAACGCACCCGCGAAGTAATTGGCCAGCCCGATGCGGGCCAGACGCACGGTGGGCAGGTCAGCCGCAAAGGGTGCCGTCTGGGTGAGCGCATCGATCAACGCGGCGGCCTCCATCAGCCCAAGTTGGGTTGCCATCTGGAAGGCCTGCTGCCCCGCATCCAGCGTGTACGACAAGCGCAGCGTACGGCTGCGCGGGTCGTACTGTCGCTTGTCAGCGTCCGCACTGTCCGCGATCACTAGATGCACCTGATGTCGCTCCTGTAGGCGCCGCGCCAACCAGGGCGCCAGGGCGCCACCCGCCAGGTCCGCCTGTTGCGCCAGGGCCTCGGCAGCGCGGTCGAGCGCATCGAAATGGTTCTGGTGCGCAAAAAAGAAGTCCCGCACCGCCTCGAATCCGGTGACCCGGGAGGCGGGCGCTGCCTCCACGCGATCGTCGCCCATGCGCAAGGCCATCGCTTCAAGGTGGGCTGCCGACTCCACGTTGCGGCGGTACATGGCGACGATGGCCCGCCCAAGGGCTGGCATCTGGGTCACCACCTCTTGCAACTCGGGCAGGCTGATGGACTCCGGTGCGTCCGCCAGTGCTTCGCGCAACGCGGCGATCAGACGCGCCTCCTCATCCTCCGAAAACTGCTGAATGTCCACGCCCAGTGCGCGGTTCAGCTTGAGCAGCAGGCTGACCGTGAGCGGCCGCTGGTTCTGCTCCACCTGATTGAGGTAGCTGGGCGAGATACCCAGCGCGTGTGCCAGCGCAGTCTGCGACATGCCGCGCTCCGAGCGCAGCCTGCGCAGCTTCACCCCCATGAAAGTTTTCGCCATCACCTGTCTTTCAAACAGATCTCATCCGGTATTCGCAAAATTTGCAAAACGAAGCGCACTTCTTCGCAATCATTCGCTTTTTTAGTGCTATCGCGAAAGATGCGCGTTGCGTAAATTGCGAAGTATGACAACACCCCCAGGCACTGTCGAGGTTCGCGAACTTGTTCTGCCTGCGCACGCCAACCACCACGGCACGCTGTTTGCCGGTGAGGGTTTGCAGCTGATGGCCAAGACGGCCTTTCTGGCAGCCCGCAGCCTGGCGCACCGCGAGGTGGTGATGGCTGGCGTGACGGGCGTTCAATGCCTGGCCCCTGTGCCTGTGGGCTACCAGCTCACGCTGCAGGGCTGGGTCAGCCGGGTCGGTCGCAGTTCGATGACGGTCTGTGTGCGCGGCCTGGCCGATCGTCCGGAGGTGCCCGCGGAGCACGTCCTCACGGGGGTGTTCGAGATGGTCGCGGTGGACTCCGCCGGTCGTCCTGTTGCCATTGATTCTTCCTACCTGAACCCGGAGACATCGCATGAACACCACAACCCCTGAGCCCACGGCCACCACCCCGTTCAAGCCGAAAAAGTCCGTCGCCCTGTCGGGCGTCACGGCAGGCAACACCGCGCTGTGCACCGTCGGGCGCACGGGCAACGACCTGCACTACCGAGGCTATGACATCCTGGACATGGCCGAGGCCTGCGAGTTCGAGGAAATCGCCCACTTGTTGGTGCACGGCAAGCTGCCCACCCGCGCCGAGCTGAAGGCCTACAAGGCCAAACTCAGAGCCCTGCGCGGCTTGCCCGGCAGCGTGAAGGCCGCGCTGGAGCAGCTCCCCGCCGCCAGCCACCCCATGGATGTGATGCGCACCGGCGTCTCGGCCCTGGGCTGCGCATTGCCTGAAAAAGACGACCACAACCTGCCCGGCAGCCGCGACATTGCCGACCGGCTGATGGCCAGCCTGGGCAGCATGCTGCTGTACTGGTACCACTTCAGCAACTCGGGCCGCCGCATCGCGGTCGAGACGGACGACGACTCCATCGGGGCCCACTTCCTGCACCTGCTGCATGGTGAAAAGCCACCTGCGCACTGGGTGCGCGCCATGCACACCTCGCTGAACCTGTATGCCGAGCACGAGTTCAACGCATCCACCTTCACCGCACGCGTGATTGCGGGCACGGGCAGCGATATGTATTCGAGCATCGCAGGAGCCATCGGGGCGCTGCGCGGCCCCAAACACGGGGGGGCCAACGAGGTGGCGTTCGAGATCCAGAAACGCTACGACAGCCCGGACGAGGCAGAGGCCGACATCCGCCGCCGCGTGGAGGCCAGGGAAGTCGTCATCGGGTTTGGCCACCCGGTCTACACCGTGAGCGATCCGCGCAACGTGGTCATCAAACGGGTGGCCAAGCGGCTGTCGGAGGCGGCGGGCTCCACCAAGATGTTCGACATTGCCGAGCGGCTTGAGGCCGTCATGTGGGAAGTCAAGAAGATGTTCCCCAACCTCGACTGGTTCAGCGCCGTGAGCTACCACATGATGGGAGTTCCCACCGCGATGTTCACCCCCTTGTTCGTCATCGCGCGCACCAGTGGTTGGGCCGCTCACATCATCGAGCAGCGCGTGGACAACAAGATCATCCGCCCCAGCGCCCACTACGTCGGCCCCGAAGACCAGACGTTCGTGCCCATTGAAGCCCGTGGCTAAAAAAACCATAGCAGCCTGCGCTTGTACACAGTCGGCTTGAGGTCACTGACGCCTGCGATTGATGTTTTACTAGCACGAGCAGCTATCAAAAAGAGAGCACACCCCGCTACATGATGAACACCGCCCACCGCAAGCCGCTGCCCGGCACGGCCCTGGATTACTTCGATGCACAAGCGGCCGTCGATGCCATCGAACCCGGTGCCTGGGCCCGACTACCGTACACCGCCCGCGTGCACGCCGAAAACCTGGTGCGCCGCGCCGACCCGGCACAACTCGACGCCTACCTCGGGCAGCTCATTGGGCGCAAACGAGACATCGACTTCCCGTGGTTTCCTGCGCGCGTGGTCTGCCACGACATCCTGGGCCAGACAGCGCTGGTGGATCTGGCCGGGCTGCGCGACGCCATTGCCCAAGAAGGGGGCGACCCCGCAGCGGTGAACCCCGTGGTGCCCGTGCAGCTCGTCGTGGACCATTCGCTGGCCGTGGAGTGTGGCGGCTTTGACCCGGACGCCTTTGCCAAAAACCGCGCCATGGAAGACCGCCGCAACGAGGACCGCTTTCACTTCATCGAGTGGACAAAAAAAGCGTTTGCCAACGTGGAAGTGATCCCGGCGGGGAATGGGATCATGCACCAGATCAACCTGGAGAAGATGTCGCCCGTGGTGTACGTGCAGGGCGACGCTCAGGGCCAGGTCGCCTTCCCAGACACCTGCGTGGGCACCGACAGCCACACGCCCCACATCGATGCGCTGGGCGTGATCGCCGTGGGCGTGGGCGGGCTGGAGGCCGAGAACGTGATGCTGGGCCGCGCCTCGTGGATGCGCCTGCCCGACATTGTGGGCGTGGAGCTGACGGGGCACCGCCAGCCCGGCATCACGGCCACCGACATCGTTCTGGCCCTGACGGAATTTCTGCGCAACCAGAAGGTGGTGGGGGCGTATCTGGAGTTCTATGGCGACGGTGCGCGCAGCCTGAGCGTTGGCGACCGTGCCACCATCTCCAATATGTGCCCCGAGTACGGAGCCACGGCTGCGCTGTTCTACATCGACGACCAGACGCTGGACTACCTGCGGCTGACGGGGCGCGAGGATGCGCAGATCCAGCTGGTGGAGCGCTACGCCAAGACCGCTGGTTTTTGGGCCGACACGCTCAAGACCGCAGCGTATGAACGCGTGCTGACCTTTGATCCGTCCACCGTGGTGCGCAACATGGCCGGGCCCTCCAATCCGCACCGCCGCCTGCCCACATCGGCGCTGGCCGAGCGCGGCATTGCGGTGGATGGGCCCCAGGCCCGCGCGCAGGAGGCGCAGGGCCTGCTGCCGGATGGGGCCGTCATCATCGCGGCCATCACCAGTTGCACCAACACCAGCAATCCGCGCAACGTGATCGCCGCCGCGCTGCTGGCGCGCAACGCCCGTCGCCTGGGGCTGACGCGCAAGCCATGGGTCAAGACCTCACTGGCCCCCGGATCCAAGGCCGTGGAGCTGTACCTGCAAGAAGCCGGGCTGCTGGCAGATCTGGAAGCCCTGGGGTTCGGCATCGTCGCGTTTGCCTGCACCACCTGCAACGGCATGAGCGGTGCGCTCGACCCGAAGATCCAGCAGGAGATCATCGACCGCGACCTGTACTCCACCGCCGTGCTGTCGGGCAACCGCAACTTCGATGGCCGCATCCACCCGTATGCCAAGCAGGCGTTTCTGGCCTCGCCGCCGCTGGTGGTGGCGTACGCGCTGGCAGGCACGGTGCGCTTTGACATCGAGAACGATGCGCTGGCCGTGGTGGAGGGCCGTGAGATTCGCCTGCAGGACCTGTGGCCCAGCGATGCAGAGATCGACGCCATCGTGGCCCGGGCTGTCAAACCCGCGCAGTTCCGTGCGGTGTACGACCCGATGTTCACCATCCGCGTGGACGACGGCCAAACGGTGGCCCCGCAGTACGACTGGCGCCCGCAGTCCACCTACATTCGCCGGCCGCCGTACTGGGACACAGAAGGCGTGGGCGCCCTGGCCGCCCACCCGCGCACGCTGCAGGGCATGCGCCCTCTGGCGCTGCTTGGCGACAACATCACCACCGACCACCTGTCACCCTCCAATGCCATCCTGCCGGGCAGCGCTGCGGGCGAATACCTGGCCGCGATGGGCGTGCCCGAGGAGGACTTCAACTCGTATGCCACACACCGCGGTGACCACCTGACGGCCATGCGTGCGACCTTTGCCAACCCGCAGTTGGTCAACGAAATGGCCGTGATCCGCGGCAAGGTACAACAAGGCTCATGGGCCCGCATCGAGCCTGAAGGTCGCGTTGCGCGCATGTGGGAAGCCATCGAAACCTACCTGCTTCGGCGCCAGCCTCTCATCATCGTCGCGGGGGCCGACTATGGCCAAGGCTCCAGCCGCGACTGGGCCGCCAAGGGCGTGCGTCTGGCCGGTGTGGAAGCCGTCGTGGCCGAGAGCTTCGAACGCATCCACCGCACCAACCTCATCGGCATGGGCGTTTTGCCGCTGGAGTTTTTGCCGGGTGTGAGCCGTCTGACGCTCCAGCTGGACGGTACGGAAACCTACGACGTACACGGCACACTGCGGCCAGGCGCCCCGCTGGCGCTTGTGGTGCACCGCCGCAGCGGGGAAACACTGCAGGTGCCGGTGACCTGCCGCCTCGACACCGCCGAGGAGGTGTCGGTGTACGAGGCCGGCGGTGTGCTGCAGCGCTTTGCGCAGGATTTTCTAGCGACAAATCGGGCTTGAAGCCATACAAATCAAGCACGAGAAGCTATCAAATTTGATATGACCCAGCATCCCCAGCAACTCAGGATTCCTGCCACCTACATGCGCGGCGGCACCAGCAAAGGCGTTTTCTTTCGTTGGGCCGACCTGCCTGCCCCCGCGCAGCACCCCGGACCCGCGCGAGACCGGCTGTTCCAGCGCGTCATCGGCAGCCCCGACCCCTACAGTGCCCACATCGATGGCATGGGCGGCGCCACGTCGAGCACCAGCAAGTGCGTCATTCTCAGCAAGAGCACGCGCCCCGGGCACGACGTGGATTACCTCTACGGCCAGGTGGCCATCGACAAGGACTTCGTGGACTGGAGTGGCAACTGCGGCAACCTTTCCGCCGCTGCCGGAGCGTTTGCCATCCACGCTGGCATGGTGGACACACAGCGCATTCCACAGCGCGGCACCTGTGCCGTCCGCATCTGGCAGGCCAACATTGGCAAGACCATCATCGCCCACGTACCCGTCACGGACGGCCAAGTGCAGGAAACCGGCGACTTCGAGCTGGACGGCGTGACGTTTGCGGCCGCCGAAATCGTGCTGGAGTTCATCGACCCATCGGACGAGGGCCCCGAAGGAGGTGGCGCCTTGTTCCCCACGGGCCGGCTGGTCGACCCGCTGGAGGTGCCGGGCATCGGCACGCTGGAGGCGACTCTGATCAACGCGGGAGTTCCCACAGTGATCGTGAACGCAGCCGACCTCGGCTACCAGGGCACAGAACTGCGGGAGGACATCAACCACGACCCCGCGCAGCTGGCACGCCTGGAGCGCATTCGAATCGCCGGTGCGCTGCGCATGGGCCTGATTCACACCCCCGAGCAAGCGGCCTCGCGCCAACACACGCCCAAGCTTGCCTTCGTCAGCCCCCCCCGGCGCTATCGCACGAGCAGCGGCAAGGTGGTCGAGGCCGCGGACGTGGACCTGCTGGCACGCGCCGTGTCCATGGGCAAGCTGCACCACGCCATGATGGGCACCTGCGCTGTGGCCATGGGCGCTGCGGCGGCAGTGCCCGGCACGCTGGTGAACCGGGCCGCAGGCGGCGGCACGCGCAATGCAGTGCGCCTGGGGCACCCTTCCGGCCTGATGCGCGTCGGAGCACAAGCCAGGCAGGTGGGCGGCTCCTGGACGGTCACCCGGGCGGTGGTGAGCCGCAGCGCCCGCATCCTGATGGAGGGCTGGGTGCGCATACCTGCCCATGCGCCTCACGCAGGCATGAGCGCGCACTGCCACAGCGAGTGATTCGGTTTTTGCAGGTGTCCGCGGCGTCTGCGTCCAGGCCGCCTGTCGTTCCTTTTTTCAGCATTGGAGTGGTCCATGTCCCCCCGCACACAACTCAAGCAACTCGTGGAGGCGCGCAACGGCCTGCTGGTGCCTGGCGTCTTCAACGCACTGTCGGCCAAGGTCGCGGCCGATCTGGGCTTTCAGGCCCTCTACGTGACCGGCGCGGGCGTCACCAACATGTGGTTTGGCATGCCCGATCAAGGCTTCATGGGCCTGCACGAGATCTCCGAGCACACAGCTCGCATCCGCGACGCGGTCGGTGTGCCACTGATCGTGGATGCCGACACCGGCTTTGGCAACGCGCTCAACGTGATCCATACCGTGCGCACGCTGGAGCGCGCCGGGGCGGACTGCATTCAACTGGAAGACCAGGTGGCGCCCAAGCGCTGTGGGCACTTTTCAGGCAAAGAGGTGATCAGCACCGCAGAGGCCGTGAGCAAGATCAAGGCGGCAGTGGACGCGCGCCGTGATGAGAGCCTGCTGATCATGGCCCGCACCGATGCCGCGGCCGTCCATGGTTTTGAGGCGGCGGTCGAGCGCGCTGAACGTTTTGCAGAGGCTGGCGCCGACATCTTGTTTGTCGAAGCCGTGACGCAAGCCGAAGACATCCGCGCGCTGCCGCAACGCCTTGCCAAGCCCCAGCTCGTGAACATGGTCATCGGCGGCAAAACACCCATCCTCAGCGCGGATCAACTCGGGGCATTGGGCTTTGGCATCGTGCTGTACGCGAACGCAGCCCTGCAGGGCGCAGTGATGGGCATGCAAAAAACCCTCGCCACGCTGCGCGACGAGCGGGAAATCCAGGAAAGCAGTGGGCTGGTCACACCCTTCGCCGAGCGCCAGCGCCTGGTCGAAAAGCCCGCCTGGGATGCCCTGGAGCAGGCCTACGCCTGAGCGCAAAGCCAGGGCCTACCGGTACGGCCCAGTCGCCTCGCCCGGATGGCCGATCTGAGCGCGATCGTGCACCAGGCACCTGCCTGACCGCTGGCGGCAAGCGTTCATGGGGCAGCTCTGCATCACCCTCGCGAGGATGCACGGGTGCGGGTCGATATGGGCCGCGAGGCGCTTTTTGCGGCCCACAGCACGTTATGGGCAAGAAAAGCAACGCAGCCAACCGCCCGAGGCCGTGCCAGCGCAGACCGCAGGGCGTCAGGCAGAGCTTCCCTAGCGCTTCGCGCCCAAAGCCGCCCCCGCAGCAGACACGCCCCGCGCAAAGTCCACGAACGCGCGCAGATAGTCTGTCGCGAGATCGTTGGCCCGAGCGCCCAGGTGGATGCTTTTGGCAATGCCCTGACGGCCCAGCTTGACGGGTACGACATCCATGGTCTCGGCGTACTCCAGCGCCAACCAGCGCGGCAGCGCCGCCACGCCACGACCGCTGGCCACCATCTGCAGCATGATGTCCGTAGTCTCAATGGTCTTGTGACGGCGCGGCGCAACCCCTGCAGGCGCAAGAAACTGCGTGTACACATCCAGCCGTTCGGGGCTCACCGGATACGTGATGAGCGTTTCGCCCGCAAGCTGCGTCGGCTTCACATAGGCCTGCTCTGCGAAAGCGTGGCTGCCTGCCACCACCAACACCTGTTCATAGTCGAACACTGGCTCGAAATGCAGGCCGGGCTTGTACAGCGGGTCGGGTGTGACCAACAAGTCGATTTCGTAGCCCACCAGCGCACCGATGCCGCCGAACTGGAATTTCTGTTTCACGTCCACATCCACATCCGGCCAGGCGGCCAGATAGGGCGAGACGATCTTGAGTAGCCATCGGTAGCAAGGGTGGCACTCCATGCCGATGCGCAGCGTGCCGCGCTCGCCCTGAGCCAACTGGCGCAATCGCTCCTCGGCCACCTCCAACTGCGGCAGCACCCGGTTCGCCAAGGCCAGCAAGTACTGGCCCGCCTGTGTGAGGCGCAGGCTGCGCCCCTCGCGCAGCCAGACGTCGGTGCCCAGTTGCTGCTCCAACTTTTTCATGCAGTGGCTCAAAGCCGACTGCGTGACGCAGAGCTTGTCGGCAGCAGCGGTCAGTGAGCCCAGGCGCTCGACTTCCTGCACCACAGCAAGGTGGATACGCTCCAGCATGGTCAATGAGCAAAAGTAATCGATTATTGAGATAAGACCATTTTACTTCATTGATTTGGGTGCCTACGATCCGCTCGTTTCTCTCGTTCCCCTCTCATTCACTGCTTGACGCAACAACGACATGACGACGATCCACAACCTTGGTTTTCCACGCATCGGCGCCCACCGCGAATTGAAGTTCGCCCTGGAGGCGTATTGGAAGGGTGAGTCCTCGCGCGACGCACTCCAGACCCTTGGCGCACAACTGCGTCAGCAGCACTGGGCGCAGCAGGCTGGCCTGGATCTGGTTCCCGTCGGGGATTTCTCTTTCTACGACCAGGTGCTGGACATGAGCTTCCTGCTGGGCAACCTGCCCGAGCGCGTGCGCGGCTTCCACGGCGACCCGTTGGACAACTACTTTCGCGTGGCACGCGGACGCTCGGCCCCGAGCACCGAGGACGACAGCGCCTGTTGTGGCAACGTGGCAGCGGGCGAAATGACCAAGTGGTTTGACACCAATTACCACTACATCGTCCCCGAGTTCCATGCCTCCACCGAGTTCTCGCTCGACGCCGCACGGCTGCAAGCGCAACTGGCCGAAGCCAAGGCCCAGGGTGTACAGGCCAAGCCCGTCATCATCGGCCCCGTGACCTACCTGGCGATCGGCAAGAGCAAGGACGAATCGAACAAGCTGGCACTGCTGGAACGCCTGCTGCCGGTGTACGCAGAGTTGCTGGACACCCTGGCAGCCCAGGGCGTGGAATGGGTGCAGATCGACGAGCCCATCCTGGTCACGGAACTGGATGCGGATTGGCAGCACGCATTCAACCTTGCGTATCACCACCTCAAGGCCACCAAGGTCAAACTGCTGGTCGCCACCTACTTTGGCCCGTTGCAAGACAACGCCTATCTTGCTGCCAATCTGCCTGTCGCGGGCCTGCATCTGGATGCCGTCAACGACCCTCAGGGAGTACGGACCCTGCTCAACCTGCTCTCTCCGCACAAGGTGCTGTCGCTGGGCGTGATCAACGGACGCAACATCTGGAAAACCGATCTCACCGCTGTGCTGGACTGGCTGGAACCACTGGCGCAGCGCCTGCAGGAGCGCCTTTGGCTCGCGCCGTCGTGCTCGCTGCTGCATGTCCCGGTCGATCTGGACATTGAGCAGCGGCTCGACAGCGATGTGAAGTCTTGGCTGGCTTTCGCCTTGCAGAAGCTCGATGAGCTGCGCGTACTCGGCAAAGCGCTTCGGCAAGGACGCGATGCCGTAAGGGCTGAACTGGCGGCCAACGTTGCGGCGCTGGCCGCGCGCCGCTCGTCGGCGCGCGTACACAACCCTGCGGTGCATGCGGCGGTGTCCCGTGTGGACACCCATCTGGGCCAGCGTGAGAGTGCCTACGCCCGGCGTGCAAGCAAACAAGCGGCGTTGCTGCGGCTGCCCACCTATCCCACTACCACCATCGGATCGTTTCCCCAAACGGCTCAGATCCGCCATGCGCGCAGTGCGTTCAAGGCGGGTCGCATGGACTTCGTCGAGTACCAAGCCGTCATGCGGGCCGAGATTGAACGCAGCGTTCGCGAGCAGGAAGCACTCGACCTGGATGTCTTGGTACATGGCGAGGCGGAACGCAACGACATGGTGGAGTATTTCGGCGAGCAGCTCGATGGCTATGCGTTCAGCCAGTTCGGGTGGGTCCAATCGTATGGCTCTCGGTGCGTCAAGCCACCCATCCTGTTCGGCGACATCAGTCGTCCAAAAGCTATGACCGTGGACTGGATCACCTACGCACAGCAGCTCACCACCAAACCCGTGAAGGGCATGCTCACCGGGCCCGTGACCATGCTCAACTGGTCGTTCGTACGTGACGATCAACCCCGCTCAGTGTCGTGCACACAACTGGCGCTGGCGATCCGCGCGGAAGTGCTGGACCTGGAAAAGGCTGGGGTACGCATCATTCAAATTGATGAGGCCGCGCTTCGCGAAGGGCTGCCACTGCGCAAGACGCAATGGCAAGAGTACCTGGACTGGGCCGTGGAGTCGTTCCGCATCGCCGCCAACGGTGTACGCGATGAAACCCAGATCCATACGCACATGTGCTACTCCGAGTTCAACGACATCATCGCGTCGATTGCCGACATGGATGCCGACGTCATCACCATCGAAACCGCTCGCTCGGACATGGAACTGCTGGACGCATTCGAGCACTTCCAGTACCCCAACGAGATTGGCCCCGGGGTGTACGACATTCATTCGCCCAACGTGCCGACGCAAGAACGCATCGTGCAGCTCATGCAGAAAGCTGCAGAGCGCATACCAGCCGAGCGCCTGTGGGTGAATCCGGACTGTGGCCTCAAGACACGGCAGTGGTCAGAAGTGACTCCTGCGCTGGCCAACATGGTCGCGGCCGCCAAAATCCTGCGCGCAGGCGCCGCCTGACCGGAGGTGCGCTGCTCATCGCAGCGAGTCGCATCGGCCGTCGATGATGCGGCGGGGTGGACGTCAGGTCCCCATCACAGCGCCCTGACTGACGAGCAACCGACGGCGGGGGGCCATCGCTTCGGCGAGCAGGATGCCCCCGATGGGCGCACGCAGGCGATGGCGGTTCCGCTGTGACGGTTGCGTTCCGTGTGAACCGCCTCCGCCAGGCAAGCAGCGGCAGCGTCACGCCTTCGCAGGGCGATGGTGGGAGCGACCCGGCGCAGCCCCCCCTGGGCCGTTCCAAGGCGGCCCTGGATCCGTGCACCTGCGAACGCGCCACCGCAGCTGGGCTACAGGGCAAATGGCTTGCTGTGTGGACCGCCTGAGGCGCCCGGTGTTTTGAGTTAAGCAGCCCCATCGCGTCGATTGGAGCCAGAAGGGCCGGGAAACCGACCAGCGCCACATCGTGCAGCTGTGCGCCCCGGGTGCCCGCACGGGGCGCTGGACGAAGACATGCAGTCCATGTCCAGGCGTTCAGATCATTCCCACGCAGGGAACGGATCCTCGTAGGCAGCCCAAGCTTGAGGGCCTTCGCCCATCTCCCTGTCGGTGAGCAGGCAGGCATCAAAGCGGGCCCTGAGCGCGGCTTCATTCATCCCGATGCCGATGAGCACCATTTCCTGGCGTGCATCGCCCGTTTGGGTGTCCCAGTGCTTGCGAATGTGGGCGACGGCCTCGGGGTCTACCGGCCAGTGCTCTGGAGGCACAGCCGCCCACCAAAACCCTGCGGCTCCGTGCCGCGCCACCGCACCGGCCTGCGACCATGAGCCCGCATACGTGGGCCTGCTCGCCAACCAGAAGAATCCTTTGGAGCGCACCACCCCTGGCCATTCACTTTCGACCAGATGGAAGAATCGCTTGGGGTGAAAAGGCCTGCGTGCTCGATAGACAAAGCTGCTGATGCCATATTCCTCCGTCTCCGGCGTATGCTCGCCGCGCAGTTCCTTGAGCCACCCAGGCGCTTTGGAGGCCTCCTCGAAGTCAAACAGGCCTGTGTCCAACACCGTGCCGAGCGCCACCTTGCCGAACTCGGAAACTTCGATTTTTGCGCGCGGATTGAGGCCATGCAGCATGCCCATCAACTGCTCGCGCTGCTCGAACGTGATCAGATCGACCTTGTTGAGCACGATCACGTCACAGAACTCAATCTGCTCGATCAACAAGTCAACCACCGTGCGCTGGTCTTCGTCCCCCAGCGATTCGCCTCGTGACTGCAGGCTGTCGCGGGAGCTGTAGTCCTTCAGAAAGTTGAAGGCATCCACCACAGTGACCATGGTGTCCAGCCGGGCCACATCCGAAAGACTCTTGCCGTCTTCTCCTGCGAAGGTAAAGGTCTCTGCCACCGGCAAAGGCTCGGATATCCCTGTGGACTCAATCACCAGCTGGTCGAACCTGCCTTCTTCGGCGAGCCTTTGCACCTCGATGAGCAGGTCCTCACGCAACGTGCAGCAGATGCAACCGTTGCTCATCTCCACCATCTTCTCGTCCGTTCGCGAGAGTTCGGCGCCGCCTTGGCGCACCAGCTCGGCATCGATGTTCACCTCGGACATGTCATTGACGATCACCGCCACCCGGCGACCTTCGCGGTTGTTCAGGATGTGGTTGAGCAACGTGGTCTTGCCCGCACCCAGGAAACCCGAAAGCACGGTGACGGGGATACGGTTCGTATGTGGCGCAAGTTCGTGAGGCATGGTCAGGTTCGTAGTCTTCAAGACGGTTACATCGTGTGCATGGCAGCCATCACGCACGATGCGTGCAACAGGCCCTGGCGGAGCCGAATGAATGCGCGACGCGCTCGGTTGTCTGGCCACAAACGCCACAAGGTCCCCATCCCACCTGGCGCACGAATCGGTTCAAACGCTTCGCCAGGTGGCCGGCCTTCTACCTTGAGCATTCAGCGGCGGCTGCGCCCCGCTCTGCCCCGCCCCCGGCAGGCACAGCGAATGCGCGCCATGGCGCTCTCCACAAGGAAACGAAGGCACCGTGCAACGGAGACCACACCGAGGCGACTGCGCTTGGCGCACTCGGGTTCAAGGCAGCCACTGCATCGATGCCGCGGACAAGCACAGCAGGCCCACGCAGCAGCACACAAGCAGAAAGCCGCCGTCGCTGCATTGACCACACGTCTGCAAACCCGCGCTTTTATCGCAACTGGATTGCAGTTTAACCGATAACGCAACTTTGTTGCGTTATGAGTCTGTTGGCAACAGGTCGTGGCCTTGAAGCCGCTTACCCCTTGTTGCGCATGAGAAACAGGCCCAACAAGACCACCGCATAGACCGCGATCAGACCTGTCTGGGCCCAGTACACCAATGTCGAGCGCCCGTCCAGGACCGTTGCCAGCGCGTCTGATGCGTTGACGGCACTCAGGCCCAACACCGTGACACCAAGGGCCACCAGCGCCGCTGGCACGACATCCGGGATGCGAGCAGCCGAGGCAAAAAGGCAGGCGTACGCCACCACGGCGAACGAGATGATCTTGTCCTGATAGGCGTGGTACGGCACGTCGTAGTAAACGAACAACAAAGGCACCTTCAGGCCGAAGAAATGCGCAGTGGCCATGGCGCAAAAGTAGGCCACGCCGGCCCAGAGGGCCAGGGTGAGCAGCTTGGAAGAGGTCTGTGGGTTCACGTGAAGCCCTTCAAATGCAAAGGGTTCGAATCGTCTGCCAGAGAGGCCCCTTGTGTCCGTGGCCCGATGGACAATTAACGAAACCATCGGGCCAAAATATGGTTTTGGCCCGACAGCGCCTCGCGACACTCCCTCACACCACCGCCAATGCCCAGGCCCAGCAAGACCTTGCCCACGCCTGACCAGCCCGCCGTTCGCGTGGTGGTGGTCGCCTTCGACGGTATCAGCCCCTTCCACCTGGCCGTGCCTTGCGTGGTGTTCGGCGATCGCCACCCCGGCGTTGCGCCCTTCGATTTCCGCGTGTGCGCCGCGGACCGCCGCTTGCGCACCACCGTGGGCTACGAGCTGCGCGTGGACCGGGGGCTGGCAGCATTGCGGCGGGCCGACGTGGTGATCGTGCCCAGCTGGCGTGACCCGGCAGAAACGCCGCCCGAGCCGTTGACCCAAGCGCTGCGCGCCGCCCACAGGCGCGGCGCGCGGCTGGTCGGATTGTGTCTGGGGGCCTACCCTTTGGCGGCCTCCGGACTACTCGATGGCCGCCGCGCCACGACGCACTGGTCGGTGGCGGACGATTTCGCGCAGCGCTTTGCGGCGGTGCAGGTCGACCGCGAAGTGCTCTATGTCGACGAGGGCGATGTCGTCACCTCGGCCGGCACCGCTGCGGGCATGGATTGCTGTCTCCACATCCTGCGCCAGCTGCGGGGTGCGGAAGCGGCCAGCCGCGTGGCGCGCCATCTGGTCATTGCGCCGCACCGCGCTGGCGGGCAGGCGCAGTTCATCGAGCAGCCGGTGCCGGTGGCCGCTGCCGATGCCCGACTGGCGCGCGTGCTGGAGCAGGTCGCGCACGACTTGGCGGCGCCGCACACGGTGGACAGCATGGCCGCGCTGGCAGCGATGAGCCGGCGCAGCTTCACACGGCACTTCCGCCTGGTCTGCGGCACGACACCGATGGCCTGGCTGGCGGCCCAGCGGCTGGCCCAGGCCCAGCGGCTGCTGGAGCAGTCCGAACTTTCGATCGACGCCGTGGCCGAGGCGGTGGGCATGGGCACTGCTGCGGCCTTGCGCCAGCAGTTCCGCCAGCACATCGGTGTGTCGCCCACGGCGTGGCGCAAGAGCTTCGCTTATCGCGCGGGTCGCTGAGTTCGTCGCCGCGGCTTCAGTCGTGGCGGGTGGACGGTCCGACGGCTGTGGCCAGGTACTGCACAAAGGCCCGCACACGTGCCGACAGGTGCCGGTTCTGCGGGTACAGCACATGGAACGGCCGCGACCGGCCGCTGTGGCCGTGCATCACCTCCACGAGCTGGCCCGTCTTCACCGCCTCGCGTGCCACGAAATGGTAAATCTGGAACAGCCCGCCGCCCGCCGCGGCCCAGCCCACGCCGGCCAGCACGTCCTCGTGCACGCGCTGTCGGCTCTTGAAGCCGAAGTCGATGTCCTCGCCCTCGGGCGTGCGCAGGATCCAGGGCATCGGTCTGCCAGTGCTGGGCACCACGAACTGGATCAGGTCGTGCTGGCGCAACTCGTCGAGCGTCTTTGGCTTGCCACGGCTCCGCAGGTAGGCGGGTGATCCGAATATGCCCACGGTGGCCTCTTCGAGCTTGCGCGAAACCAGGCGCGAGTCCCTCGGCTCACCCAGTCGAATGGCAAGGTCGTAGCCGTCTTCGACGAAGTCAACGTTGCGATTGGAGACGTTGAGCTCCACCTCGACGCCTGGGTAGGCGGCCATGAAGCCGGGCAGCATCGGCACCACGCGGTGGTGCCCGTACACGGTGCCCACGCTCACGCGCACCAGACCCTTGGGCTCGGCCTGCTGGCCGGTCAGTGCGCGCTCGGCCTCGGCGATCTGCTCCAGGGCCTGCTGGCACTGCGCGTGGTAGAGCTCGCCCCCCGGGGTGAGCCGAACGCTGCGGGTGGTGCGGTTGAACAGCCGCACGCCCAGCCGCATCTCGAGCCGCCCGATGGAGCGGCTCACCGATGCCGGCGTCAAACCCAGCGCTTCCGCTGCACCGGTGAAGCTGCCGAGCTCGGCTGCCTTGCAGAACAGTTCGATGCTGCCCAACTGCACGGGCTCAAAGGTGCGCGCCATTTATTCAGCAGAGTAATTAATGAATTTCGAGAATGCCAGTTTATTGGACCCTGAAGAATCAATAAAGTCCTGACCATCGCGCCACAGTGGCGCGGCAACTCCATAAGGACACACCATGACTTCCCGCATTCTGATGATCGTTACTTCCAACGCCCGTATGGGCGAAACCGGCAAGCCCACAGGCCTGTGGGCTGAAGAGTTGGCCGTGCCGTACTACGCGCTGGCCGATGCCGGCGTCGACGTGACACTGGCTTCCCCGGCAGGCGGCCCCGCGCCCATTGACCCGGGTAGCGTCAAGCCTGTCGGCCAGAACGACCCGGTGGTCGAGCGCTTCCTGGCCGATACCGCCCTGCAGGCGCGCATTGCCGCGACCCCCAAGGCCTCTGAATTTGACGGCGCTGAGTTCGATGCCGTGTTCTTCCCCGGTGGCCACGGAACGATGTGGGACCTGCCGGTGGAAGACGGCGTGACCCGCGCGGTCGAGCGCGCCTTCGCCGCGAACAAGCTGATCGCTGCGGTCTGCCACGGTGCAGCAGGCCTCGTCACGGCCAAACGTCCCGATGGGCAATCGATCGTGAAGGACTTGCGCGTCAATTCGTTCACCGACGCTGAGGAAGTTGCCGTTGGCCTGGAGAAGGTAGTGCCCTTCATGCTGGAGACACGCCTGCGTGAACTGGGCGGTCGCTTCGAGGGCGCGGGCAATTGGCAAGCCTTTGCGATCCGCGATGGTCAGCTGATCACCGGGCAGAACCCACAGTCGTCCCACCTCGTGGCGCAGGAGCTGTTGATGGCCCTATCGGATCGCTAAAGAAACCTTTACTCACTTGCATCTGGAGAGCAGCCTTGGCAGCTTTGTTTGAACCGCTGACGATCAAAGGCGTGAGGTTGCGCAACCGTATCGGCGTGCCGCCGATGTGTCAATACATGGCCCAGGACGGCCTGGCCAAAGACTGGCACTACACCCACTACGCCATGCTAGCCCGCGGGGGGGCGGCCCTGGTGACTGTCGAGGCGACCGCGGTGTCGCCCGAGGGGCGCATCACGCCGGCCTGCCTGGGCCTGTGGAACGACGCCCAGGCAGAGCCCTTGGCGGCCATCGCACAGTCCATCCGCCAAACCGGTGCGATTCCCGGCATCCAGATCGGACATGCCGGCCGCAAGGCCAGCGCCCATCGACCCTGGGAAGGCGATGACCACATTCCCGCGGGCGACGCCACCGGCTGGCAGCCGATCTCGCCGTCGGAGGTCGCCTTCGGTGCCCACCTCGACCGCGTACCGCAGGCGATGAGCCTGGACGACATCCAGCGCGTGCAGCTGGACTTCGTGGCCGCGGCCCGCCGCGCTCGGGACGCGGGCTTCGAATGGCTGGAACTGCACTTCGCGCACGGGTACTTGGGCCAGAGCTTTTCCTCCACTCATGCCAACGCGCGTGACGATGCTTATGGCGGCAGTTTCGAGAACCGCAGCCGCTTCCTGCTCGACACGCTGCGCGCGGTGCGCCGCGTCTGGCCCGAGCGGCTGCCGCTGACCGCCCGCTTCGGTGTCATCGAGTACGACGGTGACGACGAACGCACCTTGGCCGAATCGATCGCGCTGGCCCGCCAGTTCAAGGCGGAAGGGCTGGACCTGCTCAGCGTCAGCGTCGGTTTCTCCACGCCCAAAGCGCAGGTGCCCTGGGGTCCTGGTTTCCTGGGTCCGGTGGCTGCTCGGGTCCGTCGCGAGGCGGGCATACCGGTGTCTTCGGCCTGGGGTTTCGAGGACCCGGCGGTGGCGGAAGCAGCCATTGCCCAGGGTCAGCTCGACTTGGCGCTCGTCGGCCGCGCCCACCTCGCGAATCCACATTGGCCCTATGCCGCGGCGCAGGCGCTCGGCCAACCCCGGGCCGCCTGGGTGCTGCCACCGCCCTACGCCCATTGGCTAGAGCGCTACCGCCCCAGCGACGTTCGCTGAAACCACCAACACATCACCCAAGCCGTGACCGGCTCTTGAACCCTCTTAAACCCATATGAAACTCACAAAAACGTCCTCCGCGGCTGCCTGGGGTGCTGTCACTGTGCTGGCGTTGCTCAGCGCCTCGACCATCGTGCTGGCGCAACCTCTCGCGCCCCTGCCCGCCGCTGAAGTGCGCCACGCCTGGACCCGCACGCAGTGGGACTTTCCCACACCAGCGCAGTCCGATGCCTACAACGCCGAGCGGCTCTACACCAAAGCACCGCTGTACGGAGTGAAGGTGGACCGCAGCGGCCGAGTGTTCGCCAGCGTGGCACGCATCCTGGACCCTCGTGTGCCGGCCACGCTCAATCTTGTCGTGACGAAGAACGGCCAATCGGTGTTGCAACCGTTCCCGAGCTGGGAAGCCAACGACGCCAGTCGGCCCGGGGGCTTGCGCAGCGTGCTGGGCTTCACCATCGACAGCCACAACCGACTGTGGGCTCTGGACATGGGCTACACCGGCGGCGAATCGCGTGCCACGTCCGAGGGGCAGAAGGTGGTGGTGTTCGATCTGGACAGCGGCCGTGAACTGCGGCGCATCGCCCTGCCCGATGCCGTGGCCGATCCCGCCACGAGCTTCCTGAACGACATCGCGCTCGACGAGCGCCGGCAGGTGGCCTACATCAGCGACAGCGGCAATCGCGCTGAAGGCGGTGCGGCCAGCGGCATCATCGTTCTGGACCTGAAAACCGGTAATGCCCGACGCTTGCTCGATCGCTCGCCACTGACCAGTGACGATCCCGAACGCCCGCTGCGGGTCAATGGCGAGCCGGCCATTCCCGGTGTGGCACTCAAGGTCGGCATCAACGGTATCGCACTCAGTCCGAACGGCCAGCACCTGTACTGGTCGATCACCACGGGCGATGCGGTTTACAGTGTCGAGACCCGGCACCTGCGTGACGCCAATCTGCGCGACAGTGACATCGCGCGGCATGTCAGCGGTCCGATCCGGATCGGCGGTGGATCGGATGGCATCGCCGTCGGCCGTGATGGCGGCGTCTACGTCACCAACGTCACGCTCAACCGGGTTCAGCGCATCGACCCCCAGACCCGGACAGTGGCGACGATTGCCGAAGGCCCCGAGTGGATCTGGCCCGACACCATGGCCTTCGACGCCGAAGGGGCGCTCTGGGTATCGACCAACCACCTTAACCATGTCTTCTCAGGCCGAATGGACTTCGACCAGGCAGGGCCCAATTTCCGCATCATGCGAATCCGACTTGACGCACCAGCGTTGGTGCAACCTGGACCGACCCGCACGAGGTGATGCCACACCATGCTCCGTCTTCGCCGCATCCACCATGTTGCCCTTAGCTGCGCCGACTACGAACGGTCCAAAGCGTTTTACGTGAACGTTCTGGGCCGGCGCGTGGTGGCCGAACACTACCGCGAGTAGCGTCAGTCGTACAAACTTGATTTGGCGTTACCCAATGGGGAGCAGATTGAGCTGTTTTCATCTCCGGCACCGCCGCCGCGACCGTCGGTCCCCGAGGCACAAGGCCTAGCATGAGTTGCACGGTGTCGCGGTCGAGCCGGTACGCGTCGATCAATACACTGGCCGGCGCTTCACCTTCTTTTCCGATCCCGACGGCCTGCCCATCGAACTCCACGATGTAGTTCCTTCCACGACATGACCTCTGACACCCTTGCGCCTGTTGCGCTTTCCAACCATGGTCCCCGTCTCTCGCCCATCGTCGCCGGCGCCTGGCGCATGGGCGAATGGGGCATGAACGTTGAACAGCGCGTGCGCTGGATCGAGCAATGCCTCGACCTGGGCATCACGAGCTTCGACCATGCCGACATCTACGGTGGCTACACCGTCGAAAGGTTGTTCGGCGAAGCCCTTGCAGCGCAGCCGTCGCTGCGCTCGCGGATGCAGCTGGTCACCAAGTGCGGCATCAAGCTGGTGTCCGAACGACGACCGGGGCACGCCATCAAGTCCTACGACACCTCCAGGGCGCACGTGCTGGCCTCGGTCGACGAGTCGCTGCGAGCCCTGCATACAGACCACATTGACCTGCTGCTGATACACCGGCCCGACGCACTGATGGACCCGGACGAACTGGCCCACACCTTCGAGGGCCTGCGGGCCGCAGGCAAGGTGCTGCACTTCGGCGTGTCCAACCACACACCTTCTCAGCTGGCGTTACTGAACAACCGCATAGGGCTGGCCACGAACCAGATCGAACTCTCGCCCCTTCACCTCAACGCACTGACCGACGGTACTCTGGATCAGTGCTTGGACCTTGGTATCCGTCCGATGATCTGGTCCCCGCTCGCGGGCGGTCGTCTTTTCAAAGCGGGCGACGAGGCTGCCCAGCGCGTGCGAACTGTGCTCGAAGCCCTGGGTCGCCAGCACCAGGTGTCAGTGGCCACGATGGCCTACGCCTGGATCCTGCGCCACCCCAGTCGCCCGGTGCCCATCACCGGCAGCCAGCGGCTGGAGGCGCTGCAGGAAGCCCTAGCAGCTCTGAGCTTGCCGCTGGCGGCCGAAGATTGGTATAGGGTCTTGGAAGCCAGTTTGGGGCGCTCCGTTGCCTGAACCCGCTTCACTCCACCGTCACGCTCTTGGCCAAGTTCCGCGGCTTGTCCACGTCGGTGCCGCGTGCGCAAGCCGTGTGATAGGCCAGCAGTTGCAGGGGCACCACGTGCAGCAGCGGGCTCAGGGCGCCGTAGTGCTCGGGCATGCGGATCACGTGCAGCCCCTCGGCGCTTTCGATGTGGGTGTCGGCGTCGGCCAGCACGTACAGCACGCCGCCGCGGGCACGCACTTCCTGCATGTTGCTCTTGAGCTTCTCCAGCAGCGCATCGTTGGGCGCCACGGTCACCACCGGCATGCTGCTCGTCACCAGCGCCAGCGGGCCGTGCTTGAGTTCGCCCGCCGGGTAGGCCTCGGCGTGGATGTAGCTGATCTCCTTGAGCTTGAGCGCGCCCTCCAGCGCAATCGGGTAGTGCAGGCCACGACCGAGGAAGAGCGCGTTTTCCATGCGCGCAAAGTCCTCGGCCCAGCTGATGACCTGCGGCTCCAGCGCCAGCACGGCCTGCAGGGCCACGGGCAGGTGGCGCATGGCGCGCAGGTGCTCGGCCTCCTGCTCGGGCGACAGGCGGCCCTTGGCCTGGGCGAGCGCCAGCGTCAGCAAGAACAGCCCCGCCAGCTGCGCGGTGAAGGCCTTGGTGCTGGCCACGCCGATCTCGACCCCGGCGCGCGTGATGTAGGCGAGCTTGCATTCGCGCACCATGGCGCTGGTGGCCACGTTGCAGATGGTGAGCGTGTGCTCGTGCCCCAGCGACTGGGCATGGCGCAGCGCGGCCAGGGTGTCGGCCGTTTCGCCCGACTGGCTGATGGTGACCACCAGCGTACGCGGGTTGGGCACGCTGGTGCGGTAGCGGTATTCGCTGGCCACTTCGACCTGGGTGGGGATGCCCGCCAGCGATTCGAGCCAGTAGCGCGCCACGCAGCCGCTGTAGTAGCTGGTGCCGCACGCCAGAATGAGCACGCTGTCGATGGCCTCGAAGCTGCGCCAGGCGGCCGCGTGGGCGCCGTCAAACAGCTCGGGCACGATGGCCTCCAGGCCTTCGAGCGTGTCGGCAATGGCGCGCGGCTGCTCGAAGATCTCCTTTTGCATGTAGTGCCGATAAGGCCCCAGCTCGGCCGCGCCGCTGTGCGCGTGAACGGTGCGCACGGGGCGCTCGGCCGGGGTGAGCGGCTGGCGCGCGTCGCGGCCCGGCGCATGGCCCACGATCCAGTAGCGGCCCAGTTGCAGGTCCACTAGGTCGCCTTCCTCGAGGTACACGATCTGGTCCGTCACGCCCGCCAGGGCCATGGCGTCGCTGGCGAGGAAGTGTTCGGCCCCGCCCGCCCCCACGCCCAGCACCAGTGGCGAGCCCGCGCGCGCACCCACCACGCGGTGCGGCTCGTCGCGGTGCACCACGGCAATCGCGTAGGCGCCGTGCAGTTGCTGCACCGCCTCTTGCACGGCGGCAAACAGGTCGCCGCTGTAGAGGCTGTCGATCAGGTGGGCGATGACTTCGGTGTCGGTCTGGCTCGCAAACACGTAGCCGCGGGCCTGCAACTGGGCGCGCAGGGCTTCGTAGTTTTCGATGATGCCGTTGTGCACCAGGGCCACGCGGCCCGGGCGCGCAGGGCTGGCGGCGTCTGCATCGGCGCCGCCCGGCCCATGGCTGAAGTGCGGGTGCGCGTTGTGCACGGCCGGTGCGCCGTGCGTGGCCCAGCGGGTGTGGGCGATGCCGGTGGCACCTTGCAGGCTCTCGGTGCGCACCTGCTCCAGCAACTCGGCCACACGCGCTGTGCTGCGCGCACGCACCAGTTGCGCGGGGCGCGCAGCGTCGAGGCTCGCGCCGTGCACGGCCACGCCGCAAGAGTCGTATCCGCGGTATTCCAGCCGCTGCAGGCCCTGAACGAGGACGGGGACGATATCGCGCGTGGAAACCGCGCCAACGATGCCGCACATGGTGGTGCTCCGGTGAAATGAAGGGATGGGTGCGATCGTAGGAGCGGGAGAAAGAAATGTTGGATCGAAGTATCGCGTTTCGTGATTGAATATTTCAGATGGCCACGTACTCGGAATATTCTTTCATTTCCGCAATTTAAATGGAATCCATCACGCTCGACGCCACCGACCTGCAGCTGCTGGACTGGCTGCAACGCGACGCCACCCTGCCCAACCAGACCCTGGCCGAGCGGGTGCACGTCTCGCCCCCCACCTGCCTGCGCCGCGTGCGCCGCCTGCGCGAGGCCGGGCTGATCGAGCGCCAGGTGGCCGTGCTCGACACGCACCGCCTGGGCGCCCTTTTGGGCTACGGGCTGTCGTGCATCGTGGAGGTGTCGCTCGACCGCCAGGACACCACCGCACTCGACGCCTTCGAGGCCCGCGCCGTGGCCGACGCCGAGGTGCAGCAGTGCTGGCGTGTGTCGCCAGGCCCAGACTTTGTGCTGGTGGTGCATACGCGCGACATGCCCGGGTATCTGGCGCTGTCGCAGCGACTGTTCACGGCCGATGCGAATGTGCGCAATGTGCGGGCGTTTTTCAGTACGAAGCGGGCGAAGATGGATACGCGGGTGGGATTGCCGGTGGGTGAGGCTTGAAGGTTTTTGGGCTGCTTGTGCTTGTTTCTTCAGCACGAGTAGCTATGGAATTCATAGCATCTTGTGGCTGGCGATAGTTCGCTGCTGTGCTTGTGCTGTGTTCTGGGGCCGGGATGTGCGCCCGGCGGCGCACCTTCTTTCTTTTGGGTCGCCAAAAGAAAGAAGGCAAAGAAAAGGCGACCCCACGCCTGCGTCCCTGCGCTGCGCTCCGGGCATCCTGCGGTGCTCGGCCCCAGGGCGTGCTGCGGAACTCGCTGCGCGCTTGCAGCGCTCCGCTCGGACAACCGCAGCAAGCATGATCACGATGCGGGTGTGTCCTGCGGCACACCCGCCGCCCCGCGCCCTGCGCTCCTCGTCGCAGCCGAGG
>NZ_BAABEX010000004.1:0-220212 GCF_039540375.1 Acidovorax lacteus
GTTGTACGCCGCTGCTTGGGTCTGGCTGGCGCAGGCTCGGATGCTGTTGGGGCGGCTTCAATAGATTTCTTCTACACCCTCTTGGCGACCCAAAAGAAAGAAGGTGCGCCGCCGGGCGCACATCCCGGCCTCAGACCACAGCACAAGCACAGCAGCAAACTACCGCCAACCACAGAGTGCTATGGAATCCATAGCTGCTCGTGCTTAAGAAAAAAGCACGAGCGGCCTGTTTGACTTTCATCCTCCAAGCGCCGCACCGGCACACCCCCGCAGCCCCACAACGCCCCCCCGGCAACCCCACCGCCTCGCAGAAGCCCCCACGGCCTCTCACCCCCAGGCACCTTGGCGACAGCCCCGCACTTGACGCTAGACCGACCGGTCTAGATACTGCACCCATGCCGCCACGCCCCCGCTCTGCGCCCTCCACCTCGTCGCCCGCTGCATCGCCCGCCGACGCGTCAGCGCCCCCTGGCACTGCCGCACCTGCCGCACCCGCGCCCTCCACCCGCGACCGCCTGGTCCAGGCGATGGCCCGCGCGCTGCGTGAGCGCGGCCTGCACGGCGTGGGTTTGGCCGAGGTGTTGGCCGATGCAGGCGCGCCCAAGGGCGTGCTGTACCACCACTTTCCCGGTGGCAAGACCGAGCTGGCCACCGCCGCCATTGCCGCCGTGACCGAGGCCATGGTGCAGCGTCTGCAGGCCCTGCTGGCCGCAGGCGCCGATCCGGTGGCCGCGCTTACCCGCTGGGTGGGCGAGGCCGAGCGGCAGCTGGTGCGCAGCCAGTTCACCGCCGGATGCCCGCTGGCCACCGTGGCGCTGGAGACCACGCCCGACGACCAGGCGCTGCGCCAGGCGCTCGATACCGCGTTTGTCCGCATCCGCAGCACCGTGGCCGATGCGCTGGCGGCCTCCGGCATCCCGCCCGCGCGGGCCCAGATGCTGGCGGGGCTGGTGCTGGCGGCTTACGAGGGCGGCTTGCTGCAGGCCCGCGTGGCGCAAGACGGCGCGGTGCTGCAGAGCGTGCTGCAAGGGCTGGTGCGCTGGATCGAGTCCGAAATTCCTGGTCGCAGCCCGGCGACGCCCCACCTTCCACCGACCCCGGAGGCTTCATGACCCTTGAGACCCTTGCTCCCACCCGCGCCGCTCCCGCAGCAGCGGTGGAGCCCGAAGCGCTCACCCTCACCGCGGCCGACGGCACGCCGATTGCCGCGCTGCGCTACCGCCCCGAAGGCACCGCCCATGCGGGCCTGCTGGTGGGCAGCGCCACGGCCGTGCCGCAGGGCTTTTACCGGCGCTTTGCCCAGCATGCGGCGGCGCGCGGGTTTGATGTGCTGACGCTCGACTACCGCGGCATTGGCCGCTCGGCCCCGCCCAGCTTGCGGGGCTACGAGGTCGATTACCTGGATTGGGGTCGGCAGGACCTGGCCGCCGGGGTGGAGGCGCTGCGCCAGCCGGGCCGCCCGCTGTATCTGGTGGGCCACTCGTACGGCGGGCATGCGCTGGGCCTGCTGCCCAACCACCACGAGGTGCACGCCTGCTGGACCTTTGCCACGGGCGCGGGCTGGCATGGCTGGATGCCGCCGCTGGAGCGCCTGCGCGTGCAGCTCATGTGGAAGGTGGTGGGGCCGCTGTGGACGCGTCGCGCCGGTTACCTGCCCTGGAGCCGACTGGGCATGGGCGAAGACCTGCCGCTGGGCGTGTACCGGCAATGGCGTCACTGGTGCAGCTTTCCGCGCTACTTCTTCGACGACCCGGCCATGCCGCACATGGCCGAGCAGTTCGCGCAGCTGCGCCTGCCCATCGTGGCGGCCAACGCCACCGACGACGCCTGGGCGCCCCCGGCATCGCGCGACGCCTTCATGCAGGGCTACCGCAATGCGACCGTGCAGGCCGTGACCATCGACCCCGTGGTGGACCGCACCGGGCCGATTGGCCACATGGGTTACTTCCGGCCGCAGGCGCGGGCGTTGTGGGATCAGTGCCTGGACTGGCTGGCCTCGGCGCCGCACCAGGTCCAGGGAAGCTCCGCATAACTCCCTGCGGGCTGCGCTGGCACGGCCTCGGGCGGTCCATTGCGTTGCGTTTCTTGCCCGTAGCCGTGCGATGGCTGCAAAAAGCGCCTTGTGGTCCATACCGATCCGCACCCGCGCATCCTCGCGAGGGTGATGCAGAGCTTTCCAGGCGGCCGCCGCTGCCCGCGCGCTGCGGGCCTGAGCACGCCCCGGGGGTGGCGCACGCTCAGCCGTTGACCAGCAGCGCGCCCTCGCGCGTCGCTGCGCCCGAACGCACCAGGTCGTCCATCAGCGACTGCAGCCAGGCGGCTTCGGGCTGGTCGGCAAAGTGTGCGCGGTGCAGCAGCCCGAAGTAGGGCGTTCCCTCGGCCCAGGCCTGCAGGCGCGCCACCGGCACCTGCTGCCATTCGAGCAGCTTGTACTTGAGCAACACCTTGGCCGCGTACAACGCGTGGCGCTGCGGGTCTTGCACAAACCCGGCCAGACGCTTGCGTGCATAGGCCAGCGCGCCGCCCACATCGGTGAACACGCTGCCATGGCCCGGAATGACCACGCGCGGCTCCAGGCGCTCAATCAGGTCGAGCGTGGCGCCCACGGCTGCAAACGCGTCTTCGCCCTCGATTTCAGGAAACACCACGCCAAAGCCACGCTCCCAGAGCGCGTCGGCTGCGATCAGCACGCCTGCGTCGGGCGCGTACAGCACCACCGAATGCGTGTCGTGCCCCGGGGCTGCGTGCACCTGCCAGCGGCGCGCGCCCACGCGCACTTCGGTGCCGGGCTCCAGCAGGCCGTCAAAGCGAAAGCGCGGGCATTCCTGGCCCGTGGGGCGGTAGCTCAGGCGGGACTCGTCCCAGGCGCGCACGGCCTCGGCCTCACCCGGGGCAATGCGCGTGTGCACGCCCGGCCAGCGGGCTTGCAGCGCGGCGTTGCCGCCGCAGTGGTCGCTGTGCAGGTGGGTGTTGAGGATGTGGGCCAGCGGCTGCCCGCCCAGCGCGGCCTGCACCAGTGCCACCGTCTGCTCGGCGTGGGTGCAGTAGCCGGTGTCGACCACGGCGGCGCCCTGCGGGCCATGCAGCAGCACGTTGTTGGCCGACAGCCAGCCGCGCTCGAGCACCTGGATGTCGGGCGGCAGCGCCACGGCTGCCGAAGCGCCCGTGGCCCCCACTTACTTGCTGCTGGCGCGCAGTTCGCGCCGCAGGATCTTGCCCACGTTGCTCTTGGGCAGCTCGTCGCGGAACTCGATGTACTTGGGCCGCTTGTAGCCGGTGAGGTTTTCCTGGCAGTAGCGGGCCACGTCGTCTTCGGTCAGGGCCGGGTCGTTCTTGATGATGAACACCTTGATCGCCTCGCCCTGCTTGGCGTCGGGGATGCCGATGGCCGCGCATTCGACCACGCCCGGGCACAGCGAGATGACCTGCTCCAGCTCGTTGGGGAACACGTTGAAGCCGCTGACCAGGATCATGTCCTTTTTGCGGTCGATGATGCGCGTGAAGCCGCGCTCGTCCATGATGCCGATGTCGCCCGTGCGCATGAAGCCATCGGCCGTAAAGGCCTTGGCGTTCTCGGCCGGCTGGTTGTAGTAGCCGGTCATCACGTTCGGGCCCTTGATGCAGATTTCGCCCGACGCGCCCTGGGGCAGGCTGTTGCCGTCGTCGTCCTTGATGGCGATCTCGATGCCCGGCAGCGGCAGGCCGATGGTGCCGCTGAACTCCTTGGCCGTGACCGGATTGTTGGTGCCGATCGCGCAGGTCTCGCTCATGCCCCAGCCTTCGATCATGGTGCTGCCGGTGACCTTCTGCCACTGGCGCGCCGTGCCTTCGGAGGCCGCCATGCCGCCGGCCTGCGACACGCACAGGGTCGAGAAGTCGATGCTCTTGAACTGCGGATGCTGCAGCAGCGCGTTGAACAGCGTGTTCACGGCCGGCAGCATGTGGAAGGGCCGCTTCTTGAGCACCTCGATGAACTTCGGAATGTCGCGCGGGTTCGGGATCAGCGTGAGGCTGGAGCCCTGCCGGATGGCCAGAAGGCACAGCGTGAGCGCGAAGATGTGGTACAGCGGCAGCGCGGCAATGCTGTTGGCCTTGCTCAAGTCGCCCACCTTGGACAGCGCGGGCGTGAACCAGGCCTCGGCCTGCAGTGTGGCGGCCACGATGTTGCGGTGGGTGAGCACCGCACCCTTGGAGAGGCCCGTGGTGCCGCCCGTGTACTGCAGGAAGGCAATGGAGTCGAGGGTGGCCTGGCTGGGCGAGAGGCTGCGCGACTCGCCGATGGACAGTGCCTTTTTGAAGGTGACGACCTTGCGGCCCTGCGACAGCGGCAAATCGTACGCGGGCACCATCTTGGCCAGGTGGCGCACGGCAAAGGTGATCCAGCGGCCGTACCAGAAGCCCAGCAGGTCGCCCATGGAGGCCATCACCACATGCTTGACGCCCGTGTGCTCGATGACCTCGGCCAGCGTGTGGGCAAAGTTCTCCAAGATCACGATGGCGCTGGCGCCCGAATCCTTGAGCTGGTGCTCCAGTTCGCGCGCGGTGTAGAGCGGGTTCACGTTCACGCAGGTGTAGCCGGCGCGCAGCACGGCGGCCATGGTCACGCCGAACTGCGGCACGTTGGGCAGCATGATGGCCACGCGCGCGCCGGGCTCCAGCCCCAGGCTCTGCAGGTACGCGCCCAGCGCGGCCGAGCGGCGCTCCAGCTCACCGTACGACATCCAGCGGTCCATGCAGACCGAGAACGGGCTGTTTGCGTGCTTGCGGAAGGATTCCTCCAGCAGATGCGCGACCGAGCGGTACTGCTCGGGGTTCACATCGTGCGGCACACCCGGGGGGTAGCTCTTGAGCCAGATCTTGTCCATGCGTGTCCTTGTCCTCGGCAATCAAATCAATGAACGGCAACTGCCGGGCATTGTGGAAGCGGGGGCCGCGAAAGGGTTACCGGGCTTGTCCTAGGGTGCGGTGCAGTTCGGTCTCGCAGGTGACAGGATCCCCCTGGAACAGCAGGTCCATCAGGGTCTTTTCGCGGGCTGCAATCGTCTGCAGAAACTGGTCCACGGCCCCGCGTTCGCGGGCCATCGCGCCAAAGGTGTCGAAGCCGGCCTCCAGAAAGCGCTGCAGCGCGCCCATGCCCGCCTTTTCGGCCGGGCCGCGCATCATGCGCAGCATCATCCGCAGGCCGGGCGTGCGCGTGAGCCGGGCCAGGTCCTGCCCCATGCCCAACACGCGCTCGAGCTGCTGCCGACGCGCGTGGGGCTGGCCCACGGCCTGCCAGGCGCGCGCATAGCGCAGGGCGGGCGATTCCGCCGCCGGACCGGCCAGCCAGTTGCGGCCCATGTCATGGTCCAGGGTCTCGGTCTGGGCGTGCAGTTCGGCCAGCGCCACGGCGGTGCCCACCACCGGCTGCGGAAACAGCGTCTGCAGCGTGCCCGCGATGCGGCTGAACTGCTGGTCGCGGTCGCTGTAGTCGCGGTCGCTGTACAGCTCTTCCAGAAAGAAGCGCGATGCGGCGCCGAAGCGGGGCGATGCCATCAGATCGGCATAGGTGCCGGCAAAACGGCGCGATTGCAGGGTCTTCACGGCGGCCACCCCGTCGCCCAGTCCGGGCTCAGCCGTGCGCAGGCGGCGCAGGGCCTGCACGTCGGCGATGCTGTTGCGGATGGTCTGGGCGGCGTCCATGGTCTCTCCGTGCAGGCTCCACAATGCAGGGGCGGGAGCGTCTCTCCCGAGATCATCGGGGATTTCATGATCGCGAAGATACAAGGCTGGCTCGTAAGACTGTGGCTGCTCTGGGTAGCGGGCTGCACGGCCCTGGCTTGGACGCTGGACGCCGCGTGGGCCTGGTGGCTGGTGGTGCTGCCCACGCTGGTGTTCCTGGCTGTGATGGCGCTCGAATGCGCGCTGATGCATGCCCTCAACCGGCGCGACCCGGCCGCGCGCGCCAGCCTGGCGCAGGTGCTGCGCGCCTGGGCGCAGGAGCTTTGGGCGGCCACCGTGGTGTTCGGCTGGCGCCAGCCCTTCCGTGCCGAGCGGCATCCCGATTGGCTGCCCGAAGTGCCCACCGGGCGCGTGGGCGTGGTGCTGGTGCACGGCTACATGTGCAACCGGGCGCTGTGGCAGCCGTGGCTGCCGCGGTTGCGTGCACAGGGCCACGCGCATGTGGCGCTCAGCCTGGAGCCGCCGCTGGCCTCCATCGACAGCTATGCGGCCCAGGTGGAGGCCGCCGTGCGCCGCGTGGAGCAGGCCACGGGCCGGGCGCCCGTGCTGGTGTGCCACAGCATGGGCGGGCTGGTGGCGCGGGCCTGGCTGCGTGCGGTGCCCGATGCCGACCGGCGTGTGGCGCGCGTGATCACCTTGGGCACGCCGCATGCGGGCACCTGGCTTGCGCGCTGGAGCGGCACCCCCAACGGGCGCCAGATGCGCGTGGACAGCGCCTGGCTGCAGGCGCTGTCTGCTGCCGAGCCTCAAGAGCGTGCCGCACGTTTTGACTGCTGGTTTTCCAACTGCGACAACATCGTTTTTCCGGCCTCCACGGCGGTGCTGGCGGGCGCCCGGGTACACGCGTGCCACGGCTTGCCACATGTGCAGATGGCGCTGGACGAGGGGGTGATCGCAGCCTGCCTGGCCCAGATCGCCGAGGCCGACCGCGCAGGCTGAGCACTGGCCAGCCTCCCCAAGCGCTGCGGGGCGCTTGTGGCGCCCCGCAGACTGACAGATTCGCCGTGGTGCGGCGCAGCGCGATCAGGCCATGGCAGGCTCGGTCGCCTCGGCAGCGTTGGCTGCGAATTCCGGCTGGCCGCGCAGCCGCTCGTAGATCGGCGTGAAGTCGGCGGCTGTGAGGTCGAACAACTGCTCGAAGCTGTCGATCACGAAGTAGGTCTGCTGGTAGGTGTCGATCTTGTAGCGGGTGCGCATGGTGCGCTCCAGCTGCAGCGGCAAGCGCTGTGGCTCGGGGCTCTGCACCGAATAGGGCAACTCGCCGCTGGAGCTCAGGATGCCCGCGCCATAGGCCCGCAGACCGCTGCGTTCGCGGATCAGACCGAATTCGATCGTGTACCAGTACAGCCGGCTCAGCATCTCGCACGCTCCCAGCCCGTGTGCCTTCAGGCCGCCCTGTCCGTAGCGTTGCACGTAGTCGGCAAACACCGGGTTGAAGAGCAGCGGCACATGGCCGAACAGGTCGTGGAAGATGTCGGGCTCGACGACGTAGTCGAATTCCTCGGGCGTGCGGATCCAGTCGGTGACCGGGAACTTGCGGTTGGCCAGCAGCGTGAAGAACGGCACCTCGGGAATCAGCCCCGGTACGGCCACGATCTCCCAGCGTGTGGCCTTGTACAGGCGCTCGTTGATCTCCTCGAACCGCGGAATGCGGTCTTTTACGCCCAGCGCGGGCAGCGCGGCGATGAAAGCTTCGCTCGCCAGGCCTGGCAGCAGCGCGCTCTGGCGCTCATACAGGCGGCGGTAGGTGTCGTGGTCCTGTGCGGTGTAGGCCGCAAAGTCCTGCGCGCAGGTGTAGTCGGCGTTCGCGCGGCGGTAGTCGCCGCGCGGTGGGCGCTCGCTGGCGCCATAGACAACGGGTTCGGCAGCCATGGGCGGTGCTCCAGCCAGTGACCCTGCGCTCAGGCCGCTGCCTTGGGCTTGGCCGCTTCGAGCACGCCGCGCTCGATCTGGTCGCGCTCCAGCGACTCGAACAGTGCCTTGAAGTTGCCTTCGCCAAAGCCGTCGCGGTAGTCGCCCTTGCGCTGGATGAACTCGAAAAACACCGGGCCCAGCATGGGGGTGGAGAAGATCTGCAGCAGCAGGCGCGGCGTGCCGTCGGCCGTGGTGCCATCGAGCAGGATGCCACGCGACTGCAGCTCGGACACCGGCTGGCCGTGGCCCGGCAGGCGGCCTTCGAGCATCTGGTAGTAGATGTCGTTGGGGGCCGGTGCCATGGGCACGCCCGCCATCTGCAGCTTGTCCACGGTGGAGAGGATGTCGTCGCAGATCAGCGCGATGTGCTGGATGCCCTCGCCGTTGTACTGCATGAGGAATTCTTCAATCTGGCCGCCGCCCTGCTTGGATTCCTCGTTCAGCGGAATGCGGATCTTGCCGTCGGGTGCCGTCATGGCCTTGGAGGTCAGGCCTGTGTACTCGCCCTGAATGTCGAAGTAGCGGATCTCGCGGAAGTTGAACAGCTTCTCGTAGAAGCCCGCCCAAAAGCCCATGCGGCCGCGGTACACGTTGTGCGTGAGGTGGTCGATTTCGTTGAGGCCATGGCCCACCGGGCGGCGGTCCACGCCTTCGATGAATTCGAAGTCGATGTCATAGATCGACTTGCCGTCTTCAAAGCGGTCGATCAGGTACAGCGGTGCGCCGCCGATGCCCTTGATGGCCGGCAGGCGTAGCTCCATGGGGCCGGTGGGAATTTCGATGGGCTGTGCGCCCAGCTCCAGCGCGCGCTTGTAGGCCTTGTGGGCGTCTTTCACCCGGAAGGCCAGGCCGCAGGCCGACGGACCGTGTTCGGCGCCAAAGTACGCCGCCTGGCTGTGGGGTTCGCGGTTGATGATGAAGTTGATGCCGTTCTGGCGGTACAGCACCACGTCCTTGGAACGGTGGCGCGCCACCAGGGTGAAGCCCAGCTTTTCAAACACGGCTTCCAGCACGCCGGGGGTGGGCGAGGTGAATTCGACGAACTCGAACCCCATCAGGCCCATGGGGTTGTCCCAGGCTTCGATCTGGGCGGCGGTGGCTTGGGGCAGTGCAGCGTTCATGGTGTCTCCGGCCATGTCAGTGAGGATGTCCGCACTGTAGAAGCCGAAGCGGGCATGATTCGCGCGTTTGAAGGCGTGTTCTTATCCTGGTTTGCAGGAAAGTTGCGAATCATCAATGGATGGCGCAGGCTTTACGTGTATGCGACCCTGTTCACCCGGGCGCCACGCTTGCGTGGGGCTCCGGCGACCTGTCCGTCGCTGGCTTACGGTTTGCCTGCACCCGCCTGCAGTGCGCGCATCCCAAGCGCGCCCTCCAGTCGGAGCTGCTCTTCAGCCGAGAACCACTGGTCGCGCAGCGCCTGGCTGTCGCCGGCTTGCTGGCGCGCCTGGGCGTACCGGTCCAGGCGGGCGTTCCAGTCGGCCTGTTCGCGATCGAGTTGGGCCAGCGCCTGGGCAGCGGCGGGGCCGTACTGGGCGCTGCGCTGGGCATGGCGTGTGCGTTCGTCCACCCCTTGCGCGTCAAAGGTCTGGGTCTGGGCCGCGACGCCCAGGTGGGCAATCGCCTCAGCCCGTGCGGCGCGCTCGGCCGCGGGCAGTTCTGCCTCCAGGCTTTGCAGTGCGGCGGCGCGTTCCTGCTCGCTGAGCGCGGGGTTGCGCTGGATTTCCATGCGGGCCACGGCCAGGCGGTCCAGCGCTTCTTCGCGCTCGAACAGGGCCAGGTGCTCCTGGTCGTCAAAGAATCGGCGGCGCAGCGCATCGCGCTCCATCATGGCGGCGCGCAGCGCGCGCGGATCGCTGGGGTCTGCGGGCGGGCGAAGCTCGCCCAATGCCACCCGGTAATCGACATACCGGTAGGCGATCGTCAGGGCCCGCGGGACGAGCTCTGCCGGAAAAAATCGGCCTGCAAGGCCAGCCAGCCGGTCTTTCAGGGCCTGGGGCGATTCGGCTTCGCCCGCTGCCAGCAGCAGCGATTCGAGCCGGTTGCGCAGATCCTGCGCAAGCAAAGGATCGTCGGCGACGGCCTGGCGCGTGGCTGCACGCGCGTCGTCCGACACCGCTGCCCCCGTGTGCGCGAGTGCAGTCGCGTCGGAACGTGTCCCGGCCACACCCGCTGGGGCGACCGCGTTGGGGCCTGGTACGGGCAGCGGTGGCGGCCCGCCCAGGCTGACGAGCACGCCAACCAGCGCCGCCACCGCCAGTGCCGCGGCACCGGCCGCGACTGCGCGGGCACGGCCAGGCTTCGGACTGGCCGTGGAGGTGGAGGGCGTGCTCCGGTCCATCACAGGCCCAGACCCTTGAGGCGGTTGGCGTGGTCGCGGTACAGCGTGACGGGGTCCGGTGAGAACCAGTCGCGCAGGCCCAGCAGCTGGTTCACTTCGTCCAAGTGGTTCTGGCGGTAGTCGCCCAGGTGGCGGCCCAGGCGCGAGGAACAGGCGGACACCAGGCCGTCGTTGGCTTCACCGAACACCAGGCCCAGCGTGGCCAGGGGGGCATCGCTCAGGTCCAGCACGTTGGTCAGGGTCTTGGTGCCCGTCCACGAGAAATAGCGCACACCGTTGACCAGCTCGGGCCCGCTGCCGCAGCCGCTGGGCAGGCCTTGCGGGAAGCGCTGGTTGAAGCGCGCGCTGCCTGCGGTCGTGAGCGAATCGAGCGCCGCCGTGGGCATCTGGGGCAGCCCGGAGCCGCCCGAGAACACATTGATCAGCCCGACCAGCGCCGACGCGGCCGCGTTGGCCACGGCTTCCGACACCGAACCGGCCGGGGCCACACCGCGCACGATATCGGCCACGCGCGAGCCGCGGTTCACGCCACCGATGGACGTGACCGATGCCACCAGCTGCGGCGCCACACCGGCCACGTAGCGGATGGTGGGGCCGCCGTGCGAATGGCCGATCAGGTTGACCTTCTGGGCTCCTGTCATCGCCAGAATGGTGCGCACCTGGGCCAGAAGCTGCTCGCCACGTACCTCGGTGCTGTTGGCGGCCGACACCTGGGCCACGTACACCCGGGCGCCGCCGGAGCGCAGGGCGGACGGAATGCCGTAGAAGTAATCGACGCCCAGCGCCGAGTCGAACCCGAACAGGCCGTGCACCAGCACGATGGGGTAACGGGTCTGCGTGTAGCCCGTTTGCGCATGGGCGGTCGAGGCGGTCCAGAAGGTCAGGCTTGCGGCCAGCAGGGCGAGGGCCCGCCCGAGGCGGCTCCAGAGCGATGGCATGGGATATGTCTCCGGTTGTGATTGGTTTTGGCGGTACAAAAAAGAACGACCGTTCGTTTTTGTGGGACTTATTTTTCCGGGGAAATCCCCTGTCTCCATCGGGACATACCCGCCTGCGGACATACCCGGAGCTGCAGCGCAGCAACGGGCGTGCGTTTCTAAAATCCTGCGTCATGAGCACCTCTTACGCACTGGACAAGCTGGATCGGGCCATCCTGCGCCGATTGCAAGACAACGGACGCGAGACCTACGATGTCATTGGCGAAGAGGTCGGTTTGTCGCCAAGTGCCGTGCTGCGCCGCGTCAAACGGCTGGAGGATGCGGGGGTGATCCATCGCTACGTGGCGCTGGTGCGTCCCGAGGCTGTGGGCCTGGGCCTGACGGCCTACCTGAACGTACGCCTCGAAAAGCACACCGAAACCCACAAGCGCAACCCCATGGACCTGTTCCGCGCCAGTGTGCAGACTTGGCCCGAGGTGGTGGAATGCGCGGCGCTCACAGGCGAGATGGATTACCTGCTGCGCGTGGTGGTGGCCGACATGGCCCACTACAGCCGCTTCATCATGGACACGTTGCTCAAGCACCCCAGCGTGGAAGACTGCAAAACCAGCTTTGTGCTGGACCGCGTGAAGGCCACAACGGCCATGCCGGTGTAGGGGTTTTGGGCGCGTCGCCGAGGCGTCTGGCGCGGGCTTGTCGAGGGCAGCGGGGCTCCCTAAAGTTGAGGAGGTCGGTCTAGATTGCTGCGACGCAGCAAATGGAGCGGACAAAACCTAGGGAAAACCCTAAAATCACGCCCATGATCGCGACGACTAAAGATTGGCTCAAGGCATCATGGGACGCCAGCAAATACATGCTGCGCCCGATGAACGGGCGTGCCCCGTCAGGAGGTCCTTCCGTGTCCACCCCTGTCATGGTTCCCATCCGCTCGCTCGGTCCTTCGTACCGCGAGCGCATCACGGCCCATCTGCTGCAGCTGGAGCCTGCCGACCGCTATCTGCGCTTCGGCTATGCCGCCAACGACGAGCAGATCCGGCGCTATGCCGACCAGCTCGACTTCGAGCGCGACGAGATCTTCGGCATCTACAACCGCCGGCTCGAACTCATCGCCATGGCCCATCTGGCGTTCTCGGAGCATCCCGAGCACAAGCACTGCGCCGAGTTTGGCGTGTCGGTGCTCAAGCAGGCCCGCGGGCGTGGTTTCGGGGCGCGCCTGTTCGAGCGTGCGGTGATGCACGCGCGCAACGAGGGGGTGAACATGCTGTTCATCCACGCGCTGAGCGAGAACACCGCAATGCTGAAAATCGCTCGCAATGCTGGCGCGACTGTGCGGCGTGACGGTTCAGAGTCCGAGGCCTACCTGCAACTGCCCCCGGCCAGTTTGGACACGCGCGTGGCCGAGCTGGTCGAGCAGCAGTTTGCCGAGGTGGACTATCAGCTCAAAAAGCAGGCCAAGCAGTTCTGGAGCTTTCTGGCCGGCGTGCAGGAAGTGCGCAGCGGCGTGCGCAACGCGCGCCACCAAAGCGCCGAATGACTGCGCTGCGGGGCCATCGTCAGCCCCGCGTGGCGCTCGGGTGAAGGGTTTGCCCGGGGCCGCCGACATGGCAATCCGCTATCCTAGGGGTCTGATCCACTACCGCATGTCCTGCACACGTTTCTGTGTCTGACCCGCACCCTGCGCGCTTGCCCGAACGCGAAGACAAGCGCACATTCCTGCAGAAAGTCGCTGAATTCATCCACCCCGGCCCCGACTCGGCCGAGGAACTGATCGACACCCTGGCCGAAGCCGAGGACAACGACGTCATCGGCGCCGAAACCCGCGTGATGCTCGAGCGGGTGATCCGCCTGTCCGACCGCACCGCCGGCGACGTGATGGTGGCCGCACCCCGCATGGATCTCGTCAACATCGACGCACCGTTCGATGAATTGCTCAACCTGGTGATCGGCACGGCGCACTCGCGCTTTCCGGTGTACCAGGGCGAGCGCGAGAACATCATTGGCATCCTCATGGCGAAGGACCTGCTCAAGCTGCAGCGCGCGCCAGAGCTCAACATCCGTGCCTTGTTGCGCCCTGCGGTTTATGTGCCCGAGAGCAAAGGTCTGAACGATCTGCTGCGCGAGTTCCGCGGCAACCGCAATCACCTGGCCATCGTGATCGACGAGTTCGGGCGGGTGGCCGGGCTTGTGACCATCGAAGACGTGCTCGAAGAAATCGTGGGCGAGATCGAGGACGAGTTCGACATCGCCGAAGACGAAGGCGACATCTTCGGCCTGGCCGACCGCACCTACCGCGTGAGTGGCGACACACCGTTGGAGCGCGTGCGCGAAGCCTTCAACGTCGAGCTGCACGGCAGTGACCGCGAAGAGCACTTCGACACCATTGGCGGCCTGATCGCGCACGAGATGGGCCACGTGCCCCGCCGTGGCGAAAGCCATACCCTGGAAGGGCTGCAGTTCGTCGTGCTGCACACCAAGGGCGGTGCCGTGCGCTGGTTCAAGGTGTCGCGTCCCGAAGCCAGCGAAGACGCGTGATGGCGGCGTTCGAGCACGCCGCCCCCCGATCGGGTGCGTGGCGGGGCCTGCTGGCGCTGCTGGTGCTGGCAGCCGGGGTGCTGCAGGCCGGCGCACTGGCTTGGCCATGGGCCGCCCCGCTGACAGCGCCCGATGGCACCGTGGCGGGCGCGCCGCCGCTGTGGTGGCTGCAACTGCTGTCGCTGGCGGTGCTGTGCGCGGTGTTGCTGCGCACCGAGCGGCCCGCGCAGGCCGCATGGTGGGGCGGGCTGTTTGCCACGGCCTGGCTGTCCGCCACCTTCTGGTGGCTGTTCATCTCCATGCATGTGTACGGCGGGCTGGCGGCGCCGCTGGCCGCAGCGGCGGTGCTTGCGCTGGCGGCCTTTCTGGCGAGCTACTACGCCATCGCTTCATGGCTTTTTTGCCGTTTCAAGTCCCGTGGACAAGCACGAGCAGCTCTCTTTTTTGTAGCGCTCTGGACGCTCGCCGAAATGGCCCGCGGCACGCTGTGGACGGGCTTCCCCTGGGGGGCGGGCGGCTACGCGCACGTTGAGGGCCCCCTGGCGCCGCTGGCGCGATGGGTCGGCGTGTACGGCGTGGGTGCCGCGGCAGCGGCGGTGGCCATGTTGCTCGCGCAAGGCCTGCACGTGCTGCGCATGCACCCGCGCCAGCGCCTCGCGTGGCTGGCGGCCTGGACCCTGGTGCTGCTGGTGTGTGCGGCGGCCACGGTGGCGCGCACCCGGGCGCTGGACGACGCCCGGGCCGATGGCGGCGTGGCCGCGGCGGCGGCGCGCGTGCACACGCTGGCCCTGCTGCAAGGCAACATCCCGCAGGACGAGAAATTCCAGCCCGGCAGCGGCGTGCCGCTCGCGCTGGCCTGGTATGCCGAGGCGCTGCGCAGCACGCCAGCCCGCATGGTGGTGGCGCCCGAGACGGCGGTGCCGCTGCTGCCCCAGCAGCTCATGCCCGGCTACATGGACGGGCTGCGGGAGCACTTTGCCCGTGGTGAGCAGGCCGCGCTGGTGGGCGTGCCCTTGGGCGACGCGGAGCAGGGCTACACCAATTCGGTGCTGGGCTGGGCCCCAGAGGCGGCCGAGTACCAGTACGACAAGCACCACCTGGTGCCGTTTGGCGAATTCATTCCCCCGCTGTTCCGCTGGTTCACCGCGATGATGAACATCCCGCTGGGCGACTTCAACCGCGGTGCGGTGGGGCAGGCGTCCATGGCTTGGGCGGGCGAGCGGTGGGCTCCCAACATCTGCTACGAGGACTTGTTTGGCGAAGAGTTGGCCGCCCGGTTCGACCGGCCGGAAACGTCCCCCACGGTGTTTGTCAACGTGAGCAACATCGCGTGGTTTGGCGACAGCGTGGCCATCGACCAGCACCTGTCGATCAGCCGCATGCGCGCGCTGGAATTCGAGCGCCCGATGGTGCGCGCCACCAACACCGGGGCCACAGCCGTCATCGACCATCGGGGACAGGTCACGCACGCACTGCCGCGCCTTACGCGCGATGTGCTGCTGGCCGACGTACAGGGCCGGGGTGGACCCGACGCTGACACCTGGGCGGCCACGCCGTTTGCGCGCTGGGCTGCGCCCTGGGGTCTGGCCCCGGCCTGGATGGCGATGGGGTTGCTGGCCCTGGCCTGCGCACGGTGGCGGCAGCGGTCCCGTGGGCGAGGGCGCGCTTGATCCACATCAGCGCCCTGCGGGGCTTGCGGGCTGCCGCGGCCCAGGGGCGCGCCCTGCCTCGATAATAGAGGGGCCGCACCTTGACAGAACCGGGTGAGGCACAACACGAGGCGGCCCACGCCGCCACTCTGGAGCACAACTGAAAATGGCAGATTCCTTCTCGTACGAACAGCTGATCGCCTCGGGCGAAGGCCGGTTGTTCCAGCCCGACAGCGGCCGCTTGCCGCTGCCGCCCATGCTGATGTTCGACCGCATCACGCACATCGACAGCGACGGCGGTGCGCACGGGCTGGGAAGGATCGTGGCCGAACTCGACGTCAAGCCCGACCTGTGGTTCTTTGACTGCCACTTCCAGGGCGACCCGGTCATGCCCGGCTGCCTGGGGCTTGATGCCATGTGGCAGCTCATCGGCTTTTACCTGACCTGGCTGCAACTTCCGGGCCGCGGCCGTGCGCTGGGCGCGGGCGAAGTCAAGTTCACCGGCGAGGTCGGTCCCGACGTGAAGCTCGTCACGTACGAAATCGACATCAAGCGCGTGATCAAGCGCAAGCTCAACATGGCCATCGGCGACGCACGACTGCTGGCCGATGGCAAGGAAATCTACGTGGCCAACGACCTGCGCGTGGGCCTGTTCCAGCGGGAGGGCGCAGCCGGAGGTGCCGCATGAGCCCGCGCCGTGTCGTCATCACGGGCATGGGCATCGTCTCGTGTATCGGCAACGACCTGGCCACCGTCGAGGCCTCGCTGCGCGCGGGCACCAGTGGCATCAAGGCTGTTGAAAAATTCAAGGAGCTGGGCCTGCGCAGCCAGGTCGGTGGCGTGCCCGAGATCGACATCGAGGCCCGCATCGACCGCAAGCAGCTGCGCTTCATGGGCGATGCAGCGGCCTATGCGCAGATCGCGCTCGAGGACGCGATTGCGCAGGCCGGGCTCACGCCCGCGCAGGTGAGCCATCCGCGCACGGGGCTGATCATGGGCTCGGGCGGCGGCTCGCCGGCCAACCAGATCGAGGCCGCCGACACCTTGCGCGAAAAGGGCATCCGCCGCGTGGGGCCCTACCAGGTCACGCGCTGCATGAGCAGCACGGTCTCGGCGTGTCTCGCCACCAACTTCCAGGTCAAGGGCATCAACTACTCCATCACCTCGGCCTGCTCCACCTCGGCGCACTGCATCGGCGCGGCGGCGCAGCAGATCGCCTGGGGCATGCAGGACGTGATGTTCGCCGGCGGCGGTGAAGAGCTGTCCTGGGGCATGTCGCTGCTGTTCGACGGCATGGGTGCGATGTCGAGCAAGTACAACGACACGCCCGAGCGCGCCTCGCGCGCCTACGATGCGAACCGCGATGGCTTCGTGATCGCAGGCGGTGGCGGTGCCGTGGTGCTGGAAAGCCTGGAACACGCCCAGGCCCGCGGCGCGACCATCCTGGCCGAAGTGGTGGGCTTTGGCGCCACCAGCGACGGCGCCGACATGGTGGCCCCGTCGGGCGACGGCGCGATTGCCTGCATGCAGCAGGCGCTGCAGGGCATCGAAGGCCCGATCGACTACATCAACACCCACGGCACCTCGACCCCGGTGGGCGACATGCAAGAGGTACGTGCCATGCAGGCGTTGTTCGGCGACGCCGTGCCACCGTTCTCCAGCACCAAATCGCTGACCGGCCATTCGCTGGGCGCCACCGGCGTGCAGGAGGCCATCTACTGCGTGATCATGCTGCGCAAGGGCTTCATTGCAGGCTCGGTCAACGTCGAAACGCCCGACCCGGCGCTCGGCAGCATGCCGCTGGTCACGAAAACGCGCGACGCGCAGCTCACCACGGTGCTCTCCAACAGCTTCGGCTTTGGGGGCACCAACGCAAGCCTGGTGCTGCGCCGCTGGGGCAGCTGAGTCGCACGCTCCACGCTGGCTGCCCAAGCCGCTGTGCAGGTCACAGCGGCTTTTTTTTGCCCGCCGGATCGGCCTGCAGCGCCTCGTGCAGGGCCGGCCCCAGCAGCGCACGCATGCGGGTGGCCGCCAGCCCCTCGGGCACGCTGCGCGCCTGGTAGGCGAATAGCGAAATGGGGGCCAGCTCGTGCAGTTCCTGGGTCACCACGCTGGCCGGGTCCTGCCGCTGCGCGGTGAGGAAGTCGATCACCGTCCACCCCATGCCCAGCCGCACCAGTTCGAGCGCCAGTCGCGAGGTCTGCACCTGGATGGCCGGTGCGAGCGGGGCGCCCACGCGCTGAGCGATGTCGTCGATGGACTGGCGCATCGGATCGTCGCCCACCAGGCGGATCACCGGCACCTGCGTCAGGCGCGCGCGCAGCGTGGCGGCGCGGGGTGCCCGGCCCCACAGCGCCGGGGCCACGGCCAGCGACAGGCGCCCGCTGACCAGCAACTCGCTGCGGATCTGCGGGTGCGGATGCGCATAAAAGCCCAGGCCGAAGTCCACGCTGCGCGTGAGCAGGGCCTGCGTCATCTGGTCTTGGTGCAGCGTGCGCACCTCCACCGCCACCTGCGGGTAGCGGGCGGCGTGGCGCTGCAGCAGGCGCGGCAAAAACTCGTGCGTCACCGCCGGAATGGCCGCCAGCCGCACCTGCCCCTCGTCGCTGGCCCCCAGGTTGCGTGCGGTGCGTCGCAAGGCATCGAGCTGCTGGTGGATGCCCTGCGATTCGGTGGCCAGCACGCAAGCCTCCGGCGTGGGCGACAGTCCCTGGCGCGTGCGCACGAACAGCCGGTAGCCCAGCTGCAGCTCGGTGTGCGCCACGGCCTTGCTCACGGCAGACGGCGTGATGCACAGCAGCCGCGCGGCAGCGCTCATGTTGCCGGTTTGCAGCACGGCCTGAAAGACTTCCAGCTGGCGCAGGTTCATGCGTCGTCTCCGGTGTGGGTGTGAGTAAAAGTCAAAGCAAAAGGCCAATTATTCCGCTTTGGTGTGCATGCTTGTCCCATAGCATGCGCCCACCTGCACCAAGAGGCAGGGAGTGCGAACGACCGGCGGCGCGGGCACAAGCCGCGTTCCGGTCCGCCGTGCTGCAAGCCAACCCATCAGGAGATATTTGCCGTGTTGTCCGCTTCCTTGTTGTCTGCTTCGTTCACCCGCCGCGGCCTCGCCGCCCTGCTGCTGTCGGCCGCATCGGCCGCTGCGCTGGCCCAGGCCGCCAAACCGCATGTGGTGGTGCTCGCCACGGGCGGCACCATTGCCGGTGCTGGCGCTTCGGCCGCCAACAGCGCCACCTATGCCGCCGCCAAGGTGCCGGTCGACAAGCTGCTGGCCGGTCTGCCCGAGCTGTCGAACGTGGCCAAGGTGTCCGGCGAGCAGGTGTTCCAGATCGCCTCGGAGAGCTTCACCAATGACCACCTGCTCAAGCTGGGCCAGCGCGTGTCGGCCCTGGCCAAGCAGGCCGACGTGGATGGCATCGTCATCACCCATGGCACCGACACCATGGAAGAAACCGCCTACTTCCTCAACCTGACGGTGCGCACGGCCAAGCCCATCGTGCTCGTGGGCTCGATGCGCCCGGGCACGGCCCTGTCGGCCGACGGCGCGCTGAATCTCTACAGCGCCGTGAGCGTGGCCGCCAGCAAGGACGCCGGTGGCAAGGGCGTGCTCGTGAGCATGAACGACGAAATCCACACCGGGCGTGACGTGCACAAGCATGTGAACATCAAGACCGAGGCCTTCAAGAGCCAGTGGGGCCCGCTGGGCATGGTGGTGGAGGGCAAGAACTACTGGTTCCGCGCACCCGTCAAGCGCCACACCCTGCAGTCGGAGTTCAACATCGACGACATCAAGGCCCTGCCGGCTGTGGACATCGTGTACGGCTACGGCAACATGAACACCACGGGCATCGAGGCCTACCACCGTGCGGGCGTGAAAGCCCTGGTGCATGCGGGCACGGGCAATGGCTCGGTGGCGGCGCAGGCGGTCGAGTCGCTCAAGGCGCTGCGTGCCAAGGGCGTGCACGTCATCCGCTCGTCGCGCGTGCCCGACGGCTTCGTGATCCGCAACGCCGAGCAGCCCGACGACCAGTACGACTGGGTGGTGGCGCACGACCTGCGCCCGCAGAAGGCCCGCATCCTGGCCATGGTGGCGCTGACCAAGACCAACGACAGCAAGGAACTGCAGCGGATCTTCTGGGAGTATTGACAGGCTCCCCCTGAGGCGCTGCGCGCCTTCCCCCTCTCTCGCCTGGCTGCGCGAGCCGGGAGGGGGCGCCCCCAGCGGGGCGGGGCGGCCCTTGCGCGGGGGCACTGGCAGGGGCCGCGCCCGCTGCGGCGGCAACGGCTAGTTCCGTGTGAGGAAGGTATGAGATGACTTGGCGCACTGAACGTGATGCGCCGACGGTTGCCCGCATGGGCGGCCCCCGGTGCGCACCGGCAGACCGCGCGCGTGATCGGTGGGAAAGGCTGGGGCTCCAAAAGGGCTCCGGCCTTTTTTCATGGGCGGGCCGGGGCGCAGCGTGGCGGCGCGCCTTGGCCGTGGGCGCCGGGCCGTAAAATCACTGGTTTGCGTGCGGGGCCTGCCCTGTGCGCGGGCGCGCGCCGGCTCATGGGCCGTTTGTCGTGTTCGTTCTTCCCTCATTCCGGCCCTGGTCCTGCCAGCGCCCAAGACACCTCACCTCGCCGCATGTTGACCTTCCAGCAAATCATCCTGAAGCTGCAGTCCTACTGGGACGCGCAGGGCTGCGCGCTGCTGCAGCCCTACGACATGGAAGTGGGAGCGGGCACCTCGCACACCGCCACCTTCCTGCGCGCCCTGGGCCCCGAGCCCTGGAAGGCCGCCTACGTGCAGCCCAGCCGCCGCCCCAAGGACGGCCGCTATGGCGAGAACCCCAACCGCCTGCAGCACTACTACCAGTACCAGGTGGTGCTCAAGCCCGCGCCCAGCAACATCCTGGAGCTGTACCTGGGCAGCCTGGAGGCGCTGGGCTTCGACCTGAAAAAGAACGACATCCGCTTCGTGGAAGACGACTGGGAGAACCCCACGCTCGGCGCCTGGGGCCTGGGCTGGGAGGTGTGGCTCAATGGCATGGAGGTCACGCAGTTCACCTACTTCCAGCAAGTGGGCGGCATCGACTGCAAGCCCATCACCGGCGAGATCACCTACGGCCTGGAGCGCCTGGCCATGTACCTGCAGGGCGTGGACAACGTCTACAACCTGAAGTGGACCGACACCATGAGCTACGGCGACGTGTATCACCAGAACGAGGTGGAGCAGTCCACCTACAACTTCGAGCACAGCGATGCCGAATTCCTGTTCACCGCCTTTGGTGCGCACGAAAAGCAGGCCAAGCACCTGATGGAGCAGCAGCTGGCGCTGCCCGCGTACGAGCAGGTGCTCAAGGCCGCCCACACCTTCAACCTGCTGGATGCGCGCGGCGCGATCAGCGTGACCGAGCGCGCCGCCTACATTGGCCGCATCCGCAACCTGGCGCGCAGCGTGGCCCAGAGCTACTACGAAAGTCGCGAGCGCCTGGGCTTCCCGATGGCGCCGCGCGAGTGGGTGGCGCAGATCCCGAAAAAGGCCGCCTGATGATCCTGGAGGTGGCCACCCTGCAGGTGCGGCCCGGCCAGGCGGCCGCGTTCGAGCAGGCGTTTGCCCAGGCGCAGCGCATCATCGCCGCCATGCCCGGCTACGGGGGGCACGAGTTGCAGCGCTGCCTGGAGCACGATCACCAGTACGTGCTGCTGGTGCGCTGGGCCACCTTGCAGGACCACACCGAGGGCTTTCGCGGCTCGCCGCAGTACCAGGAATGGCGCGCGCTGCTGCACCATTTTTATGACCCGTTTCCGACCGTGCTGCATTACAGCCCGGTCTTTCCGTCCGAGAGCGGATCCATCGCATGACCACCCAGAACCTTCTCGTCGAACTGTTTGTCGAAGAACTGCCGCCCAAGGCGCTGCGCAAGCTCGGAGACGCGTTTGCCAGCGTGCTGGCCGACCAATTGCGTGCCCAGGGGCTGGCCTCGGCCGCCTCCGTGGTCACGCCGTTTGCGTCGCCGCGCCGCCTGGCGGCCCATGTGACGGCCGTGCTCGCGCGTGCGGCCGACAAGGCGGTGCAGCAAAAGCTCATGCCTGTGAGCGTGGGCCTGACGGCCGACGGCCAGGCCGCGCCCGCGCTGCTCAAGAAGCTGCAGGCCCTGGGGGCCGACGTGAGCGACCCGGCCGCGGCCGTGGCAGCCCTGAAGCGCGCGCCCGACGGCAAGGCCGAAGCCTTGTTCTACGACAGCATCGTGCCCGGTGCCGAGCTGGCCGCGGGCCTGCAAAAGGCGCTGGACGAAGCCCTGGCCAAGCTGCCCATCCCCAAGGTCATGACCTACCAGCTCGAAACCGACTGCGAGCTGCCGGGCTGGAGCAGCGTGCACTTTGTGCGCCCGGCCCACGGCCTGGTGGCGCTGCACGGGGCCGAGGTGGTGCCCGTCAAGGTGCTGGGGCTCACGGCGGGCAACACCACCACCGGCCACCGCTTTGAAGCCGCGCTGCCGCGCGTGACCATCGCCCATGCCGACCAGTACGCTGAAACCCTGGCGCGCGATGGCGCGGTGATCGCCGGTTTTGCCGAGCGCCGCGCCGAGATCGTGCGCCAGCTGCAGGCCGCAGCCCAGCAGGTGGGGGGGGGCGTGCGCCCCATCGAAGACGAGGCCCTGCTCGACGAGGTGACAGCCCTGGTCGAACGCCCCAACGTGCTGGTCTGCCAGTTCGAGGAGCAGTTCCTCGAAGTGCCGCAGGAGTGCCTGATCCTGACGATGAAGGCCAACCAGAAGTACTTCCCGCTGCTGGATGCGCAGGGCAAGCTCACGCACCGCTTCCTGGTGGTGAGCAACATCCGCCCCGACGATGCAAGCGCCGTGATCGGCGGCAACGAGCGTGTGGTGCGTCCGCGCCTTGCCGACGCCAAATTCTTCTTCGACCAGGACCGCAAGAAGACGCTGGCCAGCCGCGTCGAGGGGCTCTCGAAGGTGGTCTATCACAACAAGCTGGGCACGCAGGGTGAGCGCATGCAGCGCGTGCGCGCCATCGCCAACGCCATCGCCGAGCGTGTGTTCGGCCAGATCGTGGCGCAGCATGCGGTGCTGGCCTCGGCCGAAGGCGAGATCGCGCGCGACTACCTGCGCTCGTGCGTGGACATGGCCGCGCAACTGGCCAAGACCGACCTGCTGACCGACATGGTGGGCGAATTCCCCGAGCTGCAGGGCATCATGGGCGGCTACTACGCGGCCAACGACAACCTGCCCGTGGAAGTGGCGCATGCGATCGAAGACCACTACAAGCCGCGCTTTGCGGGCGACGAACTGCCGCGCGACCATGTGGGGCTGATCGTGGCCCTGGCCGACAAGCTCGAAACCCTGGTGGGCATGTTCGGCATCGGCAACCTGCCCACGGGCGACAAAGACCCGTTTGCGCTGCGCCGCCATGCGCTGGGCGTGGTGCGCATGCTGGCCGAAAAAGACCTGCCGCTGGGCCTGGACGAGCTGCTGCACTGCGCCGTGCCAGCCTTTGGCGACAAGATCACCGACCCGACGGCCGCGTTGTCCGACTTCATCTACGACCGCCTGGCCGGCAGCCTGCGCGAGCAGGGCTACCGCGCCCAGGAGGTCGAGGCCGTGCTGGCCCTGCGCCCGCAGCGCCTGGCCGACGTGGCCAAGCGCCTCGAAGCCGTGCGCGCCTTTGCCGCGTTGCCCGAAGCCGCCGCACTGGCCGCGGCCAACAAGCGCGTGGGCAACATCCTCAAGAAGGCGGGCGAGGTCGATGCCCACGTGAGCGAGGTGCTGTTGCAGGAAGACGCCGAAAAGGCCCTGTACGCCGCGCTGCAGGCCACCGGCCCGCAGGCCGACGCGCAGTTTGCCGCGGGCGACTACACCGCCTCGCTGCGCACGCTGGCCGCGCTGCGTGCGCCGGTGGATGCATTCTTTGAGCACGTGATGGTCAACGCCGAGCAACTCGATCTGCGCCTGAACCGCCAGGGCCTGCTCAAGCGCCTGCACGAGGCGATGAACCGCGTGGCCGACCTCGCAAGCCTCGCGGCCTGAGGCCCGGGCCAACCCCCGAGGCCTTTGCCCATCGTCCATGGCCCAGCGTACCGTTGCGCACCCCGGAGCCGCCACCATGAAGCTTGTGATCCTCGACCGCGACGGCACACTCAACCCGCTGGTGGACGGCTATATCACCACGCCCGACGAGTGGACGCCGCTGCCCGGCGCGCTCGAAGCCGTGGCGCGCCTGGCCCATGCGGGCTGGCATGTGGCCGTGGCCACCAACCAGCCGGGTCTGGGCCGGGGCCTGCTTGATGTGGTGGCGCTCAACGCCATCCACGCGCGCCTGCAGCGACAGCTGGCCGCACTGGGCGGGCGCATCGATGCGATCTTTTTCTGCCCGCACGCGGCCGATGAAGACTGCCACTGCCGCAAGCCCGCGCCGGGCCTGCTGGAGCAGATCGTCGAGCGCTACGGCGTCGAACCCCACGAGGTGCAGGTGGTCGGCAGCTGCAGCGCCCACCTGCAGGCCGGTGCGGCGCTGGGCGCCGTGCTGCACCTGGTGTGCACGGGCGCGGCCGCCGACTGCGCGCCGGGCCAGCCGCTGCCGCCGGGCTGTCCGGCCGGGGCGCAGGTGCATGCCGATTTGGGCGCATTTGTCGATGCCCTGCTGGCCGCGCCCGCGCCGGCTGGTCGTGCCGCCTGATGCTATGTTTTTGATAGCTGCTCGTGCTTTATTCTGAAGCACAAACGGCCTATTTCACTCCGAAACCACCATGGCCCTGATCCGATCCATCGTTCACCTGCTCTGGATGGGCGTGACCGTCGTGCCCTACGCCATTGCCATCCTGCTGGCGGCGCTTGTGGGCGTGCGCGGCGTACCGCTGTACCGCATCGCCGTGGCCTGGCTCAAGCTGTCGATGGACGGCGCGCGCTGGTTCATGGGCATTCAAGTGCGCGTCTCGGGCATGGAACACCTGCCGCAGGGCGAGCGCAGCGGGGCCATCCTGCTGCTCAAGCACCAGTCCACGTACGAGACCTTCCTGATGCCGACGATCATGCCGCACCCGCTGGCCTATGTGTTCAAGAAGGAGCTGCTGTACGTGCCCTTCTTCGGCTGGGCCATGGGCCGGCTCGACATGATCCACATCGACCGCAGCCAGCGCGCCCAGGCCTTCAACAAGGTGGTGGCCCAGGGCAAAGACCTGTTGGCCCAGGGCATCTGGATCATCATGTTCCCCGAAGGCACGCGCGTGGCCCGCGGGCAGAAGGGCCAGTACAAAACCGGCGGCACGCGCCTTGCCGTGGAAACCGGCGCGCCCGTGGTGCCGATTGCCGTCACCTCGGCCAAGTGCTGGCCGCGCAAGGCCTTCATCAAGCGCCCGGGTGTGGTGGATGTGTCGATCGGCCCGCCCATTCCCAGCACTGGCCGCCAACCCGACGAGCTGATGCGCGAGGTCGAAGACTGGATCGAGGCCGAGATGCGCCGCCTCGACCCCGATGCTTACAAGACAACCCCCTGAGGCGCTGCGCGCCTTCCCCCTTCTCTCGAATGGCCGCGCCATTCGGGAAGGAGGACGCCGCCAGCGCGGCGGGGCGGCCCTTGCGCGGCGGCCACTGGCTTGGGCCGTGCCAGTGGCAAAAGCTGCGTGCGTTTTTGTGGGCCCTTGGGGACTGTTGAGCTGATGCAGCGGCTGGTGCAACTGGTGCTGGACTTGTTCGACGCGCCGCCTGCGGTGGCGCAGCCTCCTGCGTCCCCTTCGCCCCCTGCGCCCCGTTCCTCCCAAACTTCAGGGCCCAATCGGCCGCTCGTGCTTGAAAATCAAGCACAAGCAGCTCCTGATTTCATAGCAAACGCCGCGCCTGCCGTGCCGCTGCCCGCGGTGCTGGCCCCGGCCGAGTTCCGCCACCCGCAGGCCAACCGCGAGATCCGCCTGGGCGACGCCACCGTGGCCTTTGCGCTGCAGCGTGCGCGGCGGCGCAGCATCGGCTTTACCGTGGGGGCCGACGGCCTGTCGGTGCGTGCGCCGCGCTGGGTCACGCTGGCCGGTGTCGATGCCGCCGTGCGCGAGAAGCAGGACTGGATCCTGCGCAAGCTCACCGACGCGCAGGCCCGCCGCGCGCGTCAGGAAGACGGCCGTATCCGCTGGGCCGACGGCGGCACGCTGCCCTACCTGGGCGCACCGCTGGCGCTGCGGCTGGACCCGGCCCACCGCTTTGCCGGCCGCGGCGCCGCCCTGGCCCCCGATGCCGCCACCGGACAGCCCGCGCTGCACCTGGCGCTGCCGCACCATGCCACCGAGGCGCAGATTCGCGACCTGGTGCACGCCTGGCTCATGCGCGAGGCGCGCCGCCACTTCACCGAGCGGCTCGACCACTTTGCCCCGCTGCTGGGGGTGCGCTGGACGGCACTGCGCTTGTCGGGCGCGCAGACGCGCTGGGGCAGTGCCAAGGCCGATGGCTCCATCCGCCTGAACTGGCGGCTCATGCACTACGGGCCCGCGCTCATCGACTACGTGGTGGCGCACGAGCTGGCCCACCTGCGCGTGATGGACCACAGCCCGCGCTTCTGGGACACGGTGGCCGAGGTCGTGCCCGACTACGCCCGCCTGCGTGCCGCGCTGCGCGACCAGCCCGCGCCCTTGTGGGAATAGGCGCTGCGCAGCGGCCGGGGCACAATCGGCGGCGTTGCGCGCGGGCGTGCACGGTGCACTGCCCGCGGCCCTGAACCGAGGTGTTGCCCATGATTCCCCTGCAGCTTTTCGACCCCGCGTCCAGCACCTACACCTACCTGCTGCACGACCCCGCCACGCGCGACGCCGTGGTCATCGACCCCGTGGACGAGCAGCTCGAACGCGACCTGGCCGTGATCGAAGGCCGGGGCCTGGTGGTGCGCTGGATCGTCGAAACCCACGCCCACGCCGACCACATCACCAGCGCCGCGCGCCTGGCCGAACACACGGGCGGCCGCACGGCTGTGCCCGCGGCCTGCGGCATCGGCACGGCCGCCGTGCAACTGCAGCATGGCGACACGCTGGCCTTTGGCGGCGAAACCCTGCGCGCCCTGCACACACCTGGCCACACGGCGGGCAGCATGTCGTTCGTGTGGCGCGACCATGTGTTCACGGGCGACACCCTGCTCATCAACGGCTGTGGCCGCACCGACTTCCAGTCGGGCAGCGCTGCCGCCCTGTACCACAGCATCACCCAGGTGCTGTTCGCACTGCCCGACGCCACCACCGTCTGGCCCGGCCACGACTACCAGGGCCGCAGCCATTCGAGCATCGGGGCCGAGAAGGCGGGCAACACCCGCGTGGCCGGCCGCGGCGAGGCCGAATTCATCGCCTTGATGGACAGCCTGCAACTGCCGCGGCCGCGCCGCATCGACGAAGCCGTGCCCGCCAACCTGCATTCGGGCCTGCGCCACGACGTGGATGGCGCGGCGCTGTCGGCTCCGCGCACGGCCGAAGGCTACGCGGGCGACGTGCCGCCCGCGCTCGCCTGGCAGTGGGTGCAGGAAGGCCAGGCCGTGCTGGTGGACGTGCGCACCGACGCCGAGCGCGAATGGGTGGGCCAGGTGCCCGGTGCCGTGCCCGTGGCCTGGAAGCAATGGCCCGGCATGGCCATGAACCCGGCGTTCGACGCGCAGATCCGCGAAGCCGCCGCGGGCGGCCTGCCGCTGGTGCTGCTGTGCCGCAGCGGCGTGCGCTCGGTGGCCGCCGCGCGCCGCGCCACCGAACTGGGCGTGGTGGCCTACAACATCCTCGAAGGCTTCGAGGGCGACCCTGACAGCCAGGCCCACCGCGGCCGCAAAGGCGGCTGGCGCCTGCGCGGCCTGCCCTGGCGGCAGGGCTGAGCGCGGTCGCGCCGCACGCAGCATCCCCTCTGCCGGGTGCCCGGCGCCCGCGCGTGCCCGGGCATCGTGCGGGCGACACGGCCGGGCGTGCAAACTCGGGATAATCCGCGCCATGACTTTTCTGGCCATCGACGTCGGCAACACCCGACTCAAGTGGGCGCTGTACGACGCGCCCCGCCCCGGAGCCACCGCGCTCGCGCAGGGGGCGGAGTTTCTGGACCACATCGACCGCCTGGCCGAAGGTCCGTGGGCCGATCTGCCGGCGCCCACCCGCATGCTGGGCTGCGTGGTCGCGGGCGATGCCGTCAAGCGCCGGGTCGAAGAGCAGATGGAGCTGTGGGACATTGCGCCGCAATGGGTGGTGTCGTCCACCACCGAAGCAGGCCTGACCAACGGCTACGACCATCCCACCCGCCTGGGCGCCGACCGCTGGGTGGCCATGGTCGGCGCGCGCCACCATGTGCTCGCACAGGGCCCAGCCCGGCCCATCGTCGTGGTCATGGTCGGCACCGCCGTCACGGTGGAATGCATCGACACCGAGGGGCGCTTCCTGGGCGGGCTCATCCTGCCGGGCCACGGCATCATGCTGCGCGCGCTTGAATCGGGCACCGCTGGCCTGCACGTGCCCACGGGCGAGGTGCGCACCTTCCCCACCAACACCAGCGACGCGCTGACCAGCGGCGGCACCTACGCCATCGCCGGCGCGGTCGAGCGCATGTTCCAGCACCTGCGCACCCACTGTGGGCAAGAGCCCGCGTGCGTGATGACCGGCGGCGCCGGCTGGAAGATGGCCCCCAGCATGACACGCCCCTTCGAGCTGGTGGACAACCTGATCTTCGACGGCCTGCTGCAGATGGCCGCGGGCCGCTTCGGCGGCTGAGCGCTGCCGCGCCGCCAAGTCCCACCTCCGGGCCGCCTCCCCGCGCGGCCCTGCCAAGCGGTTGGTTCACCGCCTTTGTTTCTTAAGCACGAGCAGCTATTGAATTCATAGCACTTCTTGGGTTGGCGGTAGTGTGCCGTTGGGGCTTCCTGTGGTCCGGTGCCGGGATGTGCGCCCGGTGGCGCACCTTCTTTTCTTGTCTCGCCAAGAAAAGAAGGCAAAAGAAGGCGACCCTACAGGCTGCGACCCTGCGCTTCGCTCCGGGCAACCTGCGGTGCTCGCGCCTGGGGTGCGCCGCATAACTCACTTCGCGCTTGCAGCACTGCGTTCGGACAAATGCGGCGAGCTAGAGGACGAAGCCTGCGTGTCCTACGGCACGCAGGCCACCCCAGTTGCTTCGCTCCTCGGCGCATCCTGAAGGGGGTAGGGAGACGGGCCATCGCTGCGCTCGGCCCGGCGGGGGCACCAGCGCTCTGAGGCAAACCACAGCGCGCCAAGTTCGGCCGGGAGGCTGCGCCGCCCTGGGCCGGCGAAGCCCGGCACCCCACAGCCCCGCTTCGTCACGCCCTCCACCACTGGCGCGGCCCAAGGCCAGGGCAGCCGAGCAAGGGCCGCCCCGCAGCGAGGGCTGCGTCCCCCTTCCCGAATGGCGCAGCCGTTCGAGAGAAGGGGGAAGGCGCGCAGCGCCTCAGGGGGATGCCCCTTACTCCTCTTCGAGTTCCGCCTTCGCCATCTCGACATCCAGACGCTCCATCGCGTCCTGGGGCGTGCAGGCGGCGGCTTTCTCGTACAGCGCGGTGGCTTCCTTCATCTTCTTGTCGCCGTCCAGCATCACCAGCGCGTTGGCGTACTCGATCATGGCGATGGCCGAGCCGGGGTTGAGCTTGATCGCTTCCTGAAACAGCTTGAGCCCCACGTCCTTCTTGGCGCCGTAGGTCATGCCGCCAATCAGCGAACCCACCTTGTCGATGACTTCGGCATGGAACGCGCCCAGCGCAATGCGGGCGTCGGCGTGTTTGGGCTCCAGGGCAATGGCGCGCTCCAGCGATTCCTTGACCTTGGTGCCCAGGCCCTGGGCCAGCGCCTTGGCCACGCTGATGCCCTGGCTGTAGCGGCCCAGGGCGTAGGCGTTCCAGTAGTGGGCGTTGGCGTCGTCGGGTGTTTCGGCGGCCTGCGCCTGGGCGCGCTCGGCCACGGTCATGAACAGGTCCAGGCGCGTTTTCTCTTTGGGTTCGAGGTAGTTGGCGTAGATGGCCGTGGCCTTGTTGGCCACGGTGATGCCGCGGCCACCCAGCGCCAGCCCGGCGGCGGTGGCGCCTTCGAAGTCGCCGTTGTGGAACAGGGCCCAGGCTTCGAGCAGTGCCGCATCCTTGGGGCAGGGCTCCGCATCGCCCGTGTGCAGCCGTGCCCAGTGCTTTTTGGCACTGGCGGCGTCGAAGCGGTAGGCGCCGGCGTGGGGGAAGGCGGTCCATTTGGCCATGGTGTGTCTCCTGTACGGTTCGTTGGTTTGTTGTGGTTGTGGTCGGGTACGGGCTCAGCCCTCGGCCTGTGGTGCGTACGCGCCCACCAGGCGCAGCAGGTGCAGGCGCTGTTCGGCTTCAAGGTAGGGCATGAGCAGGTTCAGCACATGGTGCGCGCCGCGCAACAGGGCGGCCTGCGCACTGTCGGGCTCCAGCGCGCGGCGTGGGTCGCGCACGTACTCGAAGCTCAGCCAGTAGGTGAGCACCACCACCATGCTGGTGGCCGTAGCTTCGAGTTCGCGCGGGTCGATGTGCAGCGTGTCGTTGCGGCCCATGCCGTCAAGCATGGAGCGCACAGCGCGCGTTTTGTTCTTGAGGATGGCCTGGAAAGCGGTCTCGAGCCGCCGGTTCTTGGACAGCAGGTCGTTGAGGTCGCGGTACAGAAAACGGTACTGCCAGATCAGCTCGAACAGCGTGTGCATGAAGAACCAAGCGTCCTCCACGTTGCGCACGCCGTCGGCCGCGCCCAGCAGCTCGTTCAGCGACCGTTCGTAGCGGTCGAACAGCGCGTTGATCAGCTCGTCCTTGGCCGGGTAGTGGTAGTACAGGTTGCCCGGGCTGATGCGCAGTTCGGCCGAGATCAGCGTGGTCGAGACGTTGGGCTCGCCGAAGCGGTTGAACAGGTCGAGCGTGACTTCCAGGATGCGTTCGGCCGTGCGTCTGGGCGCTTTTTTGACCATGCGTGCTGTCCCCTTGGCGGTTCTCGTGGTGGGCGGTAACGGTGTGGCTACTCTAACGCAGCAGCGCCCGGGCCGGGCACCGTGCGCGCGCGCCACGTCTCGTGGTCAACCCGGGGGCAGGCGCAAAAAAGGCCGTCGCGCGTGGAGCGGGACGGCCTTCAGGGGCGGGCAGGGCGCAAGCGCCCGCCGCGGGATCAGTTGGCTGCAGGCGTCGCGGCCGTCTCGGCAGCGGCCTCGGTGCGAGCGGCCACCTTGGGGAAGGGCGCGCGGGGCTTGGCGGCGGCCTTCTTGGCCGGGGCGGCCTTCTTGGCAGCCGGCTTCACGGCAGCGGGCTTGGCGGCAGCAGCCTTTTTGGCCACGGGTTTGGTAGCGGCTTTCTTGGCAGGGGCGGCCTTCTTGGCAGCAGCGGTGGGCTTGGCTTCTGCCTTGGGGGCTGCCTTGCCCACGCTCTTGGCCAGCGCGTCCACACGGGCGCTCAGGGCTTCGAGGTCACGTGCCGAGGGCACACCCAGCTTGGCCAAGGCCTTGGCCACGCGGTCTTCAAAAATGGTTTCCAGCTTGTCCCACTGGCCGGCGGCGCGCGAGCCGATGTCGTTGGCCATGGTGCTCACGCGGCTCGTGGCTTCGGAGATCTTTTCTTCGGCCACGGCCTGGGTCTTGCGTTGCAGCGTCAGGCCTTCCTTGACCAGTGCTTCAAACACCTTGCCACCTTCGACCTGCGCCTTGGCAAAGGCGCCCAACCCCGCCAGCCAGATCTGCTGGGCCGAATCCTTGACGGTGTTCGACAGCTGCGAGTTGCTGCCCTTCTTCTTGTCGTTGCTGAGTTTCTGCAGTTTCTTGACCATGGGGACCTCCGGTATGGGTGAACGGGTAAGCCGGTGCGGTGGTGCCCCCGGCGCATGCACGCACTGTACGCCGCGAGCCCCTGCAGGTGTAGGCGTGCGATCCTAAAAACGTAGAGCCACCTGTCTACAGGCCGCGGCCCGCGCCGCGGGTTTTTGCTGAATCGGTGGCTTTCGCGCATGCGCAAGAATGGCCTGTTCTCACAGGAGTGGCTATGCAGTATTTCGTGACGGGTGCAACAGGGTTTATCGGCAAGCGGCTGGTCAAGAAGCTGCTCGAGCGCAAAGGGACGGTCGTGCATTTTCTGCTGCGCAAGGAAAGCGCAGACAAGGTGGCCGATCTGCGCGCCTACTGGGGTGTGGGGCCGAGCCGCGCGGTACCGGTGTACGGTGACCTGAAGGCCAAGAAGCTCGGCGTGTCGGCCGAAGACATCAAGAAGCTCAAAGGGCAGGTGGACCACTTCTACCATCTGGCGGCCATTTACGACCTGTCGGCCGACGAAGAGTCGCAGATCGCAGTCAACATCGACGGCACGCGCAACACCATCGACCTGGCCAAGGCCATCGACGCAGGTCGCCTGCACCATGTGTCGTCCATCGCGGCCGCTGGGCTGTATGAAGGCGTGTTCCGCGAAGACATGTTCGACGAGGCCGAGGGCCTGGACCATCCGTACTTCCGCACCAAGCACGAGAGCGAGCGCATCGTGCGCGAAGACTGCAAGGTGCCCTGGACGGTGTACCGCCCGGCCATGGTGGTGGGCGACAGCACCACGGGTGAGATGGACAAGATCGACGGCCCGTACTACTTCTTCAAGCTCATCCAGCGTCTGCGCCAGCTGCTGCCGCCCTGGATGCCCTCGGTGGGGCTCGAAGGCGGGCGTGTGAACATCGTGCCTGTCGATTTCGTGGTCAACGCGCTGGCCGTCATCAGCCACCAGCAGGCCATCGACCGCAAGTGCTACCACCTGGTAGACCCCGTGGGCTACCGCGTGGGCGATGTGCTCGACATTTTCAGCCGCGCCGCGCATGCGCCGCGCATGAACCTGTTCGTCAATGCCGCGCTGCTGGGCTTCATTCCCAAGGGTGTGAAGAAGAGCCTGATGGCGCTGGCACCGGTGCGCCGCGTGCGCAACGCGATCATGAAGGACCTGGGCCTGCCCGAGGACATGCTCACCTTCGTGAACTACCCCACGCGCTTTGACTGCCGCGAGACGCTGGCGGCGCTCAAGGGCTCGGGCGTGAGCTGCCCCAACCTGCGCGACTACGCATGGCGGCTGTGGGACTACTGGGAGCGCAACCTCGACCCCGAGCTGTTCATCGACCGCTCGCTCAAGGGCACCGTGGCGGGCAAGGTGGTGCTGGTCACCGGCGGTTCGTCGGGCATCGGCCTGGCGGCGGCGCACAAGTTTGCCGAGGCGGGCGCCACCACCATCATCTGTGGCCGCGACCAGGACAAGCTGGACGAGGCCTGTGCCGAGGCCAAGGCCAAGGGCTACAGCTTTGTGGCCTACGCCGCAGACATTGCCGACATGGCCGACTGCGACCGCTTCGTGAAGCTGTTGATCGACAACCACGGTGGCGTGGACTTCCTCATCAACAACGCCGGGCGATCCATTCGCCGTGCCATCGAGTCGAGCTATGACCGCTTCCACGACTTCGAGCGCACCATGCAGCTCAACTACTTTGGCTGCCTGCGTGTGACCATGGGCCTGCTGCCAGGCATGGTGGGCAAGCGCAAGGGCCATGTGGTCAACATCAGCTCCATCGGTGTGCTCACCAACGCGCCGCGCTTTTCGGCCTACGTGGCCAGCAAGGCCGCGCTGGACGCCTGGACGCGCTGCGCCTCGAGCGAGTTCGCCGACCAGGGCATCACCTTCACCACCATCAACATGCCCCTGGTGCGCACGCCCATGATTGCGCCCACCAAGATCTACAACAACGTGCCTACGCTCAGCCCCGAGGAAGCCGCCGACCTGATCGCCCAGGCCTGCATCTTCAAGCCGGTGCGCATCGCCACGCGCCTGGGCATCACGGGCCAGGTGCTGCACGCGTTGGTGCCGCGCGTCGCGCAGATCGTGATGAACACCAGCTTCCGCATGTTCCCGGACTCCGTGGCGGCCCAGGGTGGCAAAGAGGCCAAGCCGCAGCTGTCGGCCGAGGCCTTGGCCATGCAGCAGATGATGCGCGGCATCCACTTCTGAGACATGCGTCCGCCGCCCGGTGGGCGGGCGGCGGCGCGCATGGCCAGGGTGGGATAATCCGCGCTTCGCCGCAAGGCGCACCCCACCGTCTTTTCCCATGATTCTGGTCACTGGCGGCGCAGGCTTCATCGGCGCCAACTTCGTGCTCGACTGGCTGGCCCATCACGACGAGCCGGTCGTCAATCTCGACAAGCTCACCTACGCAGGCAACTTGCACAACCTGGTCAGCCTGCGGGGCGATGCTCGGCACATCTTTGTGCAGGGCGACATCGGCGATGCCGCGCTGGTGGGGCAGTTGCTCGCGCAGCACCGGCCCCGTGCGGTGGTCAACTTTGCGGCCGAATCGCATGTGGACCGTTCCATCCACGGCCCTGAGGACTTCATTCAGACCAATGTGGTCGGCACCTTCCGCCTGCTCGAGTCAGTGCGCGGCTACTGGGTCGGCTTGGATGATGCGGCGCGCGCAGCGTTCCGCTTGCTGCATGTGTCCACAGACGAGGTGTATGGCTCGCTCGAGGCCGCCGCGCCCGCGTTTACTGAGCAGCACCGCTACGAGCCCAACAGCCCCTACAGCGCGAGCAAGGCGGCGTCGGACCACTTGGTGCGTGCCTGGCACCACACCTTCGGGCTGCCGGTGCTTACCACCAACTGCAGCAACAACTACGGGCCTTATCACTTTCCCGAGAAGCTGATTCCGCTGATGATCGTGAACGCGCTCGCAGGCAAGCCACTGCCGGTGTATGGCGACGGTCAGCAGATCCGCGACTGGCTCTACGTGCGCGACCACTGCAGCGCCATCTGCCGTGTGCTGGAGGCTGGGCAATTGGGCGAGACCTACAACGTGGGCGGCTGGAACGAAAAGCCCAACATCGAGATCGTCCACACCATCTGTATGCTGCTCGATGAACTCTGCCCCCGCAGCGACGGGCAGAGCTACCGCGCCCAGATCACCTACGTGAAAGACCGGCCAGGGCACGACCGCCGCTATGCGATTGACGCCCGCAAGATCGAGCGTGAACTGGGCTGGAAGCCTGCCGAGACCTTCGAAACCGGCATCCGCAAAACGGTGCGTTGGTACCTGGACAACGCAGACTGGGTGGCCCAGGTACAGACCGGTGCCTACCGTCAGTGGGTGCAAACCCAATACGCCGAGGCTGGGGCGGCAGCATGAGCGGCGCGCCGCTGCGCATCCTGCTGCTCGGCAAGGGCGGGCAGGTGGGGTGGGAGCTTCAGCGGAGCCTTGCTCCGCTGGGCGAGGTCACGGCGCTGGACCACGACAGCACCGACTTCTGCGGTGATTTCACGCGTCCCGATGAGCTTGCCGCGTCTGTTCGGGCGCTGGCGCCGCAGGTCATCGTCAACGCCGCTGCCCACACCGCGGTGGACAAGGCCGAAAGCGAGCCCGATCTGGCCCGCACGATCAATGCCACCGCACCAGGGGTGCTGGCGGAAGCCGCCGCCCGCAGCGGTGCCTGGCTGGTGCACTACAGCACCGACTATGTGTTTGACGGCGGTGGTGAACGTCCGTGGCGGGAGGGCGACACACCGGCCCCGCTGTCGGTGTACGGCCGCACCAAGCTGGAGGGCGAGTGTGCGATCCAGGCGTCGGGCTGCCAGCACCTGATCCTGCGCACCAGCTGGGTGTATGCGGCCCGCGGCGGCAACTTTGCCAAGACCATGCTGCGCCTGGCCCAGGAGCGCGAGCGCCTGACCGTCATCGACGACCAGTGGGGCGCCCCCACGGGTGCCGAACTGCTGGCCGATGTCACGGCGCACGCCGTGCGCCACCTGCTGCGCAGCCCGCAGGACGGCGGCCTCTATCACCTGGTGGCGCAGGGTGAGACCACCTGGAACCGCTACGCACGCTTCGTGATCGAGCAGGCACGGGCCCTGCGGCCCGACCTGCCCTGGAAGGTGTCCGAAGTGGCACCGGTGCCCACCAGCGCCTTCCCCACGCCCGCCGTACGGCCACACAACTCGCGCCTGTCCACCGACAAGCTCCAGTCCACGTTCGGCCTGCGCTTGCCGCGCTGGGAGGAGGGCGTGGCCCGCATGCTGCAAGAGACCCTATGACCGCACGCAAAGGCATCATCCTGGCCGGAGGCTCCGGCACCCGTCTGCACCCCGCTACGCTGGCCATCAGCAAACAACTGCTGCCGGTGTACGACAAGCCCATGGTGTACTACCCGCTGAGTACGCTCATGCTGGCAGGCATCCGCGACATCCTCATCATCAGCACCCCGCAAGACACCCCGCGCTTTGAACAGCTGCTGGGCAATGGCCATCAATGGGGGTTGAACCTGCAGTACGCCGTGCAGCCCAGCCCCGACGGCTTGGCCCAGGCGTTCTTGATTGGCGAGGCCTTCCTGGCGGGCAGCCCCAGTGCCTTGGTGTTGGGCGACAACATCTTCTACGGCCACGATTTTCATGAGCTGCTGGGCCACGCCATGTCCCGCACGGAAGGCGCCAGCGTGTTCGCCTACCATGTGAACGATCCCGAGCGCTACGGCGTGGCGGAGTTCGATGCAACCGGCCGGGTGCTCAGCATCGAAGAAAAGCCGGCGCAGCCACGCTCCAGCTACGCGGTCACCGGCCTGTATTTCTATGACGCCCAGGTGGTCGAACTGGCCAAGCGCCTCAAGCCGTCTGCCCGGGGCGAACTGGAAATCACCGACCTGAACCGCCTGTACCTGGAGCAGGGGCAACTGAGCGTGGAGATCATGGGCCGGGGCTATGCGTGGCTCGATACCGGCACGCACGAAAGCTTGCTCGAGGCCGGACAATTCATCGCCACCCTGGAACACCGCCAGGGCCTGAAGATCGCCTGCCCCGAAGAAATCGCCTGGCGCAACGGCTGGATCGACGCCGCGCAGCTTGAGAAGCTGGCAGCCCCCCTGGCCAAGAATGGCTACGGCCAGTACCTACAGCGCTTGCTCAAAGAAAAGGTCTATTGATGAAGGCAACGCGCCTCGCCATCCCCGATGTGGTGCTGATCGAACCCAAGGTGTTCGGTGACAGCCGCGGATTCTTCTTCGAAAGCTTCAACCAGAAAGCCTTTGACGAGGCCACGGGCACCCAGTACCAGTTCGTGCAGGACAACCACAGCCGCAGCGCCCGCGGGGTGCTGCGCGGGCTGCACTACCAGATCCGTCAGGCACAGGGCAAGCTGGTGCGCGTCGCCCGTGGCCGGGTGTTTGATGTGGCCGTGGACATGCGCCGCTCATCCCCCACCTTTGGCCGCTGGGTGGGGGCCGAGTTGAGCGAGGACAACCAGCACCAGCTCTGGGTCCCGCCGGGCTTTGCCCACGGCTTTGTGGTGCTCAGCGAGTCAGCCGACTTTCTCTACAAGACCACCGACTACTACGCCCCTGCCCATGAGCGCGCGGTGCGCTGGGACGATCCTCACATCGGCATTGAATGGCCTTTTGACGGAGCGCCGCAGCTGTCGGGCAAGGATGCGGCGGCGCCGCTACTCTCGGCTGTTGGCCCGGAGGATCTCTTTGCCTGATCGTGGCGCGCTGCCGCGCGTTGCCGTGTCTATCGTCAGCCATGGGCATGCCCACGACGTATCGGCCCTTGTGGCAGCGCTTGCGTCCTCCAGCCTGCCGCCCCATCGCATCTGGGTCACCTGGAACCACCCTGCCGAGTCTGCTGACCTGGCCTCCGCAGCCCGGGTGACGCAGGCCTGGCATGCGGGTGCCCTGCAGGCTGCGCAGGTGCTACGCCACCGGCACAACAAGGTGCCCCAGGGCTTTGGAGCCAACCACAATGCTGCGTTCGCCTGCGAGCAGGCGCAGCCCGACCCCGCCGACTGGTTTGTCGTGCTCAACCCCGATGTGCGCTGGCTCGCCGATCCTTGGGGGGGCATCGGGAACAGCCTGCGCGCAGCCGAACCTGCGGCGGCAGCCTGGTACGTACGCCAGGTGTCGGCTTGCGGCCAGCCGCAGGACGCCGAGCGCGCCCTGCCCACGCCCCAGGCGCTGCTGCGCCGCTATGTGGGCCCCCGGGCCGCGGCGTCTGCGGTGCCTGCGCGTATCGATTGGGTCAACGCCGCCTTCCTGGTGCTGTCGTCCGCTGCGTACCGTGCCGTGGGCGGATTCGATGAGCGCTACTTCATGTACTGCGAAGACGTGGACCTGTGCCTGCGTCTGCAACTGCGCGGCTATGCGCTGCAGGCAGTCCCCGGAGCCCTGGTCATTCATGCTGGCCAGCGCGCCAGCCACCGCAGGCTTGATCATCTGCGCTGGCACCTGCAGAGCCTGTGGCGGCTGTGGCGCTCTGATGCTTACCGTCAGTTCCGTGCCTTGCGCCGCGGCGCGCCGGTCGGGGCCCGGTAAGATGATGGGTTGTTCCCGGCCCGCTACGCGAGGCCTGTTATGTCACAGACCGAAATCCTGATCTCTCCTGTTTCTGATGCCTCGGGCCGACCGCGGCTTGGCGAAATATTGGTGTCGCTGGGCAAACTTTCGCCGCGTGACCTTGATCGAGCCCTGTCTGCCCAGCAGGAGATGGGAGGGCTGCTGGGCCAGGTGCTGTCCCGCCTTGGGCTCGTTTCCGAAGTCGATGTCGTACAGGCACTGGCGCGGCAACTCGATGTGCCTTGGGTCACAGCCGACCAGTTGCCCGCGGTGGTGCCCGAAGTGCCAGGTCTGCTGCCCGAATTCTTGCGCGCCCATGCCATCTGCCCTCTGCGGGTGGACGACACGGGCCTCGCCGTGGCCATGGCCCACCCGCAGGATGCTTTCGTTCTCAAGGCGCTGCGCCTGTCAGCGGGCATGCCGGTGCGCCCCTGCATCGCGCTCGAATCGGACATTGAGAAAGCCCTCACCACCCCAGCAGAGGCTGTGGAGGAGGAGGGCGACGATTGGGGCGGGGAGGGCGATGGCAGCGACTTTGTGGAGCATCTCAAAGACCTCGCCAGCGAAGCGCCCGTGATCCGCATGGTCAGTGCCATCATTGGTCGGGTTACCGACTTGCGTGCCTCGGACATCCACCTCGAGCCCTTCGACGATGGCCTGCACGTCCGCTATCGGGTCGATGGCGTTATCTCCACGGCCGAAGTCATTCCGCCTCGACACAGTGCCGCCGTCAACTCCCGCGTCAAGCTCATGGCGCACCTCGACATCGCCGAGCGCCGCCTGCCGCAAGACGGACGCATCAAGACGCGCGTCAAGGGACGGGAGTTGGACCTGCGCGTCTCGACCGTGCCCACCGTGCACGGCGAAAGCGTGGTCATGCGGGTGCTGGACCGTTCCAGCGTGCGCTTCAGCCTCGAAGACATGGGCTTTGCCCCTGATACGCTGGAACGTTTCAATGCCTTGCTAGCGCGTCCGCATGGCATTTTGCTGGTCACTGGCCCGACGGGTTCGGGAAAAACCACCACGCTTTACGCGGCGCTTTCCAAGATCGACGCCGACGCGCACAAGATCATCACGGTCGAGGAACCGGTCGAATACCAGCTCGAAGGCATCAACCAGATCCAGGTGCATGCCCAGATCGGACTGAGCTTTGCGCGCGCTTTGCGTTCCATTCTGCGGCAGGATCCCGACATCATCATGATCGGTGAAATGCGCGACACCGAGACCGCGCAGATCGCCGTGCAGTCGGCCCTCACGGGCCACCTCGTGCTTTCCACGCTGCACACCAATACCGCCGCTGGTGCTGTGGTGCGACTGACCGACATGGGTGTTGAGCGCTACCTCATCACCTCTTCGGTGAACGGTGTGCTTTCGCAGCGCCTGGTGCGGCGCTTGTGCGCGCAGTGTCGTGAGCCGTATCAGCCGGAGCCTGGTCTGCTGCAGACCTCAGGCCTCGCGCGCTTCATGGCCCCAGGGGCGCCGCTGTACCGTGCCGTGGGTTGCGACCACTGCCGGGGTTCGGGCTACAGCGGGCGTACAGGGGTCCACGAGTTGCTTACGCTCGACGACGCCTTGCGCCGCGCCATTCTGGAAGGTGCCGATGCTTCCCGCCTGCACCAGCTCGCGCAGGCTGGCGGCATGCTCAGCCTCTACGAAGACGGTCTGCGCAAGGTGGCTGCTGGAGAGACCAGCCTCGACGAGGTCCTGCGCGTGACCGAGGATCAGTCGGATGCCTGATTTCGTCTGGAAAGCCGCCCGGGCCGATGGCTCGGTGGTGGACGGTGCAACCGAAGCGCCGGCCCAGGCTCAGATACTGCGCCAGCTCAAGGCACAGGGCCTCACGCCCATTTGGGTGCGCGAGCGCGAGGGGGCGGCGCCCGTTGCGGCGGCGGCTGCGTTGCCTGCAACGGCCATGCCGTCCCGCCGGCGCGGGTTGCGTGGCCGCGACGATACCGAGCCCAATGCTGCCGACGTCCTAGCGCTCACCAGCGAGCTGTCCATCATGCTCAAGGCGGGGCTCGCGCTGGACACCGCACTGCGTCTGCTGGTCGGCATGACGCACAAGCCACGCATGATGGCCATCGTCACCCAGGTGCTTGAAGACGTCAAAGGCGGTGCGCCGCTGAGCCGGGCGCTTGGGCGCCACCGTGAGCTGTTTGGCGATTTCTATATCAACATGGTCCGCTCCGGCGAGGCCAGTGGCCAGCTCGCCTCGGTCTTCGAGCGACTGGTGGAACACATTGAGCGCCTGCGCGCGCTGCGAGAGAGCGTGATCTCTGCCGCCATCTATCCCGCCATCCTGCTGGGGGTGGCCATTCTGTCGCTGGCGGCCATGCTGGGATTTGTGGTCCCGCAGTTTGAAACCCTGTTCAAGGACATGGGCGATGCACTGCCCGCACCCACGCGCTTCGTGATGGTGCTGGGCCAGGTCTTTACCCAGTATGGCTGGGCACTGGCGGTGGGTGCCGCGGCCGTATTCTGGCTGATGCGTCGTTGGGCGCGTTCTCCGCGTGGTCGGGCGGCCCTGCAGCGCCGTGCCCTGCAATTGCCGGTCCTCGGTCCGCTACTGCACCAATACGATTTGACCTTGTTCGCCCGGTCCCTTGGCACCCTGCTGGGCAACGGTGTGCCGCTGATTGCCGCGCTGAACATCGCCACTGAAACCGTGGGCAATGTCAATCTGCGCACAGCGCTGGCGGGCGTGCCAGCCCAGGTCAAGGACGGGACCAAGTTGGTCGATGCACTCTCTGTCACAGGTATTTTTGAACCATTGGCCGTCAACCTGATCCGAGTGGGTGAAGAAACCGGCCGCATCGGCCCCATGCTGCTGGAGCTGGCCCACATCTACAACCGCAATGTCGAGACCGGCATCAAGCGCGCGCTCACCATGCTTGAGCCCTTGCTCATCCTGGTGCTGGGGCTGCTGATCGCAGCCATCATTGTTTCCATCTTGTTGGGCATCCTCTCCGTCAACGACCTCGCGTCCTGACCGGTTGCCCGCCAGACCGACTGCAAGGAAATTCCATGTCCCTCCTGATTGCCAAGCCTCAGCCCTCCCGTCGCCGCGCTCGCGGCTTCACGCTGATCGAACTGCTCGTCGTGCTCGCCATCCTCACGCTGCTGGCCGGGTTGGTCGGTCCGCGTGTGCTGGGCCAGTTGGGCGGCGCCAAAAGCAAGACCGCCGCCGTTCAGATTGCAGACCTTGAAAAATCGCTTGAACTGTTCAAGCTCGACGTCGGTCGCTTTCCCAGCACCGAAGAAGGTCTGCAGGCGCTGGTTGCCAAGCCGGGTAGTGCCAACGGCTGGAATGGCCCTTACATCAAGGGTGGCGTTCCCAACGACCCCTGGGGCAAGCCCTACAAATACACCGCCCAGGGCGGCAATGTCGAAATCCTTTCGCTGGGTGCCGATGGTGCATCGGGCGGCGACGGCGAAAACGCCGACATCCGCAACGCCCATTGAGCGCGTGACCACCCGGTGATTGCAATGGTGAGCGTGCGCCCGTGGCGGGCGGCGCCGGCACAGCATCTGCGGGGCTTCACCCTGGTGGAGCTGCTGGTAGTGTTTGCCATTGGCGCGTTGTTGGTGGCTTTGGTGCCGCTGGCCTACGACAAATTGCGCGAAGGCACGGCCTACCGCAACACGCTGCGCACCGTGATCACCGAATTGCGATCGGCACGCGAGGCCGCCCGAGCCGAAGGCCGACTCGTACGCTTCGAGATGGACCTTGCTGCACGCCGCTTTGCTGTGGTCGGACGCACGGTGCATCCTGTGCCCGAACCACTTGAAGTCCGTGCCGTGGTCGGCCGCGAACTGCTGTCTGCCGACCAAGTGGCGTCTATTGTGTTCCTGCCGCAAGGCGGCGCCACCGGGGGTAGCCTTGACATCGTTCGCCCTTCGGGCGACGGCACGCGTGTGCGGGTCGATTGGCTCACCGGGCGCGTTGAATGGGAGCCCCTTCGCCCATGAGCGTGGTACACCGCTCGGGGGTGCGGGGCAGGGGAGGGCGCCAGCGTGGGCTGTCGCTGCTCGAACTACTGGTGGCCTTCTCGATCATGGCCATGGCCTTGGGCCTGCTCTACCGCAGCATGGGCTCCAGTGCCCGCAACGTGGCCGACATGGGGCAGCAACAGCGTGCATTGCAATGGGCCGAATCGCTGTTGCTGACCCGTGAATCCGTGGGGCCCGAGGGCTGGAACGAAAGCGGCGACACCGCCGGCATCCGCTGGGATGTGCGTAGTACGCCGCTGGCGCCTCCCCCATCATCTGGCACTGGCGCCACCAACCCGCAAGCGGTGGGATTGCACGGGGTAGAGTTACAGCTGCGCTGGGACGAATCGGGCCGCATGCGCGAACTGCGGCTGGCCACGGTGCTGCCCGAGCGCAAGCCCCGGCCCGGGGAGTCCGTGCAATGACGTGCCGTCCAGAGCGTGGGTTCACGCTGGTCGAGGTGCTGGTGGCCGTCAGCCTGCTGTCGGTACTGATGCTCGCACTGGCATCGGCCTTTCGCACCATGGCCCAGACCGAATCTCGGGTGGACGAACGTGCCGCCCGAACGGACGATCAGCGGGTGGCTGCCGACTTGCTGCGCCAGGTGTTGGGCCGGGTGTCGGCGCGCCGTGTGGCGGCCCCCGCGGTCGAAGGTGGGTTTGCCGTTCCGTTCCAGGCCCTGCCGCAGGCCATCGAATGGGTGGGCATCTTGCCCGCGCGCCCCGGTGTGGGTGGGCGCACCTGGTTCCGTCTCCAGGTGGAGCCAGGCCCCGCTGGTGACGCACTCGTGCTGCGCTTTGCGCCCTGGGATCCAGCCCAGCCCGCTCCGCCCGATCTGACCCAGGCCGACGCGCGTGTGCTCGTGCCCACCGAGGCCGTGTTGCAGGTGTTTGCAGAGGGCCAGCCTCCCGCGGGTGTTTCCCCAGCCAACTGGCCCCAGGGCTGGGTAGAGGGGTGGCCGCCCCGCGGCCACCTGCCCGAACGTCTGCGACTGCGCATCACCGACGCCCACGGCCCCTGGCCCGACCTGTTGATTCCGGTGTACGGCATGTCGCAGGGCAGTAATACAGGCGACGGTTTTACGATCGGGGGCTCTCGATGAGGAGGCGCGTGTTGTCACCTGCGCATGCCCGCGGGCTGGCGCTCATTGCCGTGTTGTGGATCGTGGCGGCGCTCTCCATTGCCGCCTCGGGCCTGGTCAACACGGCACGGCAGGAAATTCGCCATACCGCCCGCCAGCACGCCTCGGTACAGTCGCTGGCCACGGCAGATGCCGCCGTGCGCCTTGTGCTGCGCGATCTGGTGGTGGCGCCTGAGAAGCCGGCCGCCACGCGGGATGTCGAGGTCGCCTGGGCTGGGCAGACCGTGGCCGTACAGGTGCAGCCCCTCAACGGCCTTGTCGACCTAAACCACGCTCCTGTCCCGCTGTTGGCTGCATTGTTCCAGCATGCAGGTGGGGTGCCACCAAGCGCTGCAGAAGCACTGGCCGTAGCCCTGGAGGCCTACCGCAAACGGCCCGATGCGCAGGGCCGAGCGGTGGGGCTGGACGCACCCGAGGACCTGCTCCAACTGCCCGGCTTCCCGTTTGACCTCTATGTTAGTATCCGCCCGCTGGTCTCGACGGCACTTTCCGGCGCTGGCTTGGTCAATGCGCTGGCGGCACCGCCCGAAGTGCTGCTGGCACTCGCCCAGGGCGACGCCGCAGCAGTCCAGCAGATCGTGCAGACCCGCGCTACGGCGGGCCAGACCACCGATACCACCCGCCTCAACCCCGCTTTTGTCGGCAATACCCCCTCAAGGGCCTACATGCTGACGGCGCGGGTTCCCGTCGACAGTGATGCGGAACTGCACAGGGTCTGGATCGTGAGCTTGGCCGCAGCCGGTCGCAACGGTTTGCCGTGGCAGGTCATCGAGCAGTACCAGCGGCTGCACCGCCCACCCATCCGCTGAAGGCACCATTCATCCATGACAATGATCCGGCACGAAGCGCGACTCTTCGGCCTTGACCTCTCTGGCCTTGGCCAGGATTTTCAGCAGGCGTGGCAAGGCATGGCACGTTGGCCCCTGGTCGCTTGGTTGCGTCCTGCCGCACGGATCGATTGCCTTCGGCCAGACGGCACCACCGTGGCGTGCCAGGGCTTGCGTCCTTTGCCGCGCACCCACAGCGCTGGCAAGGCCCCCTTTGTGGCGGTGGAACTTCCCGAAGACATTGTGCTGCGCCACCAGGTGCGCTTGCCGCAATTGCCCGCAGCCGATCGTGACGCAGCCCTGGCCCTGGAGGCCCAGCGCCTGAGTCCGTTTCCTGCCACTGACACGGTGTGGTGCGTCTGGCAGCGCGGGGGCGCCCAAAACACGGCAGACGCTTCGCAGCCTGCCTGGCAGATGGCGATCACTTCGCGCGCATTGGTACAGGCCCACTGGGACCGCGTGCGCCCCGCCGTCGCTTCGCGCTTGGGGACGCCTGACGCCTGGCCTGAAATCTGGATTCCCCGGGGAGATGGTGCCTACGAATCGTTGGCCGGTTTCGGCGAGTCTGCGCGGCAACGCGCGCAGGCTGTGGGGGCGCGCGTCAACATAGGCATTCTGGTGCTCGTCCTGGCCTGTTTGGGGGCCCTGGCCGTGACCCCTACGGCCCAACTGCGCCTGCGCGCCATCGACGCTGCGGGCCGCTTTGAGCAGGTGCAGGCGCAAGCGCAGCCGCTCTTGCAGCAGCGTGAAGCCTTCGTCAAAGCAGAAGGGCAGCTGCAAAACCTGGTCGAGAGCATGGGCGCTCCGGTGTCCGTGTTGCAAGTGCTCGATGCCGTGACACGAGCCTTGCCCGACGACACCACCCTGCAGACGTTTCAGCTCACGCACAGCGACGCACCCGCGCGCACTCCCAAGGTCAGCATCACGGGGCAGGCGCCCAACGCCGCTGCGCTCATGCAGCAGTTGGGCAATCTGCCTGGCTTCAAAGAAGTCAGGGCACCCAGCCCAGCCGTCAAGCCTTTGGGTGCCGTCAAAGAAAGCTTCACCATCGAATTTGTGGTCGATACGGCGGTGTTTGCACCGGCTACCACGCAGGCGCAAGCCCCGGCTCCTATGCCAGCGCCTGCTGCATCGGCGCCCGCCGCCGCAGCATCTGCGCCGCAGGCGGCGGCTTCGGGGGCGGCGCCTGCCGGTGCGGTGCCTGCGTCGTCCCCGGTTTCAGCGCCTCAGAATGCCGCTTCTGCTGCTGCTACGCCTGCCTCGGCAGCCTCAACTCCCCAGGCTCCTAGCGCCAAGCCATGACCGCTTCCTCTTCTTCCTTTTTGCGCGGTGTACCCCCCCGGGTGCTGGTCGCGCAGCTGCTTATCGTGCTGGCTGCTGTGCTGCCTTTGGTGGCAGGCGGGCTGTGGCTCTGGAACAAGCACCAATGGGCAACCGACAAACTCGCCCAGCTGGAGCCGCGCTACGCCCGCATGCTGGGGCTGATCGACAGCAAAGACAAACTGCAGCAGGTAGAGGCCAGCACGCGAGCCTTGCTTGCGCAGCACGCTTACCCTGCCAACCAAGACGCCGTGCAGGCGGGCAACGACGCACAGCAGCGTATTCGCACGCTGTTTGCCGACAGCAAGCTCGACGTGGGCAGCATCCAGGTGCTGCCCCCCAAAGAAATGCAGCAGTTTGACCGGATTGGGATCAGCCTGCGCATCGAAGGCGACATTGTCGGCCTGCAAAATGCCTTGGCCCTGCTCGAAACCCAGCGCCCCACGGTGTGGGTTGATACCGTGGCCATTCAGACCATTGGCGCGGTCAAGCCGCAGTCTCCGGTGCGCTTGGGGGCTCAGCTCACGTTTTCAGTGTTGCGGAGCCGCTCATGAAGGCATTGCATTGGTTGTTGGCCGCGGCGCTGGGCCTGCTGGGGGCCTTGGGCGTGTTGTGGCTGGATCCGCAGCAGCCCGGCACGTTGCGCAGTTTCGCCTGGGAGCCCCCAGCGCCGCTGGCCCCGGGTTTTGCGGTTCCGCAGTTGCCGGTGGCCTTGCAAGGCGGTGTACCGGCTGGCACCGCCGCGTATTTGGCCGTGCTGGATCGGCCGTTGTTTGCAGCCGACCGCCGTCCGCCGCCACCGCCGCCGCCCCCGGGCGCCAAGCCCGCCGAACCGCCGCCAGACCCGCTGGCCAACCTGACGCTGTTTGGCGTGTACACCGGGGCCGACTTCAGTGGCATCGTGGCGCGCTTTAACGACAAAGTCCGCCGTGTCCGCGTGAGCGAAGCCGTGGGCGAATGGACGGTCGAAGCCGTGCAGGGCCGGCAAGTCACATTCAAGCGGGGCGAAGAATCCCGCACCGTCTACCTGGCCCACCAATATGGCCCGCGTCCTGCGCCAGCGGCGGGCGCTCCTGCCACCACTCCGGTGGCCGCCTCTGCGGGCGTGCCGGTAGATCGGGCCGCCATACAGGCGCAAGAAATGGAAGCCGCCCGCGAACGGCTGCGCCAGCGCAATGAACTGTTCCGCAAGGCGGGTCTGCCGCCCGTGAAAGAATGAGCATGTTGAATACCAAGCACACCGCCTTGTCTCTTGCGCTGGTTTATGCCCTTGGCGGGCTGGCGCAGGCAGCACACGCGCAGACGCCCGTGCCTGCCGTGGCGCCAGAACAGTCCCCCGCGGCGGCTGCGGCAACCGCTGGCGCGCCTGCCCAGGCCACCACCGCCAGCGGCGCCAGCACCAACCTCAACACCGCCACTGACGCCGCCGCGCAGGAGCCTCGCATCATTCGCGGCAACGACGCCGTGGTGGCCCCGCCCAAGCCTTTTGCTCCGCTGCAGGGTGGTAACACCGGCTTTCGGTTTGAAGAGGCACCGATTGCCGAGTTTGCCGTACTGGTGCTCAAAGACATCGTCAAGGCCGACTACGTGCTGCACCAGCAGCTCACCGGCTCTGTCACGCTTTCAACCGGTGGCGATGTGTCGCCAGACCAGGCGGTGCTGCTGCTCGAGGCCGCGCTGCAGGCCAATGGCCTGGTCATGGCGCGCGACACCCGGGGCACCTACCACATTGGCAAGCCCGAAGTCATCCGCGGCATCGTGCCCGCCATTCGCCAGGCGGTGCCAGGCAACCCGTTGCCACCGGGCAGCGGGGCCATTGTGGTGCGCCTGCAATACATTGGCGCGGCAGAAATGGCCACCATTTTGCGGCCCATGCTGGGCGCAGACTCGCTGGTGCGGGTGGACAATCTGCGTAACCTGCTGGTGTTGGCCGGTACCCGCACCCAGGCCGAAGGCTGGCTTGATTTGATCTCGACCTTCGACGTCAACCTGCTCAAAGGCATGTCGGTGGGCGTGTTTCCGCTGAAGCACGCCACGGTCAAGGAAGTCGAGGCGGCCTTGTCGTTGATGACCGGCAGTGGCGTGGGCGCTGCGGTAGCTGCACCCAGCGGAGCGGCGGCCGCCACCACGAGCAATGCTGCACAGCAGCAAAACCGCCCCGCTGCTGCGGCAGGCGGAGGCGGGGACGCCAACCCCCTGCAGGGCGCGCTGCGCATCTTGCCCATCGAGCGGCTCAACAGCATCTTGGTGGTCACGCCCCGCGCCGCGTACCTGGACGAAGCCCGGGCATGGATCGAACGGCTCGACAAACCCAGCAGCAACAGCGCCGAGCCCCAGCTCTTTTTGTACCCCGTGCAAAACGGTTCGGCCAAGCACCTGGCGTCGGTCATCGGCAGCTTGTTTGGCAGTGGCCAAACCAGCACCACGCCCACCAGCACGGGCGTGGCCCCGGCATTGGGCACCTCCACGTTCGGCACATCGGGGTTTGGCGCCAGTGGCTTCGGCACGGGCAACACCGCGTTTGGCGCGGGTGCGGCCGGGCTCAGCGGGGCTGGTACCACTGGTTTTGGGGCCGGTTTTGGCGGTGCCAGTGGTTTTGGTACCACAGCGCAGCGCAACACCCCGCAAGGCGCGCAAGCAGGTGTAACGGCCACCACCCTGGGCCAGGGGCCTAACGCCGTGCGCATGATTGCCGACGAACTGAACAATATGGTCGTCTTCTACGGCACCCGGGCCGAATTTGCCAAGGTAGAGGCCGCCCTCAAGCGGCTCGACTTGCCGCCCACCCAGGTGCTGATCGAAGCCTCCATCATCGAAGTCACGCTGCGCGACGACCTCGAATACGGCTTGCAGTGGCTCTTCAACGGCGGCGCGCCGGGTGACCTGACGGGCCGCGGCGCCATCAGCAATGTGGCCGGGGGCGTGCTGGGCTCTGCCGGTCGGGGCTTTTCGTACACCATGGTCAACCCCGCGGGCAACATCCGCGCGGTGCTCAATGCGCTGGCTACCAAGTCGCTGGTCAAGGTCATTTCCAGCCCCTCGCTGATGGTGCTGGACAACCACACCGCTACCATCAGCGTGGGCAACCAGCAGCCCTTCAAGGCCTCGTCGACCATCATCACGGGGGGCGGCACCAGTGAGAGCATTCAGTACAAAGATACGGGCGTGAGCCTGCAGGTGACCCCTTCGGTCACGGCCGGCAACATGGTTACCATGGCTCTGAGCCAGATGGTGACCGACGTGGGCGACATCGACTCCGCCACCGGTCAACGCACCTTTTTGCAGCGCCAGATCAACAGCAAAGTGGCCGTGCGCTCGGGCGAGAGCATTGTGTTGGGCGGGCTGATTCAAGACAACGCCACCAACGGCGGCAGCGGTGTGCCCGGCCTGTCGGCCATTCCCATCATTGGCGGGCTGTTTGGCACGCAAAGCAACAACGTGCGCCGCACCGAACTGCTGGTGGTGCTGCTACCGCGCGTGGTGCGGGCCGACCAAGACCTGCGCGAAGTCAGCGACGAACTGCGCGACCGTATGAAGGGCTTGACCCGCAAGGGCTCGCTGTTTTGAACCAACTGCAACCCAGTGCGTTGGCCCCCATGGGCCAGCGTGCCACGGAACTGCGGCTCACCCACGGGGTCTGTGGCTAGGCCGCAGGGCCGTGCCTCTCAATACGGCCCTAGTGCCACACCCCTCACCCAGCGCACCCCGGCCTAGCACCTCTGGGGTGCCCCACGGGCGCCACGTGCGCCCTTGGCAATGCAGGTGTTTTTTTTCTGAATCGTTTGGAGGAACGCGAATGAAGTCCACCCACCGGGCCTTGTCCGGTTCTGTCCGCTGGTTGGCGGCTGCAGCCGTCTTGGCTGCCGCAGCCGGCTGCGCCACCACCAGCGCCAACCCCGAAGAGCACGTCACCCGCCTGGCAGAACAGCGCTGGGCGCACCTGATCGACGGGCGCTGGCAGCAGGCCTACGACATGCTCACGCCCGCCTACCGCAAGCTGCACGATCTGGCCGAATACCGCGGCACCTTCAAGGGCGGTGGTGTGCAATGGAAGGGCGCCAAGGTGGTGCGCAGCGAATGCGAAGCCGACAAGTGTGAACTACGTCTCGAAATCACGGTGCTCAACCCGCTGGGCCGTCGCCCGGGCGATACCATCTCCACCCATGTCACCGAACAGTGGCTCAAAGAGGGTGCGCGCTGGTACTATTACGAGAAGCCTTGAACGGCCGGGGTGAGCCCGCTGTGCATGGGGCTTGAGGCCCGTCAAACGGCCCACCTACAGCGCTCTTCACAATCCTTTGTTGTGGTCTTACGGAAGGGAGATCCATCGCATCGACAGACTTGTGTTTTTGTTGGGTTGCACGATGTTGCGTTTTGTCTACAGCATGCAGCCCTGCCCCCCGGTTGCAGGGGCTAAGCCCAGATCCCTGTGCTACTATTTGTGAGCGTAATCAATCTTGGTAGTTGCGCTTACCAACTTTTTTAATGGAGTCTTTAATGAGAAAAAGTATTCTCTCTGCAAGCATTGCTGCCATGATTGGTGGCCTCGGCTTCGCTGGTCTGGCCAACGCTGGTGTGCATGCTCCTGCTGCTAACCAAGCTACGGCTCTCAGCATCAACGAGGCTGGTACGGGTCACATCCTGATCGTGCCGTACTTCACCACGCAAGGCACCAACGCAACGCTGCTGAATATCACCAACACCGATACTTCGAACGGCAAGCTTGTCAAGATCCGCTTCCGCGGTGCCTCGAACTCTGACGATATTTTTGACTTCACGCTGGCCCTGTCGCCTGGTGACGTGTGGGCAGCCAAGGTCAGCCAGGGTACTGATGGCCGTTCGCAACTGGAAACGTCCGACAAGTCGTGCACGCTGCCCTCGTTCGTGGCAACGCAGCGTAACTCGTTCCCCACAGGCCGTCTGAACCCCGCTCTGACGGACGCGCAGAAAGCCAATGAAACCCGCGAAGGTTACATTGAAATTCTGACGATGGCCGACATTCCGTCGGCTGCTAACTCCGACCAGTTCGCTGCTGCTTCGCCGATCACGACGAACCCGCTGTTCACGGCCATCAAGCACGTGAATGGCGTGGCTCCCTGCACGACTGCGACGCTGAACACCCTTCGTACCGACTCTGAGTACTACGACATTGCTGCTGCCGCTGCCTTGCCGGTCCCGGTGACCATCACTGCGCCGACGACCCGCACCGCTCGCGGCAAGGGTCTGAACTACCCCACCGGTCGTCTGATGGCCAACTGGACCATCATCGATACGGTGAAGACGGCTACGTTCTCGGGTGCTGCAGTTGCCGTTCGCGCGGCAGGTGGTGCAGCCACTGACGTCAATGCGAACATTGTGTTCTTCCCGCAATCTGACGACCTGGTTCCCAATGCAGGTGGTACCGCTCTGGATGGCCTGACGGCAGACCCGCTGCTGCGCAGCGCTAACCGACTGGCAACGAACCCGGCAACTGGTGGCGCGCCAGCTGCTCCGGCGTCTGCAACGCCGTTCATCGCTGCGTCGTACTACGATCTGCCTGATCTGTCGACCCCGTACCTGGCTGCTACCACGGATCCCCGCGCTCAAGCGCAGGCGCTGACCGCCGCTTTGGCAGCGAAGTCGGTGATCAACGAGTACCTGACGACTACGAGCATTGCCGCTACGACGGATTGGGTCTTCTCCATGCCCACCCGCCGTTACAACGTGGCTGTGAACTACCGTTTCACCAGCCCGCTGAGCACGGATAGCCGCGTGTACACGACTTGGACAGCCGATTACTTCGACGCTACCAACACGTCGCTGGTGAACGGTCAGATCTGTGTGGCTGCTGACAGTGGCGCCGCTGGTGTGAACCAGTGGGATCGCGAAGAGACCACGACTTCCAGCCAGTTCGTGATCTCCCCCGGTACCGTGAACAACGTTCGCTTCTGCGGCGAGACTTCGGTTCTGGCCTTCAACAACGGCACCAACACCTCGTCGGGTTCGCTGTCCGCTTCGGTGGCCCTGCAAAACCTGAACGTGAACGCCAACGAAGGTTGGGTGAGCCTCGGCACTTCTGGTCTGAGCAGCCGTGGCCTGCCGGTTCTGGGTGCGGCATTCGCCAAGTCCAGCGCCTTCGGCGCCGTGTGGCCCCACCGTTACACCCGTTAATTTGGGCTAACGTACAGACTCTCCCGCAAGGGAGAGTTCATGAAAAAAGGCGGGAACCTCCCGCCTTTTTTCATGGTCTGCTGAACTTCATCCGTTCATCTAATGGCCAACAGTGTTTAGCACATCAAGGAGCACATCTGTGTTGTTGAAAATGGGATTGGTTGCGAACAAACGCGCTGTAGTGGCCGTTCTCGCAGTGTTGGGTGCGCTATCTATGGTTTCACAGGTGTATGCGCAAGGTGCAAACGTCATCATTGAAACGGGTACTGCAAAAATCACCTCGCACGATCTCGAGGCAGAGATGGCAAAGGCCCCCCCAGAATTGCGTGCGAGTTTGTTGCAGCGACCAGATGCCCTGGCGCAATTGGCGTCTAACCTGTTGATGCGTCGCGTTCTGGCGCAAGAAGCAGAGAAGGCGGGTCTTCACACCCGCGGCGCCAACCAGGCCGCCTTGCAGATCGCCCGTGATCGTGTGCTCTCAGACCTCCAACTGCTACAGCTCGACGAACGGAACCGCCCGAACTCGATGGTGCTGGACCAGCGAGCGCGTGACGTATACCGCGCCGAAGGCGAGAAGCGCTTTGCCATTCCGGATGAGGTTCGAGCCAGCCACATCCTGATCGCCAAAGGCGACGGGGCGGAACAAAAAGCCAAAGCATTGTTGCAAGATTTGAAGAACGGCAAGGACTTTGAAGCCTTGGCCAAGGAGCATTCAGCTGACCCGGGGAGCGCAGCCAAGGGCGGTGACTTGGGTTCGTTCAGCCGGGGCCGCATGGTCAAACCGTTTGAAGACGCAGCCTTCGCCTTGCAACCGGGGCAGTTGAGCGAGGTGGTCGAAAGTCAGTTTGGCTACCACATCATCAAGGTGACGGAGCGCAAGCCGGGGGGTGTCAAACCCTACGAAGAAGTGCGCGATACGCTATACGAGGAGGTCACTCAGCGCATCCTTCAAGAAGGGCGCGTCAAGGCAGGCCAGCAGATCATGACCAAGGCCAAGCCCAACCCCGAAGCGCTGGACGCCTTCATTGCCAGCCAGAAGAAGAACTGAGTCTGGTTGAAGCGTTTGCATGTGGACTGAACTGCGCGCAGCCTGGGCCCTGCGCCCGCTGCTGCGCGCCATGGTCTGGCGTGAAGTGCAGGCCCGCCATGCCGGCACGGCCGGCGGGCTGCTGTGGCTGTATGCCCAGCCGCTGTTGACCATTGCGGCCTATTACCTGGTGTTTGACGTGGTGTTTGCCATGCGCCTGGGCGAAGGCGCACCTGCGCGCGCCGTGGGCACCTACCTGATTGTGGGCATGCTGCCCTGGCAGGCGTTTGCCGAAGGCCTGTCGCGCGGCATGCACAGCTTGGTGGATGCCGGGCACCTGCTGCAAAAAAATGCGCTGCCGCCAGTGCTGGTGGTGCTGCGCGCCGTGCTGGGCGCTGCCGTGGTGTATGCGCCGCTGCTGTTGCTGCTGGCCGTGGCCTACGCGCCGCTGCACGGTTTTGCTTGGCCCATGCTGGCCTTGCCGTTGGTGCTGGCGCTGCAAATGGCATTCGTGTTTGTGCTGGCCTACCTGCTGGCCATTTTGGCCGCCGCGCTGCGCGATACGCTGCAGGTGGTGGCCTTTTTGCTCTCGGTGGGCGTGTTCGTATCACCCATTTTGTTCCCGATCACGCTCTTCCCCGAAGGGTGGCGGTGGGTGCTATGGCTCAACCCCATGACGAGCTGGGTGCTGGCCTATCAAGACATTTTGCTGCAGGCCCAGTGGCCCCGCGCCACGGCCTGGGCCGGCATGCTGGCCTGGCTGGCCGTGGCTTGGCTGGCCTGGCGCCCCGTGTGGCGCCGCAGCCGCGACGAACTGGTGGATTGGCTATGACGCCTGCGCCCACGACAGCCACCAACCCCATGGCAGCACACAGCGCCCCCCACACTGCCCCTGTGCTGCAAGTGCAGCAGGTCAGCAAGGGCTACCGGCTGTACGCCCACCCGCGCCAGCGCCTGCGCGCGTTGCTCACGGGGGCAGCGCTGCACACCAGCCATTGGGCACTGCGCGACGTGAGCTTTGCCTTGCGCCCGGGCCAATGCCTTGGCGTGGTGGGCAACAACGGGGCGGGCAAGAGCACGCTGCTCAAGCTGCTGGCCGGTACGCTGCAGCCCACGCAGGGCACAGTGCAGTGCCAGGGGCGGGTTACGGCCATTCTGGAGCTGGGGGCGGGCTTTCACCCCGACTTTTCGGGCCGCGACAACCTGCGTTTTGCGGGCAGCCTCATGGGGCTGGACGCTGCCACCATTGCGCGGCTCGAAGCCAGCATCATCGACTTTGCCGAGCTGGGCCATGCCATCGACCGCGCGGTCAAAACCTATTCGTCGGGTATGGTGGTGCGGCTGGCGTTTGCCTTGGTCACGGCGGTGCAGCCCGAGCTGTTGATCGTGGACGAAGCCCTGGCCGTGGGCGACCAGAACTTCCAGAAAAAATGCGTCGAACGGATTGAAGCCTTTCGCCGCAATGGCTGCACCATCTTGTTCTGTTCACACAGCCTGTACCACGTGCGCCAGTTGTGCGACGTGGCGCTGTGGCTCGACAAAGGACAGGTGCGATCGTTCGGCGACACCGAAAAGGTGCTGGCCGCCTACGAAGCCAGCCTGCGCCAGCAGGATGTGGCTTCAGAGCAAGAGGCGGCGCCTTCGCAGCCCCTACCAGTTGCGCCGGCCGCCGGTGGCGACACAGCGCATATCGTGAGCGTGCAGGTGGCGCACCTCGATGCCGCATCGCCCCCGCAACTGCAGTCGAAAGATTTGGCCGTAACGGTGCGCGCCCGCAGCCCCGAGAGCGAACCCCCGAGCGTTGGCATCATGCTGGAGCAGGCGCATGGGGTGGGCATTACATCGATTGCGTCGCACGTCGAACAAACCTGGCCGCGGTGGAACGAGGCCGAGCAGGTGTGGGAGATTACGCTCACCTTTCCCGATCTGCCCTTGCACACTGGCGAATACGTGCTGAGCGCCTATTTGTTCGACCACAAAGGCCTTGTGGTGTGCGACGAATGGAAGCACTGCCAGAATTTTTTGTTTGTGTACCCCACGCAGACGCCGGGCTTGGTGCGCTTGCCGCATGTGTGGAGTTGAACCGTGACCGCATCGCGGTGGCGCACCGAACTGCGTGACGTGTGCGAGCTGGTGCTGGCGCCATCGATTGCGGCCGTGCTGCCGTGGCGCTGGGCTTTTGCGCTCATGCGCCAGGTATTGCCGCACACGCCCTGGTACCGCAGCGCAGCCGACGCCGCATGGCGAGAATTCGAGGCCCGGCCCGCCCATGCTTTGCTACCCGCCACACCGGCCGAACGCAACGCCATTGGGGCAGCATGGCGCGCGCAGCGGCAGTTGGTAAGCTGGGTGGACCACGCAGACCATTACCTCGCACGCAGCCGTGGCGACGCGTGGATGCGCGACCACCTGCGTGTGCAAGGCCAGTGGCCGCAGCCTGGGCAGGCGGCTTTGCTGCTGACGTTTCACTGGGGCGCTGGCATGTGGGGCCTGCGCCATGCCGCGGCGCAAGGCCTGGAGCCACGGGCCTTGGTGGCTTCGACCGAAGGCGAGCCCTTTCGGGGGCGTGCCGTGCTGGGTTGGTATGCCAAAGCGCGCACCGCAACAGTGCGCCGTGCACTGCGCTGCGACCCTCTGGACGTAACGGGCAGTCTGCGACCGGCCATCAAAACACTGCGCGCAGGCGGGCAGGTGTTGGCCGCCATCGATGTGCCCGCCGACCAGGCGGCCAGCGCCGAAGCCATCCGTGTGTTGAGCATGCCCGCGGCCGTGCCCCGTGCCTTGCACCGGCTTGCGGTGGAGCAGAAGGTGCCGGTGTACGTGTACCTGACGGGCTTCAACGCCGCGACGGGTGAACGCACGCTGCACATCCACGCGCTGGGCGTGTACGAAGACGCCAGCGTGCTCGTGCGCGATGTGTTTGCGCACCTGGAGCGTGCTATTTGCCAAGATTCGGCCGCATGGCACTTCTGGGGTGAAGCGCCGCGGTTTTTTCGGCAGACAGAACCGGGCTAGCGCCACTGCGGGGCCGCCATGCCAGGGATAGAGCAGCCCAGTAGCAATGCCACCTAGCGCAACGGGCGGTTGGTGAACACACCACGCCCCATGTGCGCCCACACGCCGTCCCACACCGCACGGCACAGCAGGCCCGCCATGCGCAGCCGTCCATGCTCGGGTTGCAGCAGATACAGCAGTGCGTACGGCACGATCTTGACCCATTGGTCCAGCCGCCACACCCACGGAATGCAGGCCCGAAGCGACATGGCCAGCGAGTTGCGCACGTGAAAGTACGCACGAAAGTCTCGGCCTACGTACATGGTGCGCCCAAGGCAGCGGAAGGCGCGTTGGCCCAGATCATGTTGCATCACCGCCGACGGCGCTGCCAGCACGGTAAACCCCAGCTTGCGGGCGCGCAGGCACCATTCCACATCCACCCGGTCAATGAAGTATTCCGCGCGCATGGGGCCTACGCGCTCCCACATGGCAAGCGGGATCAGCATGCCAGACGCTGGCAGGTATTCCACTGGGAGCGGTTCCACCCAACCGTCGGCACACACACGCCGAATGCGGAGCCCGAAGCGCTGAATCAGCAGCGTCGAGCGCCCTGTTTTGACGTCTTGGCACACGGGGCCTGCCGCCGTAATGCCAGGCTGCGCGGCAGTGTCTAGGGCCGCGAGCAAGTGCGCCACCAGGTGTTCAGGCGGTAGGCTGTCCTGGTCCATGAGCAGCACATGGGTGGCGCCAAGCGCCCGGGCGTGTGCGATACCCGCGTTATGGGCTGCGCCAATGCCCAGGTTGTCAGGCTGCGCAATCAAGACCTCTTTGCCCCGAGCAGATGGGTGTGGCCTGCGCTCGGCCGGGGGCGTGTTGTCGATGACCACGGTGTGGGCCACCTGGGGCGCAAGGCGATCCAGCAGCACCTGCAGCGCCGCATAACGCGGGTGGTACGTGACGACCACCGCCACAACGCGGGCGCCTGTCAATGCTGCCCTCAGCGGCTGAGCAGGCCCTTGATGCGGTGGCGCACCGGGTGTGGCACAGCTCGCACCAGTGGCCCGAGCAGGGCGCTGCGCTGAAGCCGCAACGCCCAGCGGTAGAGCCGCCCACGGGGCGCTTCGTGCGGAGTGGTGGCCCGCGCCTCTGCCACCATGCCCGCCGCCATGCGGGCAGCATCTGCCGCATCTTGATGCGCCGGGCTGGCCGCGAACGTTGCGTAGTCCCGCACATAACTCCAGGGGCCCATGCGTTGGGCCAGGTCCTGTAGCGCTTTGGGCAATGCTGGGGCCGTGGGCGCTTGCGCAAGCGGCTCACTCATTTGCTGGCGAATATGTGCAAATAACTCCACCCACTGGGCCGGGGTGCTGTCCCAAGCCTGCACCCAGCTCCACGGGCGGCCTGCCACACGTTCCACAAAGGCACCGAGGTTGGGCACAACCACGGGCAGCCCTTCCTGGAGGGCTGCGCTGAGTGTGTAGCTGTAGGTCTCGGGCCACAGTGCGGGAAACCACGCCACATCCGGCGCAATGCGTTGCAGCAGGGCCGGAAGATCCGCCTCGTCGTACTCGCCATGCACAGTGAGCGCAGAGCCGCGCGTCTGCAGGTGCCGATACCCAAAGCCGATGAGATGAAATTCAACTGGAACGCCGGCACGGTGCGCCTGCGCCGCCGTGGCTTCCAGCACCTCGGCCCCTTTGATGATGCTCAGAGCCCCGATCACCACCACCCGCAGCGGCCGCAGAGGAAGTCGCCCAGACGGGCGAGGTGCAGGGCAAGCGCCAGCGTCCAGATCGGTGTGCGGAGCACAGCGCACACGGGCGGTAGGAAACGCCTGCAGCATGCGCTGGGCCGTGTCGAGACTGGGCGTGAGGACGTAGCGCGCGCCTTCCAGAAACACCCGATTGCGAATGCGCCATGCCTCGATTTTTTCTACCACTGCGGGCAGAGACGGAGGATGCGCCCCGCCGCAACATTCGCCCTGCACATCCACTTCATAGCGGTTGTGCGCGCCGGTGAGCGTGATGTTGGTGCAAAAGCTGTAGAAGTCGTGGGCAGTGAAGTCATACCCGACGCCGAGCCGCTGGGGCAGGTTCCAGGCAAAGTCGTGGTGGCCCACCAGGTGGTGAATGTGCACGTGCACCACGCCCAGGGTCTGCAGCAGGCGGACCAGCCGGTCCTGGTCGGTGTTGAGGTCAAACACGGCGCGCCAGCGGTCTGACAGCGCGGCCAGCGATGCCGCGGGGGAGTTGGATCGTCGGTCAGGCTCTACCAGTTGCAACACCACGTGGTGGCTGCCAGCGGGCTTCAGGGACAGAAACGTCACGTGGTCTGCCAGCGTCTGCGCCAGTTCGAGCACGTGGCGTTGCGTGCCGCCACCCCGGTCGTGGTTCACCGCCAGCACCACAGGCAGCCGCCCTTGCTCTGTGGCCAGAAGCCATTCCACGGCCAGACGGGCCGGCAGGGCGGGGTCTTGTGCGACGAATGACATCACCTGCGCTTCGTAGCCGGGGTGCAGTCTGCGCAGTGTCTCCATGGCGGCCTGCTCGCGTGGGCTTTTGCTCTCGCCAAAGCTCACCCCGCCAGTGTGCAGCACATACGTGTCCAGTGCGTGCAAGTTGCGCCAGCCGGCCGTTTGTGCGCGCTGGCAGAAGTCGTTTTCTTCGCCATAGCCTTTGCCGAAGTGTTCTTCGTCAAAGAATCCCACGGCATCCAGGCAGTCGCGGCGGATGTACATGCAGAAGCCGACGCCGGTGGGCACGTCGATGGCCTGATCGGGGTTCGCCTGGGCGAACAGCGCATCCAGGCTGGCCGTCGTCTGCCCGGGCGGTAAAGGGTTGGCCGCACAGAACACCGGATAGCTGCAGATGGTGGCGTTGCTGGAGAACGGAGTGACGGTACCGACCCTTGCGTGCCGGTAGGCCGCCTTGCGCAATCGGTCGAGCCAGTCATTGGCCACTTCGGTGTCGCTGTTGAGCAGCACTACGTCATGGGCGGTGGCATAGCGCATGCCACGGTTGACGGTTCCTACAAATCCGAGGTTCTGCTCGTTCTCCAGGAGCGTGATGCGCGGCTCCTGCGCAGCCTTGTTGCGCAGCCATTGCGTGACGGCAGGCTCTGGACTGGCATCGTTGATGACGATGAGCCGGTACCGCTGGCGCACGGGGGCCGACAGCACCGATTCGACACACAGCTGCGTGTCGGCGAGACCCCGGTACACCGGCACGATCACGTCCACCACATCGCTGAGCGGCATGGGCACCGGGGCGGTGGCTTCGTGCGGCTGCGCTGCGGGTACGCCGGACCCGGAGAGCGCGGCGGGCGCTTGCGCGGGCAATGCTTGTTGCAACTGCGATTGCGAGGGGCGGAGCCACCGGGTCAGTGCGCGCGCATAGCGAACCGATCGCAGACGGGTCAGGTTCTCAACGTGCGCAGCCATGCCGCGCAGCTGGCCTTGCAGGTCCTCGACGGTGGCGAGCGCGTTTTGCCGCTCTGCCAGCAGGAACTGACGCTCGCGTTGTTCCTGGTCCAACTGGCGGTGCAAGGCCGCGTGCAGGTGGTGCAGCTCGGCGTGTTCCAGTGCGAGCTTCTCGTGCTCCTGTCGCATAGCGGGTATCTGTTCAGTTTGGAGCCGAAGGAACTGTTGTTCCTCCAGCAATGGCGCGATGGCCCCTGAGAGTGCGAGGTAGTCGGACGACATGGGCCAGCCCAGCTCGACCTCGAGTACGCCGCCCACCGCCGCGACTGCTTCAAGCGCAGGGGCTGGAAGTGGCAACTCGAACCAAGGTTCGTCTCCTGTGAGCAGGGCCATCGTGGCACCTGCAGCAGACGGTGGCAGGTGCCACACCATTTGCTGATGGGGCCGGGTACCCAGCAGCGCGGCGAGTCCGTCTCGTGACGTCCAGTGCCACAACACATCACCCGCGCTACTGCGCAACATGAGGCGGTACAGGTGCAGAAATCCGGGGCGATCCGCAGGGTCCAGACGCAGTTTGGTCAGTGGGCTGGGTTGCGCTGCCAGTGCAAAAGTCAACGTCTGTTGCAGAACGCCGACCGTACCTGGTGTCACCAGTTTTTGTGCTTCGTCATACTGTTCGCCGCGGCTCCAGTAGAGCTGGGCCGAAAATCGAGCAGACGGCTCAGGGTGGTGCAAGACTGGCGCATGCTGTGTAGGCTGATCCTCGTCTTGGGAAATGCTACGGGGTTTTACGACACCGACAAACTGGTAGGTCAAGGCGTCGGGGGTTGCCAACAGATGGCGTGCCATGCTGGGCGAGAGTCGGTCGAAGGCTGCGTTGAATTCCGACTCTGGAAGCTCGCGCTGAATGCAGTCGAGGGTTTCAAGCGCCCATCCGTGCTCTCGCAGGAACCGGGTCAATGAGAGGCGGGTGAAAAAGCGCAAGTGCGTGCGGTCCAGCAGCCCCTCGTCGCGGTAGCGAAAGTCGCCATCGAGCAACTCTGCCACCAGACCGCAGTACCCAGCGTTGGGTACCGAAATCAGCAGCTGCCCTGTGGGCTGCAGCAACGACCTGCAGGCTTGCAAGACCTGTTCAGGTTGCTTGAGGTGCTCGAGAACATCGGCGCAGACGATCGCGTCGTACCGGGTGCCCGCAAAGGTCTGTAGCAGGTCGAGCGTTTCCAGGTCGCCCACTACCAGTCGGCCATAGCTCGCGGAGGCGATTTCCGCCTCTGCCTCACTCAGCGTGACGCCATCCACCGTAACCTGTCGCGCCTTCTGAAGGAGCCACCTACCGAGTGCGCCGGTGCCACACCCCAGGTCCAGCACACGCGCACCGTCCGGAATCCAGCCTGCCACCACACTCAACGAGGTGCGTTCTTCGGCGCGTATCTCGCGGGCATAGACGTGCAAGGATGGGCTGTGGGCAGACATGGTTCGCGATTATGCCGACCCCCTCCGTGCCGCGTGACAGCCCGGGGGAGGTGTGGCCCTACACTTGCGGCCCAGCGACTATCTCCCGCATGACGGTAGGACGACGTGGTCGTGAACATTGCCACTGGGGTCTGATGTCCTTGTCACATTCTTTCTCGTCGCGTTGGGCTGGGGTTGCCGCTGCGCTTCTACTGACCCTTTTGGCCTGGTGGGGCGTGATATGGGCATTGCCCCAACTGCCGCAGCGCTTGTTGCTGTTGCCCATGGTCGGTGGGTTGGAGCCATGTTGGCAGGATGACGCTGCGAGCGAATGTCCCGGGGGCGGGTCTACGGGGCAAGTGGTCTCGCAGACGCTGGACGCGCTGGGGCCCTCGACCACCGAGGACTATGTGGTTGGATACACGCTCCATATTCCCTTGTTGCAGCTTTTTCGACCCTCGGAAACTGGCGGGTGGCGTGTCGATCGCGAAGCGGTGCATCGCCTGGTTGCGACGGTGGCAGAGGTCCCCAGGCCGGTGTTGCTGTATTTGTTCTCCACGCACTTCGGGGTTGAATCGCAGATCGAAGCGGAGTTGGCCCGAGACCCGAAGAACATGGCGGTGACGGTGGACGGTCCGCTGCCCCCGGATCGTTATTACGGCATTCCCATCTATCCGTGGTCGGTTGCGCGGCGAGACAACGAGCTGACGCATCGCCGGGAGGAGGCCATCGGCGCTGTGGCAGAGGCTGTCTGCGCTTTGCCGCGACCTGCGCAGCAGCGTATCGTGGGGACCACCATCCTCGGGGAGGTCCACCAGCTGTTTCCGGACTTTTCTGCGGGCATGGGATTCGACCGTGCTTATCGCATCACCGACTACAGCCCGGTGTCGGTCGAGGGGTTTCAACGGTTTCTCCAGCACCGGTTTGGCACCGTACAGGCGCTCAACGCGGCAATAGGAGCCCAGTTTGAGAGTTGGCAGGAGGTACTGCCCCCGGGGCGCGATATTCGATCCGACACCCTCCGGCGGTTTGAGGAGCATCTGGACCCGTATGCCCACGGCATAGTTCCCGTGTCGGGGTGGGTGTTCGACCAGCGCCAGCGGCAGCCCACCATCCGGGTACTCGTCAACGGGCAAGAGCGCGGTGTCTCGAAGGCGCGGCTGGGGCGCCAGGATGTCGCCGAGGCTTTGCCCGGCCTGGGCACTGCCGACGTCGGCTGGCGTGTGGACCTGGACGTTCGCACCTGGGCACCGGGACGGTATGCGGTGGAAGTCGTGCTCGACCGTCCCGGTGATCTGCCGTTGCTACTGGGGGTGCGAGAAATTGCCCTGGTGGACCGAGCGCAGAGCACCCCGCCCCCGGTGCCGCCCTACACACGCCAGCCCTTTGCCACGGACGACCCGGGGGTGCGTTTTGCGGTGGATACCCCCAAGCCAGGGCTCGCGGTGTTCGTCAACCCGTTGGTGCCATGGTGGCATGCGTTCCGCGCGCTGCAGGTGCGAGACCATCTGCAGCACTTTGCCCGGTTGCTCGACAAGACCTGCCTGGGGGAGCGGCCGGTGTTCACCCACCAGATCATCCCGTTCACCAACCCCGGTTGGGACAGCACCCGGTTTGCCAGCGAAGCCAGCTTACAGCCTGGCCATGGCATGGAGCTGGGCATCAGTCTGTACGGCGAAGCCGCCATGGGGGCCTCTGTGCAGGAATGGCTGGGCCAGCAGCGCGGCCAACCCGTCGGGCCCGGGCAGGCTTCGTTTTTCCGACGTTACGGCGTGACGGAGTTTCATCCTCTGCGCCCGCTGGAGGCCGCCGAACTGCATGGCGTGCTGCAGGGACATCGCGCCGAAGGAGCACAGTTTGTGTCGTTTTTCCTGGAGCCTGCGCACAGCCAAGCACCTGTCGCCAACTGGGCATCGTTCGATCGCCGGAACACCCAGTACGGATCGGATCGGCTTTACACCGCGGTGCAAGGCGTGCTGGCCGCGCGCAACGGGATGCAAACGCGGTGTGAAGGCGTGGAGCGTCGGGCCATCAGGCCGCCAGACACGCTAGCATCTCGGGCTGGCGTGCCGTATTCCAATCGCTGATGGCGGCTGCTTGCTTTATTCATGATCCTGCTGTCGCTCATCGCTTTTGTCTGCGCTACCCTGACGGCCGCCTTCATCGTCCGCTGGGCGCGCGACCACGCCGCCGCGTACGGGCACGGCATGCCGCAGCGCTTTCACCACGGCGATGTGCCGCGCCTGGGTGGGTTGGCCCTGCTGCTGGCTTTGGGGGTGAGCTGGCTGCTCGGGGTGCTGCAGTCGGCATACGGTGGTGACCCGGGCTCTTTGCGCCTGGGGCCCTGGGTGGGGCTGTGGATGCTGGCCCTGCTGCCCGCCGCGCTGGGCGGCATTGCCGAAGACATGACGCAGCGCCTGTCGGTGCGCTACCGGCTCGCGCTCACCGGGGCGTCGGCGGTGCTGGCGCTGTGGCTGCTGGGGTTGCAATTGCCGCGCTTTGGCATCGAATGGCTGGATGCGCTGCTGGCCGCGGCCCCCTGGCTGGGCTGGGCGGTGGTGCTGCTGGCCGTGACCGGCATGCCGCACGCCTTCAACATCATCGACGGCTACAACGGGCTGGCGGGCATGGTGGCGCTGATCGTCTGCCTGGCGCTGGCCCATGTGGCCTTGCAGGTGGGCGACCGCGGGCTGGCGGCGCTGCTGGTGACCACCGCTGCGGCCACGGCGGGGTTTCTGGTGTGGAACTACCCGCGCGGCATGCTGTTTGCGGGCGATGGCGGGGCGTATGTCTGGGGCGTGGTGATTGCGCTGGCCAGCCTGTCGCTGGTGCAGCGCAACGGCGAGGTTTCGCCCTGGTTTCCGATGCTGCTGCTGATCTACCCGGTGTGGGAGACGGTGTTCTCCATCTACCGCAAGGCGGTGCGGGGCATTTCGCCCGGGGTGGCCGATGCGCTGCACTTTCACCAGCTGATCTACCGCCGCATCGTGCGCGGCGTGTTCCACGACGACGAGTCGCGCCGTCTGCTGATGCGCAACAACCGCACTTCGCCCTACCTGTGGGGCTTTACGCTGCTGACGGTGGTGCCGGCGGTGCTGTTCTGGAACAACACCCTGGTGCTGATGGCGTTTTGTGCGCTGTTTGTGGTGAGCTACGTGACGGCCTACCTGGCGATCGTGCGCTTCAAGGTGCCGGGCTGGCTGCGCCACTGAGCGGGCGGACGCCCTCGCGCCCGCAGGGCCTGCGGGATGCGGCACAATTTGCGGCACTTGGTTCTTCCACCTTTTTGGCCCGCTTTCCATGACCGACACCCATTCGATTGCCCCGCGCGACAAGGCTGAGATCCTCGCGCAGGCGTTGCCCTACATCCGCAAGTTCCACGGCAAGACGCTGGTCATCAAGTACGGCGGCAACGCCATGACCGACCCGGCCCTGCAGGCCGACTTTGCCGAGGATGTGGTGTTGCTCAAGCTGGTGGGCATGAACCCGGTGGTGGTGCACGGGGGTGGCCCGCAGATTGAGACCGCGCTGAACCGCCTGGGCAAGAAGGGCGAGTTCATCCAGGGCATGCGCGTGACCGACGCCGAGACCATGGAAGTGGTGGAATGGGTGCTGGCCGGCGAGGTGCAGCAGGACATCGTGGGCCTGATCAACCAGGCCGGCGGCAAGGCCGTGGGCCTGACGGGCCGCGACGGCGGCATGATCCGCGCCAAGAAGCTCAAGATGCTGGACAACAAGGACCCAAGCATCGAGCACGACGTGGGGCAGGTGGGCGACATCGTCTCCATCGACCCGAGCGTGGTCAAGGCGCTGCAGGACGACGCGTTCATCCCGGTCATCAGCCCCATCGGCTTTGGCGAGGCCAACGAGAGCTACAACATCAACGCCGACGTAGTGGCCAGCAAGCTGGCCACGGTGCTGCAGGCCGAAAAGCTGGTGCTGCTGACCAACACCCCCGGCGTGCTGGACAAGCAGGGCCAGCTGCTCACCGACCTGACGGCCCGCCGCATTGACGAGCTGTTTGCCGACGGCACCATCTCGGGCGGCATGCTGCCCAAGATTGCGGGCGCGCTGGACGCGGCCAAGGCCGGGGTGAACGCCGTGCACATCATCGACGGCCGCGTGCCGCACGCAATGCTGCTCGAAATCCTGACGGACCAGGCCTACGGGACCATGATCCGCTCGCACTGATCGCTACCCATGGAGCACCCATGCGCCTGCTGTTGGTCGAAGACGATGTGATGCTGGCCAGCGGCATCAAGCTCGGCCTGTCGGACGCCGGGTATGCGGTCGATTGGGTGGGCAGCGGCGAGCGTGCCGAAGAAGTGCTGCGCACCGAATCGTTCGACGCCGCGATCATTGACATTGGCCTGCCGCTGATGGACGGGCTGGAGCTCACCCGCCGCCTGCGCCGCCCCGACATGGCCAACCCGTCCATGCCGGTGCTGATCTTGACGGCCCGCGACGCGCTGCACGACCGCGTGCAGGGCCTGGACCTCGGGGCCGACGACTACATGGTCAAGCCTTACGAGCTGCCCGAGCTGCTGGCCCGGCTGCGCGCGCTCTTGCGCCGCTCGCAGGCGGCCACGTCGGCGGTGCTGAGCTTCGGGCCGCTGGAGCTCGACACCGCAGGCCGCCGTGCCAGCGTGCGCACCCCGGCGGGCCCTCAGGCCATCGACCTTGGCCCGCGCGAGTGGACGGTGCTCGAATACCTGCTGATCCACGCGCCCAAACCGGCCAGCAAAGACAAACTGCTGCAAGCCCTGACCGGCTGGGACAAGGAGATCACGCCCAACGCGGTCGAGGTGTACGTGTCGCGCCTGCGTGGCAAGCTCGAACCCCATGGCGTGGCGCTGCGGTCCATCCGCGGCTTTGGCTACCGCCTGGAGCTGCAGGCGCCCTAGGCGCCTGGCCCTTACCGGCTCGCACGGCGTCCTGGTTCTCCTGCATCCCTCGCCTGGCCCGACGCCCGCTCTGCCATGTCGGCCCCTCCGCCTGCAGCCACCCCCTCAGCGCCCGCCACGTCCGCGCCCGACCGCTTCCACTGGCGGCAGCCCGGGCTGCGGGCCATGACGGCCGACCTGCGCAACCGACTGCTGCTCATGCTGGTGGTGCCGCTGTGCCTGCTGGCGCTGGTGGCGGTGGCCATCGACTACCGCTCGGCCGACGAAGCGGCCAGCCAGCACGACCAGCGCCTGCTGCGCCTGCTGCCCGCGCTGGCCGACTCGGTGCTGGCCCCGCCGCTGCGCGAGAACGAAGCCCCGCCGCTGCTGCTGGCCCCGCCGATCGAGGACTTTTTGCGCACCAACCCCGGCTACTCGGCCTACAGCGTGCGCGACACCAATGGCAAGCTGCTGCTCGGCGAGCCCTGGCTGCACAACTTCGTGCCCACCACCCAGGTGCCTGAATTCCACAGCGTCGAGTTTGGCGGTGTCACATACCGCGTGGCCGTGCAGCGTGGCCGTACGGGCGCCGGGGAACTGGTGGTGGCGCTGGCCGACGGCTCGGACCCCCGCCAGCAGTGGGCGCAGCAGCTGCTGCTGCGCGTGCTGCTGCCCAACCTGATCCTGGTGGCCGCGGCGGCGCTGGCCATCCACTGGGCGGTGGGGCGGGCCTTCCGGCCGCTGGTGGAGCTGGCCGAGGCCGTGGAGCACCGCTCGCCCCGCGACCTGAGCCCCATCGACGAGGCCACCTCGCCCGCCGAGGTGCGCCCGCTCGTGCAGTCGCTCAACCGGCTGTTTGCACTCGTCAACGCCCAGGCCGAAGGGCAGCGCCGCTTTGTGGCCGATGCCGCGCACCAGCTGCGCACCCCGTTGGCCGGCCTGCAGGCGCAGGTGGAAGCCTGGGCCATGATGGCCAAGGCCTCCAAGCCCGCACCGCGGCCTGGTGCTACAGGTTTGGAGTCAAAACCGGCTCTGGCCCAGCAAAGTAGACCACAAGGTGCTATCGTTTTGGGAGCGGATCAGATCGAGAAGCTGCGCAACGCCACGCGCCGCACCTCGCAGCTGGCGCACCAGCTGCTGGCGCTGTCGCGGGCCGACGCGCGCAGTCTGGACGCCCAGCCCCCGCAGCGCGTGGACCTCAAAGACCTGTGCGAAACCCTGCTCGAAACCTTTCTGGACCCGGCCACGGGCAAGGGGCTGGACCTGGGGCTGGAGGTGGACCCCGTGCATGTCACCGGCCACGGCTGGTTGCTGCGCGAGCTGCTGTCCAACCTGGTGGACAACGCCATCAAGTACACCCCGGCCGGCGGCGTGGTCACCATCCGCTGCGGGCTGCGCCCAGGGCGTGCAGGCCCGCCGCGGGTGTTTCTGCAGGTCGAGGACGACGGCCCTGGCGTGCCCGAGGCCGAGCGCAGCCGCGTGATGCAGCGCTTCTACCGTGTGCCTGGCACGGTGGGCGAGGGCACAGGTCTGGGCCTGGCCATTGCCGACGAGATTGCGCGCGTGCACCGCGCATCGCTCACGCTGGGCACGGGCGTGCACGGGCGCGGGCTCGTGGTCACGGTCACGTTCCCCACCTGAGCGCGGGGCCTGTCGGGCCGGGCGTCGGGTCGCATGGACAGGCGGCAGCGCAGGGCAGGGGGTGTGCGAGAATTTTGCGCAGTCCGAGCTCCGGGTGCCGCCCGCTGCGCGCGCCCCTTTCGGCCCTTGTGCAACCCCCACCCGCCATGTCCGACACCTTGCCTGACACCCCGGCCGCGCCCGATGGCCCCGCCCCCGAGGCCGCGCGCAAACGCCCGCGGCCCGGCGAGCGGCGCACCCAGATCCTGCAGACACTGGCACAAATGCTCGAAGCCCCCGGGGCCGAGCGCATCACCACCGCGGCGCTGGCCGCACAGCTGGAGGTGAGCGAGGCCGCGCTGTACCGCCACTTTGCGAGCAAGGCGCAGATGTTCGAGGCGTTGCTGGATTTCATCGAGCAATCGGTCTGGGGCCTGGTGCAGCAGATCACGCAGCGCCCCGAGGGCGATGCCGCTGAGGCGCTGGATGCTGATCAGGGCGCACGCCAGGCGGCCCGCGTGGTGGCGGTGCTGTTGCAGTTTGGCGAGCGCAACCCCGGCATGGTGCGCGTGATGGTCGGCGACGCCCTGCTGCTGGAGCACGAACGCCTGCAGCAGCGCATGACGCAGTTCTTTGACCGCATCGAATCCGTGCTGCGCCAGTGCCTGCGGCCGGTGGTGGTGGCCCAGGGCTCGGCCGCACCCACTGTGGATGCCCAGGTGGCGGCGGGCACCTTGGCCGCTTTCGCCCAGGGGCGGCTGTTGCGTTTTGTGCGATCGGGCTTTCGCCGCCTGCCCACCGAGCAACTCGACGCCTGCCTGGCGCGCCTGCTGTAAGCCGCGCGCCGCGCGCGGGTGAGCGGCGGCCCGGCCGCGGGTGCGCTCTGGCATGCCACCTGGCTGCGGCGCCCGGCGGCAGTGCTGCACTGCAAAATCCGTTTGGGGGTCGCTCCCTATTCTTGTGGGGGCTTTTGGCCCCTTGGGCAAATTGCTGCAAAATAAAACGAACGTTCGTTTTTATTTGCGCATGCCCGCCACCACCGAAAACCGCTCCGCCACCCGTGCGCCGCGCGCCCGCGCCGCCAGTGGCCGTGCGCTGCAAAAAGGCCAGCAGACCAAGGCCGCCATTGTCGAGGCGGCGCTGGGCCTGGCCACGCACATCGGGCTCGAAGGCCTGTCCATCGGGGCGCTGGCCGACGTCACGGGCATGAGCAAGTCGGGCGTGTTCGCCCATTTCGGCTCGCGCGAGGAACTGCAGATCTCGGTGATCCGCGAGTACCACACCCGCTTCGAGCAGGAAGTTTTCTACCCCGCCATGACCGCGCCGCGCGGCGTGGCCCGCCTGCGCGCGCTGTTCGACAACTGGATGAAGCGCACTTCGATTGAAATCGACTCGGGCTGCATCTACATCAGCGGCGCGGTGGAGTTCGACGACCGCACCGGCCCGGTGCGCGATGCGCTGGCCAGTTCGGTCCTGACCTGGCATGCCGCCATGCGGCGTGCCATCCAGCAGTGCAAGGAGCGCGGCGAACTGCGCGCCGACGTGGACGAAGAGCAGATGCTCTTCGAGATCCACGGCCTCATCCTGGCCCTGCACTACGAAGCCCGTTTCCTGCAAAACCCTGGCTCGCTCCAGCGCGCCGTGACGGGCTTTCACAACATCCTGGCCCGCTACAGCACCTCGGATGCGTCTGCGGCCAACCCTGTTCCAACCCCAACCCGTACCAAGGAGTAAACCCATGCCCACCTATACGCCGCCGCTGCGCGACATGCAGTTCGTCATGCACGAAGTGCTGAACGTGGCCGATGAGTACAAAGCCCTGCCGGCCCATGCCGAGGTGGATGTGGACACCATCAACGCCGTGCTTGAAGAGGGCGGCAAGTTCGCCGCCGAGGTGGCCTTCCCGCTGAACATCTCGGGCGACACCGAGGGCTGCAAGCTCGACAAGACCACGCACGAGGTCAAGACGCCCACGGGGTTCAAGGACGCCTATGCCAAGTACGTCGAAGGGGGCTGGCCCGCACTGTCGTGCGATCCGGAGTACGGCGGTCAGGGTCTGCCTTTTGTGGTCAACCAGTGCTTCTATGAAATGCTGAACTCGGCCAACCAGGCCTGGACCATGTACCCCGGCCTGAGCCACGGCGCCTATGAGTGCCTGCACGCCCACGGTACCGACGAGCAGAAGAAGCTGTACCTGCCCAAGCTGACCAGCGGCGAGTGGACCGGCACCATGTGCCTGACCGAGCCCCACTGCGGCACCGACCTGGGCATGCTGCGCACCAAGGCTGAGCCGCAGGCCGACGGCACCTACAAGCTCACCGGCCAGAAGATCTTCATCAGCGCCGGTGAACACGACATGGCCGCCAACATCGTGCACCTGGTGCTGGCCCGCCTGCCCGACGCGCCTCCCGGCAGCAAGGGCATCAGCCTGTTCATCGTGCCCAAGTTCCATGTGAAGGCCGACGGCTCCGTGGGCGAGCGCAACCCGATCTACTGCGGTGGCCTGGAGCACAAGATGGGCATCCACGGCAACGCCACCTGCCAGATGATTCTGGACGGCGCCGTGGGCACGCTGGTGGGCCAGCCGCACAAGGGCCTGGCCGCGATGTTCGTGATGATGAACGCCGCCCGCCTGGGCGTGGGCAACCAGTCGCTGGGCCTGACCGAAGTCGCCTACCAGAACGCCCTGGCCTACGCCAAGGACCGCCTGCAGATGCGCAGCCTCTCGGGCACCAAGGCCAAGGACAAGCCGGCCGACCCGATCATCGTGCACCCCGACGTGCGCAAGATGCTGCTGACCGCCAAGGCCTACGCCGAAGGCGGCCGCGCCCTGGCCTGCTACTGCGCGCTGCTGCTGGACAAGGAACTCAACCACCCCGACGAGAAGGTGCGCAAGGACTCGGCCGAACTGCTGGCCCTGCTCACGCCCATCGTCAAGGCCTTCATCACCGACAACGGCTGGCAGGCCACCATGATGTGCCAGCAGGTCTTCGGCGGCCACGGCTTCATCAAGGAATGGGGCATGGAGCAGTTCGTGCGCGACGCGCGCATCAACATGATCTATGAAGGCACCAACACCATCCAGTCGCTGGATCTGCTGGGCCGCAAGATCCTGGGCAACAACGGCGCAACGCTCAAGAAGTTCGGCAAGCTGGTGGGCCAGCTGGTCGAAGAAGAAGGCGTGAACGAGAAGATGGCCGAGTTCATCAATCCGGTGGCCATGCTGGCTGACCAGATGACCAAGTTCACGACCGAGATCGGCTTCAAGGGCATGCAAAACCCCGACGAAGTGGGCGCCGCTGCGGTGGACTACCTGCGCGTGGCCGGCCACCTGGTGTTCGGTTACTTCTTCGCCCGCATGGCCCAGGTGGCCCTGCGCCAGATCGCGGCCGGCAGCACCGACCCGTTCTACCAGGCCAAGCTGCAGACCGCGCGCTTCTACTTCGCCAAGCTCTTCCCTGAAGTGCAGACGCTGATGCGCACCGCCCGCTCCGGCAGCAAGGTGCTGATGGACACCGAATTGGCCCTGGCCTGATGCCCGCGCGGGGCGGCGCCTTGGCGCAGCCCCGCACGGTGCCCCGCTTTCTGTCTGCCTGACATTCTTTCAGGAGGTTCCCATGAAACAGATGCTGGCCAGCCTGGTGCTGGGCGGGGTGGCGGCTTCGGCCGCGGCGAACACCACGCCCGAAGGCCTGTGGCGCAATGTGGACGACAAGACCGGTGAGGCCAAGGCCGAGATCCGCATCCGCGACGCGGGCGGCGGCCTGTTGAACGGCGTGCTCGAACGGCGGCTGACCGCCAACGCCAAGCCCGACGAGGTCTGCACCGAATGCTCGGACGACCGCAAGGGCAAGCCGCTGCTGGGCCTGGAGATCATCCGCGGCGCCAAGAAGGCCGACGGCAAGGACGTGTGGGAAGGCGGCAAGATTCTCGACCCAGAGAACGGCCGCAACTACAGTCTGCGCCTCACGCCCATCGAGGGCGGCAAGAAACTCGAAGTCCGGGGCTCGATCGGTCCCTTTGGCCGCACGCAGACCTGGGTGCGCGTGCAGTAAACCCGCGCCCCCCATCCATCCACCCCGTTCGCCCTGAGCTTGTCGAAGGGCTTCGAACCCACACCTCGCCACGGCTTCGACAAGCTCAGCCCGAACGGATTGAACCTACACACATCCATGTCCCGATTCCAAGTCAAGAAAGTCGCCGTGCTCGGCGCAGGCGTGATGGGCGCGCAGATTGCGGCCCATCTCGTCAACGTGAAAGTCCCGGTGGTGCTGTTCGACCTGCCTGCCAAGGAAGGTCCGAAGAACGGCATCGTGACCAAGGCCGTCGAAGGCCTGAAAAAGCTCAAGCCCTCGCCCCTGGGCGTGGCCGACGATGCTGCACTGATCCAGCAGGCCAACTACGAAGAGCACATGCACCTGCTCAAGGAATGCGACCTCGTGATCGAGGCCATTGCCGAACGCATGGACTGGAAGCTGGACCTGTACACCAAGATCGCGCCGCACGTGGCCAAGCACGCCATCCTGGCGTCCAACACCTCAGGCCTGTCGATCACCAAGCTCAGTGAAGTGCTGCCCGACAGCATCAAGCCCCGCTTCTGCGGCATTCACTTCTTCAACCCGCCGCGCTACATGACGCTGGTGGAGCTGATCAATACGCCCACCACCCAGCCTGAAGTGCTGGACCAGCTCGAAGCCTTTGTGACCAGCGGCCTGGGCAAGGGCGTGGTGCGCGCCAAGGACACGCCCAACTTCATCGCCAACCGCGTGGGCATTGCCGGCATGCTCTCCACCATGAAAGAGGTCGAGAACTTCGGATTGACCTACGACGTGGTGGACGACCTCACGGGCAAGAAGCTGGGCCGTGCATCGAGCGGCACCTTCCGCACCGCCGATGTGGTGGGTCTGGACACCATGGCCCACGTGATCAAGACGCTGCAGGACAACCTGAGCCTGGAGACCGACCCCTTCTACGAGAGCTTTGGTACGCCCGCCGTGCTCAAGAAGCTGCTGGAGATCGGCAACCTGGGCCAGAAGACCAAGGCCGGTTTCTTCAAGAAGGTCGGCCGTGACGTGATGCGCTTCGAGCTGGACAGCGAAGAGTACGTGCCCGCAGGTCAGAAGGCCGACGAGGTGTACGGCCGCATGCTCAAGAAGCCCGCCGCCGAGCGCCTGAAGCTGCTGCGCAACGCCGAAGGCGCGCAAGGCCGCTTCCTGTGGGCCATTCTGCGCAACAGCTTCCACTACGCCGCTGTGCACCTGGGCACGATTGCCGACAACGCCCGCGATGTGGACCAGGCCATGCGCTGGGGCTTCGGCATGAAGCAGGGCCCGTTCGAGCTGTGGCAAGAAGCCGGTTGGCTCGAAGTGGCCAAGATGGTCCAGGAAGACATCGACGCTGGCAAGGCGCTGTGCAAGGCGCCGCTGCCCGAGTGGGTGTTCAAGGGCCCTGTGGCCGAAGCCGGTGGCGTGCACACCGCGCAAGGCTCGTGGAGCGCGTCGCAGGGCACGTTTGTGCCCCGCCGCCAGCTGCCGGTGTATGAGCGCCAGCTCTTCCCCGAGCCGCTGCTGGGCGAAACCAGCCTGCCCGACTGGCGCACGGCCGGCACCACCCTGGCCGAGTCGAAGGCGCTGCGCACCTGGACGCTCGATGGCCGGGTGTTGATCGCCAGCATCAAGAACAAGATGCACGCCATCAGCCCAGAAGTGATGGAAGGCCTGGCCGAAGCGCTGGAGCTGGCCGAGCGCGAGTACGACGGCATGGTCATCTGGTCGGGCGATGCGCCCTTCAGCGTGGGTGCCGACCTGGAAGCCACCATGCCGGCTTTTGCCGTGGGCGGCCCCGACGCGGTGGAAAGCATTGAGCAGGAACTGCAGAACCTGATGATGCGCATCCGCTACGCGCAGGTGCCGGTGGTGGCCGCCATCCACGGCATGGCCCTGGGCGGTGGCTGCGAACTGGCCGTGTACTCGGCCAAGCGCGTGGTGCACATGGAAAGCTACATCGGCCTGGTGGAAGTGGGCGTGGGCCTGGTGCCCGGCGCTGGCGGCCTGACCTACATCGCCCGCCGCGCGGCCGAGAACATGGCCGCCTCGACCAGCAAAGACGTGCTGCCCTTCCTGACCGAAGGCTTTACCGCCGCGGCCATGGCCAAGGTGGGCACGAGCGCACTGGAGTCGCGCAAGCTGGGCTACCTGCTGGATTCGGACATCGTCGTGCCGCACAAGGACGAACTGCTGTTCGTGGCCATCAACGAAGCCAAGTCCATGGCCGCTAGCGGCTGGCGCGCGCCGCACAAGCGCCTGTTCCCGGTGGCAGGCCGCAGCGGTCTGGCGACCATCAAGGCGCAGCTCGTGAACATGCGCGACGGCGGCTTCATCAGCGCCTACGACTTCAAGATCGGCGCGATGATCGCCGAGGTGGTCTGCGGCGGTGATGTGGACGCGGGTTCGCTGGTGAGCGAGGAATACCTGCTTGCGCTGGAGCGCAAGGTGTTCTGCCACCTGATCGCCCAGCCCAAGACGCACGAGCGCATTCTGGGCATGCTGAACACCGGCAAGCCGGTGCGCAACTGACATGGCACAGACCGCCGTGGCACCCGTAACGGCCCCGGGCCGGCCCAACCGGCTGGCCCGCAGCCTGGCCCAACTGGACCAGGTGCCCGCGTTCGCGCGGGGCTGGGCGCGCAACCTCGTGTTGCGCCGTGCCGTGCCCTTCACCGGCACCGCCAAGCTGCGCTTCGAGCTGATGAGCCCGGAGCGCGTGGAGATTGCCGTGGCCAACGAGCGCCGCGTGCAGAACCACATCGGCGGCGTGCACGCCGCTGCCATGACGCTGCTGGCCGAAACGGCCACCGGCATGGTGGTGGGCATGAACGTGCGTGACGACTGCCTGCCGCTGGCCAAGGAGCTGAAGGTGGCGTTCCGCCGCCGGGCGCAGGGCAGCCTGCGAGCAGTGGCCACGCTGACCGACGCCCAGCGTCTGCACATGCAGCAGGCCGACAAGGGCGAAGTCACGGTGCCCGTGCAGGTGTTCGACGAATCCGGTGCCGAGCCGGTCGAGTGCGCATTCGTCTGGGCCTGGGTGCCCTCGGGCAAGAACACACGCCCTGCGGGCGCGGCCGACGCCGCCACTGCACGGCCCGGGGCCTGACCGCCCCACCCCTTACAAGGACAGGATCTGATCATGAAACAAGTGCAAGACGCCTACATCGTTGCCGCCACGCGCACGCCCATCGGGCGTTCGGGCCGGGGCTACTTCAAGAACACCCGCCCGGACGACCTGCTGGTGGCCTCCATCAAGGCGGCCATGCTGCAGGTGCCCACGCTGGACCCGAAGGCCATCGAAGACGCGATCATCGGCTGCTCGTTCCCTGAAGGCGAGCAGGGCATGAACATGGCCCGCGTTGCCGTGGGCCTGGCGTTCGACCACCCGGTGGGCGGCGTGACGGTGAACCGCTTCTGCGCATCGGGCATCACCGCGCTGCAGATGGCGGCCGACCGCATCCGCGTGGGCGAGGCCGATGTGCTGATCGCTGGCGGCGCCGAGTCCATGAGCATGGTGCCCATGGGCGGCAACAAGCCTTCGTTCAACGCCGAAATCTTCGCCAAGGACGAGAGCGTGGGCATCGCCTACGGCATGGGCCTGACGGCTGAGAAGGTGGCCAAGCAGTGGAAGGTGAGCCGCGAAGCGCAGGACGCGTTTGCGCTCGAATCCCACCTGCGCGCGCTCAAGGCCCAGAAGGCCGGTGAGTTCACCGACGAGATCACGCCCATTGAGATCGTGGAGCGTTCGCCCAACCTGGCCACGGGCGAGGTCGTGGAAAAGCGCCGCACCGTGAACCTGGACGAAGGCCCGCGCCCCGACACCTCGCTCGAAGGCTTGGCCAAGCTCAAGCCCGTGTTTGCCGCCCGCGGCAGCGTGACGGCTGGCAACAGCTCGCAGACCAGCGACGGCGCGGGCGCGCTGATCGTGGCCAGCGAAAAGGCCGTCAAGCAGTTCGGCTTGACCCCGCTGGCCCGCTTTGTGAGCTATGCCGCACGCGGTGTGCCGCCCGAAATCATGGGCATCGGCCCGATCGAAGCCATCCCGGCCGCGCTGCGCTATGCAGGCCTGAAGCACGAAGACATCGGCTGGTTCGAGCTGAACGAAGCCTTTGCCGCGCAGTCGCTGGCGGTGATCAACACGCTGGGGCTGGACCCGTCCAAGGTCAATCCCATGGGCGGTGCCATCGCCCTGGGCCACCCGCTGGGCGCCACCGGTGCCATCCGCGCTGCCACCGTGGTGCATGCGCTGCGCCGCCACAAGCTCAAGTACGGCATGGTCACCATGTGCGTGGGCACCGGCCAGGGCGCGGCCGGCATCATCGAAGCGCTGTAAGCACGGCGTTCGACCAGGCCACCTTCGGGTGGCCTTCTTCATGGGGTGCGCCGTACAGTCACAGGCAGGACGGCCGCCCGCTCCGAAACCCGGCACACTCGAACGCATGACCCACGCACATCCTTTTGACCAGGCGCTGGCGCTCGAAGCCACCGCCGCGCACGAGTTCCGCGGCCAGTCGCATGCGGGCTACTGGAACATGGTGGGCCCGTTCGGGGGCATCACGGCGGCCACGCTGCTGCAGGCGCTGCTGCAGCACCCGCAGCGTCTGGGCGATCCGCTGTCGCTGACGGTCAACTTTGCCGGGGCCGTGAGCGAGGGCCCCTTCACCGTGCAGGCTGTGCCCGTGCGCACCAACCGCTCGACCCAGCACTGGACGCTGACTCTGCTGCAGGTCGGCCCCGATGGCGCGCCCGTGGTGGCAACCACCGGCACCGCGGTCACGGCGGTTCGGCGCGAGACTTGGAGCATGGCCGACACGCCCATGCCCGACGTGCCATCGCCGGGTACGCTGCCCGCCGTCGAACCCGCTGGTGCCATGGCCTGGCTGCAGCGCTACGAGATGCGCCCGGTCAGCGGCGTGATTCCGCAGGTGTGGGACGGCGGCGGCGACCACAGCCTGAGCCAGCTGTGGATGCGCGACGCGCCCGAGCGGGCGCTGGACTTCCCGGCGCTCACGGCGCTGGCCGACGTGTTTTTTCCGCGCGTGTGGCTGCGCCGGGCCCGCCATGTGCCTGCGGGCACCGTGTCGCTCACGGTGTACTACCACGCCGACGCAGCCCACCTGGCCGCCACAGGCACCGGCTTTGTGCTGGGCCAGGCCCGGGCGCAGGAGTTTCGCAACGGCTTTTTCGACCAGACCGCGCAACTGTGGAACGAGGCTGGCACGCTGCTCGCCACCAGCCACCAGATCGTGTACTACAAAGAATGAGCCCCCGGGCGGCCTGCGCGCCGCCCGCTATGGCATTGCATGCATCCCCAGGAGACCTTTCATGAGCACCGCTACCGCTGACATCCGCGTCCACACCGAAGCCGGTGTGACCACCATCACCTTCGACCGCGTAGACAAGAAGAACTCCATCACCACCGCCATGTACTCGGCCATGGCCGATGCCCTGGCCGCGGCCGAGGCCGACCCCGCCGTGCGCGTGGTGGTGTTCCAGGGCGATGTGGCCATCTTCAGTGCGGGCAACGACATCGGCGACTTCCTGCAACAGCCCCCTGCGTCGCAGGATTCGCCCGTGTTCCGCTTCCTGCGCGGCCTGGCAGGCTTTACCAAGCCGGTGATCGCCGCCGTCTGCGGACCGGCCGTGGGCATCGGCACCACCATGCTGTTCCACTGCGACCTGGTGTACGCGGGCGACAACGCCGCGTTCTCCATGCCCTTCGTCAACCTGGGACTGTGCCCCGAGGCGGCGTCGAGCCTGCTCGTGCCCCAGATGCTGGGCTACCACCGCGCCGCCGAGGCGCTGATGCTGGGCGAGCCCTTCATGGCCGAGGCCGCACTCGAAGTCGGCCTGGTCAACCGCGTGCTGCCGCCCACCGAGTGCAACGCCTACGCCCAGGCCCAGGCCCGCAAGCTGGCGGCCAAGCCACTGTCGTCGCTGATCGAGACCAAGCGCCTGATGAAAAAGGGCCAGCAGACCCAGGTGCTGGCCGTCATGGCCGAGGAGGGCCAGAGCTTCGGCCGCATGCTGCGCGAACCCGCCGCCCGCGAAGCCTTCAGCGCGTTCATGGAGAAGCGCCGCCCTGACTTCAGCGCCGTCTGAAGGCAGGAGCCGCGCAAGCGGCGCGGGCTGCGCAGCAGTCCGGAAGTGCTTTCGCCAGAAGATGGGCTCCGTAGCGCAGTCTGCCATCCGGGCGCTGCTCGAGCGCAATGGACTGTGCAGCGGGTCGCAGGGGGCGTCGTATGCGCCGGTTGGCTGCCAGTCCGCGTTGCTGAAAAGCCTTGCACTCCAGCTCCCCGGTGGTGTCGGTCTATGAAGTGCAAACCTCGATGGTTCCCTGGTGCGGTCGCCGCGTCTCGCAGGCGCGGGCCTGGCGCTGCGGGGTATTGCACGGGCGGGCGTGCGCTCGGGCATCCAGCGCCTGCCGCGCATGGCGTGGTCACGTTCTACAAGACAGCGCCTTGGCGATGACAGACAATCGATCTTTGGTATCGATTGTTTTTCCCTTATCTCACATTCGCCTGATCCTGGCAGGGTGTCCGCTATGGCGCGGCACCAGGGCCGGGCGGCCGTCGGAGGGGGCGTGCGACGGGTGCGCAGGGGGGCGTTGCGGTGGTGGCAAGGAGTTTGGATGTTGTTTCTCGGGTCTTGTGACCTCAATACTGCTGTGAAGGGGGTCGCAGGGCTCCGCGGGCCCAATAGTCTGGCGCTTCGGTGTGCTCGTACCGTTCGACCGGGTGCAGCGCAGGCACCCCAGGGCCGCACTGTCGCGGGGCGTATTGCAGTGCTCGGCGCGCTGGTCGCGGGCCCATCCGCCACGCTGGCGCAGACGGTGACGACCGTGCCGTTTTCGCCCGCAGCCATTCCGGTTGACCATCCGGCGGCGTTGGCCGCGCTGGTGGTGGCGGTGATCGCTTGCGCCCTGTGGGGCGCGCGGCGAGGCGGCCCTGCGTTTCGGGCGATGCGTTTGTGGGCTTTGGCGATGGCAACGCTGTCGTGCGCTGCCACGGCTTTCTGGGGGCACGAGGTGCGTGCCCAGCTGCAGGAGCTGCAACGCGTATTCAACCAAGCCAATGGCCAGACGGTGACGGTGCCTGTGCAGTCCACCGGTAGCTCGCCCCAGGGGAGTCCGCTCGGCTTCCTGCCGGTGGTCTATACCAACCAGACCTCCGCCAGCTTGCGTCTTTCCAGCATCACGGCACCGTCGTGGGACACCTGCTTTCCGCTGGGGGTGCCGTCGCCTCTGCCGGTGACCCCAGCCCGTTCGGACACCCGCTGTGCGGTCGGCACCGTGCTGGCTGCGGGTGGGGCGTGCTGGGTGGATGTGGCGCAACTGTGCGCCGATGCGGCCAGTGCCTTGCGGGGCAGCCATCCAAGCAATCTGGTGGCCGATGTCCTGACCGTGACCGAGGGCGCGCAGGCCAGCGTCAATGTCCTGGGCAACGATTCGGACCTTGACGGTCCGCTGGTGGTCAGCAGCTTTGCGTTTCAGGGCTCGACCTACGCGGCAGGCGCTTCGGCCACGGTCGCAGGCTATGGCACCCTGACGCTGCAGGCCAGTGGCATGCTGAACTTCCAGGCCGCCCCCACTTTCAGCGGCGTCCGTCCGTTCCAGGTGACGTACACCGTCCAGACAGGGGCTTCGAGCACCGTGGCGGTCACGGTCAACCTGGCGGTGACCAATGCCCCCCCTGTCGCCGTGAACGATGCCGTGACCACCAACCGCAACACCGCGGTGCCGGTTCCCGTGCGGGCGAACGACTCTGACCCCGACAATGATGCACTGACCGTGAGCGCTGTCACCCAGGGTGTCCATGGCGCAGTCACCATCGACCCCGTTACCGGCAACCCGAGCTACACCCCGAACGCAGGTTTCGTGGGCGGCGACAGCTTTGCGTACACCCTCAGCGACGGCCGCGGCGGCACGGCAACCGCCACCGTGGCGGTGACCGTGGTCGCGCCGCCCAATCAGGCGCCGGTTGCCAGCGACGACACGGTCAGCACGTCGGTGAACACCCCGGTGCTCATTCCGATCGCCACGCTGCTGGCCAACGACAGCGATCCCGACGCAGAGGCCTTGGAACTGCTGTCGGTGCAGGCCGCACAGCGGGGTAGCGTGTCGATTGCCGGCTCCAATGTCCAGTTCACTCCGGAGTCCGGGTACGACGGGCTGGCAAGCTTCACCTACACCATCAAAGACCCGAATGCGGCCACCAGCACCGCCACCGTGACGGTGAGGGTGGTGGGCACCGCCTCGACCCCATCGGTGGTGGTGCTGAGGACTCTGGTGGCGGTTGCGCGCGGCACCGGCGGCACCAGCGTGCGCTTCCCGATCGTCACCGCCCTGGTGGACACAGACGGTTCCGAAACGCTGACGGTCCGGGTGAGCGGCGTGCCGACCAACCTGTCGTTCAGCGCCGGCACCAACCTCGGTGGCGGCGTGTGGCAGCTGGCGCAGGCCGATCTCGCCAACCTGCAGTTGAATCTGCCGGGCAGCTACACCACGCTGGGCACCAACATGACGGTGCAGGTCACCTCCACGGAAGTTAGCAACAGCGCTACAGCCAGCGTGTCCGTGGCGGTCACCCTCAGAGCAGGCTATACGACGGTTGATGGGACCAGCACGCAAAGCGGCAGCTTCACGGGCACTTCGGCCAATGATTTCATTCAAGGCGGCAGCGGCGACAACACCCTCAACGCGGGCAACGGTTCCAACGTGGTTCAGGGAGGTGATGGCAACGATACGATCACCGCCGGGTTGGGCGCGGACGTTCTGTACGGAGAGCTTGGCAACGACTCCCTGCATGCGGGCAGCGGCCTCGACGTGCTGTGGGGCGGCCCCGGCGACGACACGTTGCAAGGTGGCGATGCGGGCGAGAACTTTGTGGATGTCTTTGTATGGACCCTGGGCGACCAGGGCCCACCCGGTTCGCCAGCGGTGGACACCATCACGGCCTTTTCGACGGCCGCCGCTGGCGCCGCCATGGGGGGCGATGTGATCTACCTGCAAGACTTCCTGCAGGGGGCAGTGGTGGGGCCATCGAATGGTGCGGGCAATCTGGCCGACTACCTGCATTTCAGTGTGTCCGGCTCGGACACCGTCATCCACATCAGCCATACCGGCGGCTTTGCGGGCGATGCGCACACCGTCAGCGGCGCCTTCACGAGCGCGGCCGAAACCCAGCGCATCGTCCTCAGCGGAGTGGATCTGCCCAGCGTGTATGGCGGCGCCACCACCGACCAGCAAATCATCACGCAGCTGCTGAACAACCACAAGTTGGTGGTGGACTGAGCGCGCGATACGGAGCCCGAGCGCTGAAAGCGGACGGGCGCTGCCGCCATGTGGTGCGACACTCCGGGCGGCCCGGCACGTGCAGCTTTGCCGCACGTGCCGTGTAGACGTCCCATGCCCGACAGCGGTCTGCAGCGTTTTGAATGAAAATGGCTGCTTGTGCTTGCCAAACAAGCACAAGCAGCTACTTTTTTGATAGCAGATGCCCCGCTCAGCGGGACCTGCCCAGCGGAGACCCCACCACCATGCGCCCTGCCACAGCCCCTGCAGTGACCGCGTTCGAGCCCGAATTTGTCGAGGGCCTGCGCGAAATCTTTGAAGAAAAGATCGTCTTCAACCAGGTGCTGGGCCTCAAGATCGTGACGCTGCGGCCCGACGCGGTGGAGGCGCGCATCGACATGCGGCCCGACCTGGTGGGCCACTATGCGTACAACCGCATCCACGGTGGCGTGATCAGCGCGGCGCTGGACGCCATGGGCGGCCTGGCGGTGATGGTGGCGATTGGCGCCAAGCACATGGACGAGCCGCCCGAGCAGCGCCTGCATCGCTTTGCCAAGCTGGGCACCATCGACCTGCGCATCGACTACCTGCGCCCGGGCATCGGCACGCACTTTGGCCTGCGCGCCGAGGTGCTGCGCCTGGGCTCGCGCGTGGCCACCACGCGCATGGAGTTCGTCGGGCCCGACGGACAGCTCATGTCGGCGGGGGCTGCGGCCTACATCGTGTCGTAGCCTCGCCAAGCGCGGCGCGTGTGAGCCGCTGCAAGCCTTGCAAACGCATGCAACGGCCGAGCGGTTTGGTTACGCACCTTGCACAACGCGCGCAGACCGCGGCCGGGCCGCGGCCTAGCATGGGTTTCTTTTCGTCAAGGAGATCCGATGGCCGTGCAGAACCCGTTTTTTGGTAAACGCGAACCCGAGTCTTTTGGTGCGCGCAACGCGCCGCCTGCCGGGCCTCTGGCCGGGCTCGGCAGTCAGGCCAGCCAGCCCGCTCCCCCAGCCCAGGCGGCGGCCAAGCCCGCTGCGCCCACGGCCAGCGCCACGGCCGATGGGACCGGTGGCAGCAAGCTCACCGTGGGCCCGAACATCAAGCTCAAGGGCGTGGAGATCACCGACTGCGACACGCTGGTGGTCGAGGGCATCGTCGAGGCCACGATGGATTCGCGCGTGATCCAGATCGCGGAGCAGGGTGCGTTCCGCGGCTCTGCCGAGATCGACATTGCCGAAATCCATGGCGAGTTCCACGGAACGCTCACGGTGCGCCAGAAGCTCGTGATCCACGGCACGGGCAAAGTCAGCGGCAAGATCCGCTACGGCAAGCTGGTGGTGGAAGAGGGCGGGCAGCTCGCGGGCGAGATCGAATCGGCCCACCTGAGCGCCACCCGGGTGCCAGGCAGCATGCCCGCGCTGCCGCGCGGTGAGCCTGCGCTGGCTGCGGCCTGAGGCCGCCCGCCTTCAGCCCGCCAGCGGCGCGGCGGGCTTGGGCACCGGGCGCGGGCGCCCCTGCGCGTCGATGGCCACGTAGGTCAGGCGCGCTTCGGTCACCTTCACAAACTGGCCTTGCGTGGCAAAACGCTCGGCAAACACCTCCACCTCCACGGTGACCGAGGTGTTGCCGATGCGCGTGACGGCGGCGTAGAACGACAGGATGTCGCCCACGCGCACCGGCTGCTTGAAGATGAATTCGTTGACGGCCACGGTGGCCATGCGGCCCTGGATATGGCGCGCGGGCAGCACCGAGCCGGCCAGGTCGACCTGGGCCATGACCCAGCCGCCAAAGATGTCGCCATTGCCGTTGGTGTCGGCTGGCATGGGGATGACCTTGAGCACCAGTTCCTTGTCGGTTGGCAACTGGGCGGCGGGGGGGCTGAATTTCTCGGACATGGGCACAATCTCGGTTGGGGCAGCGCCGCAGGGCGCTGCCATGGGGTGCCTGCGGCCGCAGCGCGCCGCCAGCACAACAACAAGCCCGGAATTGTCCCCCATGCGCCGCAGCGGCGAATCGCCTCCTCCCCCATCTGCCCCCGGGGCTGCGCCTGCGCGCTCCGACTGGGCCACGCTCGGCCGGCTCTGGCCCTATCTGTGGCAGTACAAGTGGCGCGTGCTTGCGGCCATCGCCTTCATGGTGGGGGCCAAGCTCGCCAACGTGGGCGTGCCGGTGCTGCTCAAGCAACTGGTCGATGCGATGGATCTGCCTGTGGGCAACCCGGCGGCCGTGCTGGTGGTGCCCGCAGGGCTGCTGCTGGCCTACGGGCTGCTGCGCCTGTCGACCTCGCTGTTCACCGAACTGCGCGAACTGGTGTTTGCCAAGGCCACACAGGGCGCGGCGCGCAGCATTGCGCTGCAGACCTTTCAGCACTTGCACGGCCTCTCCCTGCGCTTTCACCTGGAACGCCAGACGGGCGGCATGACGCGCGACATCGAACGCGGCGTGCGCGGCATCGAGTCGCTGATCTCGTTCTCGCTCTTCAATGTGGCCGCCACGCTGGTCGAGGTGGTGCTGGTGCTCAGCGTGCTGGCCGTCAAGTTCGACGCCTGGTTCGCCTGGATCACGCTGGGCGCGCTGGTCTGCTACATCGCCTACACGGTGGTGGTGACCGAATGGCGCACCAAGTTCCGCCGCGAGGCCAACGAGTTCGATTCGGCCGCGCACACCAAGGCGGTGGACTCGCTGCTCAACTACGAGACCGTCAAGTACTTCAACAACGAGGCCTTTGAGGCGCGCCGCTACGACGAAAGCCTGGAGCGCCTGCGCCGTGCGCGGCTCAAGAGCCAGACCACGCTGTCCATGCTCAACGCCGGGCAGCAGCTCATCATTGCCGTGGGCCTGGTGGCCATGCTCTGGCGGGCCACGCAGGGCGTGGTCGATGGCCGCATGACGCTGGGCGACCTGGTCATGGTCAACGCCTTCATGATCCAGCTCTACATCCCGCTGAACTTCCTGGGCGTGATCTACCGCGAGATCAAGCAGAGCCTTACCGACTTGGACAAGATGTTCGTGCTCATGGACAAGGAGCGCGAGGTGGCCGACGCCCCCGGTGCGCCTGCCCTGGCCGGACTGGACGCGCCCACCGTGCGCTTTGACGACGTGCACTTTGCCTACGACCCGGCGCGGCCCATCCTGCAGGGTCTGAGCTTCGAAATCCCCGCGGGGAAGACGGTGGCCGTGGTCGGCCCCTCGGGCTCGGGCAAGAGCACGCTGGCGCGGCTGCTCTACCGGTTTTATGACATCCAGCAGGGCGCGATCCGCATCGCGGGGCAGGACATCCGCAGCGTCACGCAGGCCAGCCTGCGCCGGGCCATCGGCATCGTGCCGCAGGACACGGTGCTCTTCAACGACACCGTGGCCTACAACATTGCCTACGGCCGTACCGACGCCACCCAGGCCGAGATCGAAGCCGCCGCCCGGGCCGCGCGCATCCACGACTTCATCGCGGGCACGCCCAAGGGCTACGCGACCATGGTGGGCGAGCGCGGGCTCAAGCTCTCGGGCGGCGAAAAGCAGCGCGTGGCCATTGCGCGCACGCTGCTCAAGAACCCGCCGATCCTGATCTTTGACGAGGCCACGAGCGCGCTCGACTCGGCCAACGAGCGCGCCATCCAGGCCGAGCTGCAAAGCGCCGCCCAGGGCAAGACCACGCTGCTGATCGCGCACCGCCTGTCCACCGTGGTGGACGCGCACGAGATCCTGGTCATGGAGGCCGGCCGCATCATCGAACGCGGCACCCACGCGGCGCTGCTGGCGCAGGGCGGCCGCTACGCGAGCATGTGGGCCTTGCAACAAAGCGATCCGTCAGCATGAACGCTGCGCTTGAAGGCGGCCCCGGTGCTCCGCGCCTGTGTTTGCTGCGCGGGCCAAAGTGCCCCGCCACTCCCCATCCGTTCACGCTGAGCCTGTCGAAGTGCCGCGCAAGGCTTCGACAAGCGCAGCCTGAACGGTCGGTGTTGCGCCCGCCTGCCTCATTGGAACCACACTCCCCGAAGCCATGAAACCTGTCCTGCTGGCCCTCAACCACCTGGCCGATGCCCACCGTGCGCAGATTGCTGCGCAGTACGAGCTGCTGTACGCCCCCGATGCGGCAAGTGCGCAGGCGGCCATGGCCGCCCACGGCCCGCGCGTGCAGGCCGTGCTGACCATCGGTGCCACCGGCCTGAGCGCCGCGCAGATGGACGCGCTGCCCGCGCTGTCGCTGGTGTGCGTGCTGGGGGCAGGCTATGAGAACGTGGACGTGGCGCATGCGCGCTCGCGCGGCATCGTGCTGGCCACGGGCGCGGGCACCAACGACGACTGCGTGGCCGACCACACCTGGGGCCTGCTGATCGCGGCTGTGCGTGGCATACCGCGGCTCGACCAGCTCACGCGCCAGGGCGTGTGGCGCACGGCCTTGCCGCTGCCGCCGAATGTGTCGCACAAGCGCCTGGGCATCCTGGGCCTGGGCACCATCGGCCAGAAGATCGCACAGCGCGCCCTGGGCTTCGAGATGGAGGTGGGCTACCACAACCGCAGCCCGCGCAGCGACGTACCCTACCGCTACTTTGCCGACCTGCAGGCGCTGGCCACCTGGGCCGACTTTCTGGTGGTGGCCACGCCGGGCGGCGCGGGCACGCGCCACCTGGTCAACGCCGCAGTCCTCCAGGTGCTGGGCCCCACAGGCGTGGTGGTCAACATCGCACGCGGCAGTGTGATCGACACCGCGGCCCTGGCCGCCGCGCTGCGTGAAGGCCGCGTGGCCGCAGCGGGCCTGGACGTCTACGAAAGCGAGCCCGCCCCGCCAGCCGAATTGCTGGACCTGCCCAACGTGGTGCTCAGCCCCCACGTGGCCGGCTGGTCGCCCGAAGCCGTGCAGGCCTCGGTGGACCGCTTTCTGGAGAACGCCCGCCGCCACTTTGCGGGTGAGGCGCCGGTCTCGCCGCTCTGAGGTGGTCTTGAATGAAATCGGCTGCCCGTGCTTGAAATTCAAGCACGAGCAGCTATTAAAATAATAGCAAACGAGTCGAGGCCTGCCCATGGACCTGCCCGCCCTGCAGCACCGCCTGCGCGCCTTTGCGGCCGAGCGCGCCTGGCAGCCCTACCACACGCCCAAGAACCTGGCCATGGCGCTCATGGTCGAATCGGCGGAGCTGTTGGAGCTGTTTCAGTGGCTGACGCCCGAAGAATCGGCCCGCCTCACGGCCGACCCCGCGCAGCGCGAGCGCGTGGCCGACGAACTGGCCGATGTGCTGCTGTACCTGCTGCAACTGGCCGACCACACGGGCATTGATCTGCACGAGGCCGTGGAGCGCAAACTGCTGAAGAACGCGGCCAAGCACCCGGCGCCCGCGGCGATGCAGGAGCCGCACAGCCTGAAGTGACGACGGCGCCCTGCGGTACCGTGTCGCAGCAAGAGGCCGGCGAGGCACAGTCGCGCCGAAGCCCCGCACCTCACCAGCCCGCCGGTGCCAGCACCGAAGCCGGCCCATGAGACCCCATCCGCCCACGTTCGGGAAAGGTCTGGCAGCACAGAGGTGCGGCCACGGGCCCGATGTGGATCACGATCGTGTCGTTGGGCAGGGCCAGCGTGCGGGTGCCCGGGGGCAGGCCCGTGCTGGCAAAGGGCTGTCCGTGGCGGGTCGCTGAACGGGGCGGCGCAGACCCGGAGATGTCGCCAGTCCGAAGGGGTCGGAAAGAATCGCGCTGGATCGCCAGGTCCCTTGCGGCGTTGTTGCTGTGTGCCGCGGTGCCTGAGGGGCAAGGGGAAATGCCCAGACACGCGCAAAAGCAGCGCCGGATAATGCCTGCATGGAAACCAAGTGGCTTGAAGATTTCGTCAGTCTTGCGGAAACGCGCAGCTTCAGCCGCTCGGCCCAGTTGCGGCACGTGACCCAGCCCGCGTTCTCGCGCCGCATCCAGGCGCTGGAGGCCTGGGCGGGCACCGATCTGGTGGACCGCAGTTCGTACCCCACGCGCCTGACCCCGGCGGGCAAAACCCTGTACGACCAAGCGCTGGAAGTGCTGCAGGCCTTGCAGAACACCCGCGCCATGCTGCGCGCGCACACCAGTGCGGGCAAAGACATGATCGAGTTCGCCGTGCCGCACACGCTGGCGTTCACGTTTTTCCCGGCGTGGGTGTCGAGCCTGCACGAGAAGTTCGGCCCGTTCAAAAGCCGCCTGATCGCCCTGAATGTGCACGACGCGGTGATGCGTTTGCTGGAAGGCGGCTGTGACCTGCTGATCGCCTACCACCATGCCTCGCAGCCCATTCAGCTCGACAGCGACCGCTACGAGATGGTGAGCCTGGGGCAGGAGGTGCTGTCCCCGTACAGCAAACCGGACGCCGATGGGCTTCCGCTGTTCCGCCTGCCGGGGCGCGTGGGCTATCCGCTGCCCTACCTGGGCTATGCGCCCGGCGCATACCTGGGGCGGGTGACCGAGCTCATTCTCAAGGAGTCCGACACCCCCATCCACCTGGAGCGCGTGTACGAGACCGACATGGCCGAAGGCCTGAAGGCCATGGCGCTGGAAGGGCATGGGGTGGCCTTTTTGCCGTACAGCGCAGTCAAAAAGGAACTGCGCGCGCGCCGTCTGGTCAGTGCCGCACCCGACATGGGCGAAAGCCTGCAAATGGTGATGGATGTGCGCGCCTACCGTGAAAAACCCGCAGGCAAGGAATCGCCCAAAAGCACCGCCCAGGCGCTGTGGGCCTACCTGCAGGGGCAGACAGGGTCATGCTAAGGGTAAATACGGATATAAACTGTTTGCATAGTTGTCCGCGCAATCGGCATTGGAGTTTCACGATCACGACACGTACAGTTCGCGCCGTGATGACATCAGGCTGGCGACGGGGGCAACAAGCCCATGCTGGCATGACGCTTGCATGACCGTTGCGTTTTCGTACCGAAAGACTGCCATGAAACGATCGCTGTGGAGTTGGGCCTGGGGCTGTGCCGCACTGTGCTGCGCCACAGCGACGGCAGCGCAGCCGGTGCTGGAGCGGGTGGCGGCCGGTGGCAAGCTGGTCATCGGCCACCGCGAGTCGTCCGTTCCGTTTTCGTACATCGACCGCCAGACCGGCAAGCCCGTGGGGTATGCGCTGGACCTGTGCCTGCGCCTGGCCGAAGTGGTGCGCAAAAAGGCGGGTGTCAAGGACATGCCTATCGAACTGGTCATGGTCACGCCTGCCAACCGCATCGCCATGGTGGAAGAGGGCAAGGTGGACATGGAATGCGGCTCGACCACCAACAACGCCGAGCGCCGCCAGAAGGTGGCGTTCACGATTCCGCACTTCATCACCGGCGCGCGCATGCTGGTCAAGGCCTCCAGCAGCATCGACCGGATGGAAGACCTCAACGGCAAGAAGCTGGTGTCCACCAAAGGCACCACCCCGCTGAAGGCGGCGGACCAGGCCAACCGCGAGCGGCTGATGGGCATCACCATCATCGAAGCGCCTGACCATGCGCGCGGTGTGGAGATGGTCGAAAAAGGCGAGGCCGACGCGTTTGTGATGGACGACGTGCTGCTGTATGGCCTGGCGGCCAACCGGCCCGATCCCAAGGCGCTGAAGGTGGTGGGGCGCTTCCTCACGACCGAGCCGCTGGCGATCATGCTGCCCAAGAACGACCCCGAATTCAAGAAGGTCATCGACGAGGAGATGCGCCGGCTGATCACCAGCCGCGAGATCTACCCCATCTATGACAAGTGGTTCCTGAAGCCCATCCCGCCTCAGAACACCACGCTGAACCTGCCCGTGAGCTACTTGCTGCGGGACTTCTGGAAATACCCCACCGACCAGGTTCCGTTCTGAATAAGATCGCCGAGGGGCGATGCCTTTGCCGGAGAATGCGCACCGCGGGCACAAGCCGCCGTGCGGATGGTCCGGAATCCACCTCTTTTCTTCGCTTCACACACAAGGAGATACCGATGAAGAAGCAATTGCTCGCGGTTGCCGTGACCGCGCTGGCTGCAGGCGCAGCGTTCGCCCAGGCCAACGACACCCTGGCCAAGATCAAGGCCTCTGGCAGCGTCACTCTCGGGGTGCGCGAATCTTCGGGCCTGTCGTACACGCTGGGCAACGGCAAGTACGTCGGTTTCCACACCGAAATGGGTGAAGTCATCCTGGCCGACATCCAGAAGCAACTGGGTCTGCCCAAGCTGGAAGTCAAGTACCAGCCCGTGACCTCGCAAAACCGCATTCCGCTGGTGACCAACGGCACCGTGGATCTGGAGTGCGGCTCCACCACCAACAACGCCGCACGCCAGAAGGATGTGGCGTTCGCCGTGACCACCTACGTGGAAGAAGTCCGCATCGCCGTGAAGGCCAACTCGGGCATCACCTCGGTCAAGGACCTGAACGGCAAGACCGTGGCCACCACCACCGGCACGACCTCGGTGCAGACCCTGCGCAAGCACGAGCGCGCAGGCGGCATCGACTTCAAGGAAGTGTTCGGCAAAGACCACGCCGACAGCTTCCTGATGCTGGAAACCGGCCGTGCCGATGCCTTCGTGATGGACGGCTCCATCCTGGCCGCCAACATCTCGAAGTCCAAGACCCCCGCCGACTACAAGATCGTGGGTGAAGTCCTGAACGTCGAGCCGATCGCCTGCATGCTGCGCAAGGACGACCCGGCCTTCAAGAAGGCTGTGGACGACTCCATCAAGCGCCAGATCAAGGACGGTTCGCTGGCCAAGCTGTACGACAAGTGGTTCATGCAGCCCGTGCCGCCGACCAACGTCGCGATCAACCTGCCGATGTCGGCCGCCACGAAGGAAGCCTGGGCCAACCCGAACGACAAGCCCATGGAAGACTACGCCAAGAAGTGATCTGCTGATTGGCGCCGCCCCTTCGAACGACGGGTTTGAAGGGGCTTTTTTGTTGGGTGCGCTGCGGTGCTGTTCCTCAAGCAACTGCGTGGCTCCGGGGCTTGCCCGGCGGCTGTGGTTGCAGTTGTTTGTGGAACCGACGACCGTGCGTGCCTCCCGTTTCTCGACAAGAACTAAAGGGGTGATCCTATGAGCTGGGATTGGCAGGTGTTCTGCCAGGACACCATGGACCGGGAAGTGGTGCAAGGCTGCTTTGGCAAGGGCGGCGACATCACCTACCTGGACTGGATGCTGTCGGCCTGGGGCTGGACGGTGTCGGTTGCCGTGCTGGCTTTGGTGCTGGCGCTGGTGGTGGGTTCCATCGTGGGCACGCTGCGCACGCTGCAGGACCGGCCGATGGTCGTGCGCCTGGGCAATGCGTGGGTGGAACTGTTCCGCAACATTCCGCTGCTGGTGCAGATTTTCCTGTGGTACCACGTACTGCCGACGCTGTTTCCGGTGCTGCGGGGCGTGCCGGGCTTTGCGCTGGTGGTGCTGGCGCTGGGTTTCTTCACGTCGGCCCGTATTGCCGAGCAGGTGCGCTCGGGTATCCAGGCGCTGCCGCGGGGCCAGCGTTACGCGGGCATGGCCGTAGGCTTCACCACGTTTCAGACCTACCGCTATGTGCTGCTGCCCATGGCGTTTCGCATCATCGTCCCGCCGCTGACGAGCGAGACGATGAACATCTTCAAGAACTCGTCGGTGGCCTTTGCCGTGTCGGTGGCCGAACTGACCATGTTTGCCATGCAGGCGCAGGAAGAAACCTCGCGCGGTATTGAGATCTACCTGGCTGTGACAGGCCTGTACATCGTGTCGGCCTTTGCCATCAACCGCATCATGGCCTTCATCGAGAAGCGCGTGCGGGTGCCGGGCCTGATCGCCGCAGGCGGGGCAGGGGGGCACTGAGATGAATCTCGATTTTTCGTTCTACAACTGGGACCTGATCTCCAACTTCGTGCTCAAGGGGCTGTACTTCAGCCTGATGCTCACGGTGGTGGCCACGATCGGGGGCATCTTCTTCGGCACGCTGCTGGCGCTGATGCGACTGTCGGGCAAGAAGTGGCTGGAAGTGCCGGCCACCATCTACGTCAACGGCATGCGCAGCATTCCGCTGGTGATGGTGATCCTGTGGTTCTTCCTGCTCGTGCCGCTGCTCATCGGTCGCCCGATCGGGGCCGAACTTTCGGCCGTGATCACCTTCATCGCGTTTGAAGCCGCGTACTTCAGCGAGATCATGCGCGCTGGCATCCAGTCGATTCCGCGCGGCCAGATCTTCGCGGGCCAGGCGCTGGGCATGACCTATGGCCAGAACATGAAGCTGGTGGTGCTGCCCCAGGCTTTCCGCAACATGCTGCCGGTGCTGCTCACGCAGACCATCATCCTGTTCCAGGACACGTCGCTGGTGTACGCCATTGGTGCCTACGACATGCTCAAGGGCTTTGAAGTCGCCGGCAAGAACTATGGGCGTCCGATCGAGGCCTACCTTGCGGCGGCGGTGGTGTACTTCGTGATCTGCTTTGCGCTGTCGTGGCTCGTCAAGCGCTTGCACCAGAAGATTGCGATTATTCGATGACACCCTTCGAGTCGCTGCGCGCCAGTGCCCCCGCAGCGGGGCGGTGTGGCCGGGGCCCCGGGACGGGCCCGGTGCCCTGCAAGCGGTGCCCGACATGCGGCACGCCCCGTGCAGCGACCCACAACTGACATGAGTCGGAGTGAACAATGATTGAACTCAAGAACGTTTCCAAGTGGTACGGCAGCTTTCAGGTCCTGAACGACTGCTCGACCCAGATCAGCAAGGGCGAGGTGGTGGTGGTCTGCGGCCCGTCGGGCTCCGGCAAGTCCACGCTGATCAAGACCATCAACGCGCTCGAACCCTTCCAGAAGGGTGAGATCTATGTGGACGGCGTGGCCGTGCACGACCCCAAGACCGACCTGCCCAAGCTGCGCAGCCGCGTGGGCATGGTGTTCCAGCACTTCGAGTTGTTTCCGCATCTCACGGTGACGGAAAACCTCACGATCGCCCAGATCAAGGTGCTCGGCCGCAACCCCGAAGACGCCAAGAAGCGCGGCCTGAAGATGCTCGAACGCGTGGGCCTGATGGCGCACAAGGACAAGTTCCCAGGCCAGCTCTCGGGCGGCCAGCAGCAGCGCGTGGCCATTGCGCGCGCCCTGTCGATGGACCCGATTGTCATGCTGTTCGACGAACCCACCTCGGCGCTCGACCCTGAAATGGTGGGCGAAGTGCTGGACGTGATGGTGGGTCTGGCCCAGGAAGGCATGACCATGATGTGCGTGACCCACGAAATGGGCTTTGCGCGCAAGGTCAGCAACCGCGTGATCTTCATGGATGTGGGCGGCAAGATCCTGGAAGACTGCTCGAAGGACGAGTTCTTCGGCAACCCCGACGCCCGCCAGCCGCGGACCAAGGACTTCCTCAACAAGATCCTGCAGCATTGAGGCGCATCCCCCTGAGCGGCTGCGCCGCTTCCCCCTTCTCTCGAACGGCTGCGCCGTTCGGGAAGGGGGACGCAGCCCTCGCTGCGGGGCGGCCCTTGCTCGGCTGCTCTGGCCTGGGGCCACGCCAGTTTTTGCCGCCATGACGAAGCGTGCGCTGTGGGGTGCCTGGCTGCGCCGGCCCCGGGCAAGCACGTTGCAACGGTCGGTAAGCGCCCCTGGAGGGCGCTTTTTTGTGGGGGGCGCGGTTTGTCGGGCTGCTGCGGCCGGGCGTATCGACCCGGGGATGGGGCAATCTGCGTCGGGGCTCCAAGCCAAAACAGCTGCTCGTGCTTTTTTGATAACCACGAGCAGCTATCAAAACCATAGCAATCGCAGCGATGGGACAATCCGCACCATGACCGCCACACCCGACACCCTCACCATCACCCGCCCCGACGACTGGCACCTGCATGTGCGCGACGGGGAGCCGCTTTACACCGTGGTGCCGCACACGGCCGCGCAGTTTGGCCGCGCGATCATCATGCCCAACCTGCGTCCGCCCGTGACCACGGCCGCGCAGGCGCTGGCGTACAAGCAGCGCATTCTGGCCGCCGTGCCCGAAGGCGTGTCGTTCGAGCCGCTGATGACGCTGTACCTCACCGACAACCTGCCGCCCGACGAGATTGCCCGGGCCAAGGACGCGGGCGTGGTGGCCTGCAAGCTGTACCCAGCCGGTGCCACCACCAACAGCGATGCGGGCGTGACCGACCTGCGCAAGACCCACAAGACCCTCGAAGCCATGCAGAAGGCCGGCGTGCTGCTGCTGGTCCATGGCGAGGTGACGAGCAGCGACATCGACCTGTTCGACCGCGAGGCCGTGTTCATCGACCGCCACCTGATCCCGCTGCGCCGCGATTTTCCTGAGCTGAAGATCGTGTTTGAGCACATCACCACGCGCGAAGCCGCGCAGTACGTGGCGGGCAGCGATGCCTTCACGGCCGCCACCATCACCGCGCACCACCTGCTCTACAACCGCAACGCCATCTTCACGGGGGGCATCCGCCCGCACTACTACTGCCTGCCCGTGCTCAAGCGCGAGACGCATCGCCTGGCGCTGGTCGAGGCGGCCACCAGCGGATCGCCCAAGTTCTTTCTGGGCACCGACAGCGCGCCGCATCCAGCGCATCTCAAGGAGCACGCCACCGGCTGCGCGGGCTGCTACACCGCCCATGCGGCGCTGGAACTGTACGCCGAGGCCTTTGACGCCGTGGGCGCGCTGCACCGGCTGGAGGGCTTTGCAAGCTTCCACGGCCCCGACTTCTACGGCCTGCCGCGCAACGCGGGCACGGTGACGCTGCGCCGTGAGACCTGGGTCACGCCCGAGAGTTACCCCTTCGGCGGAGCCGAGCTCAAACCCCTGCGTGCTGGCGAGCCGCTCGCGTGGAAGCTGGCCTGAGCGCCATCGACTGGCAGCGCCCGTGGCTTGCGCCCTGGCGCGCCGAGGGCGAGGCTGCCGCCGCCCGCGTGCAGGCCGGGGCCAGTGTGGCCGATGCGCTGGCAGCCCAGGCGGCTGCCGGGGCGTGCCGCGGAACCCCTGCAACCGAGCCCGGCGTGGCCTTTGTGCCCCAGCACTGCCTGCCCGCAGGGCAGGCGTACGAGAGTTTCATCCGCACGCACCGCCAGGTGCCCACGCGCGACAACCTGCACGACTTCTTCAACGGCCTGGTCTGGCTGCGATACCCCGAGGCCAAGCGCCGCATGAACCAGCTGCAGGCCGAGGCCATTGCCGCCCAGGGCGTAGGCGCGGTGCGCGGGCCGCTGCGCGATGCGCTCACGGTGTTCGACGAGAATGGCGCGCTGTGGTCGGCTCCTGCGCCGCTGCGCGCCGCGCTGCTCGCCCGCGACTGGCATGGCCTGTTTGTGCGCCACCGGGCGCTGTGGGCACAGGCGCGGCTGGTGCTGTTCGGCCACGCGCTGCTCGAAAAGCTGGTGACGCCCTACAAGTCGGTCATCGCTCATGTGCTGGTCTTGCCCGAGCAGCCCCCGGAGCACCCGGCCGACGACGCCTGGTTGGCTCAGGCCTTACAGCACGGGGTGTGGCGCACCAAGCCCTTTGCGCCGCTGCCTGTGCTGGGCGTGCCCGGCTGGTGGGCTGCCAATGAAGACCCGGCGTTTTATGACGACACCGCCGTCTTTCGCCCGCAGGCCGCAAGGTCCCGGCAAATCCCTGCAATCGCTGGGGCATAGCTGCCGGCGGGCCATGCCTTGAAGATACCCTTAGCGGCCCCAAGATAACGCCCCGTCGGGATACGATTTGATCCCCGAGTGGAGAGAACCCCATGAAACGCATCGTCCTGTTCCTTGTGACCAACCTCGCCGTCGTGGTGGTGCTGGGCATCGTCGCCAGCCTGCTGGGCGTCAACCGCTTCCTCACGTCCAACGGGCTGAACCTGGGCGCACTGCTGGGCTTCGCCTTCATCATGGGCTTTGGCGGCGCGATCATCTCGTTGCTGATCAGCAAGCCCATGGCCAAGTGGTCGGCGGGGGTGCAGATCATCGACGGCAGCGGCTCGGCCGATGAGGCCTGGATCGTCAACACCGTACGCCGCTTTGCCGATCAGGCCGGTATCGGCATGCCCGAAGTCGGCATCTTCCAGGGCGAGCCCAACGCGTTCGCCACGGGCGCGTTCAAGAACTCGGCGCTGGTGGCGGTGTCCACCGGCCTGCTCGAAAACATGACGCGCGAAGAGGTCGAGGCCGTGATCGGGCACGAAGTGGCCCACATCGCCAATGGCGACATGGTGACCATGACCCTGATCCAGGGTGTGATGAACACCTTTGTCGTGTTCCTCTCGCGCCTGATTGGCTACGCGGTGGACAGCTTCTTGCGCCGCAACGACGAAGAAAGCTCGGGCCCCGGCATTGGCTACTTTGTGACCACCATCGTGCTGGACATCCTGCTCGGCTTCCTGGCAGCCATCATCGTGGCCTGGTTCTCGCGCCAGCGCGAGTTCCGTGCCGACGCTGGTGCCGCGCAGCTCATGGGCCGCAAGCAGCCGATGATCAACGCGCTGGCCCGCTTGGGCGGCATGCATCCGGCCGAGTTGCCCAAGAGCGTAGCGGCCATGGGCATTGCGGGCGGCATTGGCAAGCTGTTCTCGACCCACCCGCCGATCGAAGAGCGCATTGCCGCCCTGCAGAACCGCCAAGGCTGAGCCCATGCCCCGAACGGGGCATGCGACACCGGCAACCGTCCGTGGCTCAGGCCCCGGGCGGTTTTTTTTCGGCAGTGCCCAGCCCGGCTGGGTTCACCCGCCAGCGCTGGCGGGGCGCGCGCAGGCTTTGGCGCTGCCGATAGGCCTGGGGTGTCATCCCGGTATGGCGCTGGAAGATCCTCCGGAACGCAGCCGGGTCCTGGTAGCCACAGGCCTGTGCAATGCCCGGAATGCCTTCGAGCGTGATCTCCAGCAGCACCCGCGCCCGCGCACAGCGCAGGGCGTGCAGGTGGTCCAGCGGCGAATGGCCCAGCCCCTCGCGGAAATGCCGCAGCAGGGTGCGCGGGCTCACGGCGGCTGCCTTGGCCACCGCATCCAGTGCGTAGGGCTGCTCCAGATGCTTTTCCAGGAAGGCGATCGCGCGGGCCAGGGTGCTGTCGCGGGTGCTGCGGATCTGCCGCGCCTGCTGTGCCTCGAATGCGGCCTGCTCGCGCAGCGGGTCGGGGCGGGTGGCGGCCTCCAGGGCCTGGGCCAGGTCGTGCCCCAGCCCCTGCGCTGCCAGCGCCACCGCCAGTGCCGTGGCCTGCTGCGGCATGGCCGCACTCATCCACGGCCCAGCGCTGCAGTGCTGCTGCCCCACGGCCACGCCGATGTCCGGGTGGTCGTTGCAGAAGCCTGCGATGTAGTACCAGGGCAGCGCCACCTGCGCACCCCCGAGCCGCCCCGTGGCGGCGGCCAGCCAGGCGCCACTGCCGAGTGTGAGCACCTGCTCGCCCTGGTCCAGCCCCAGCGCCAGACGGCGCACCAGCAGACCGTGCGCGGCCACCACGCTGCGGATGGATGGGATGTCGGCCGTGTGCAGCGGGGCCAGCAGCCAGTGGGTGGGCGCGCCTTCGCAGTGGCCCTCTTGCGCCATGGGGGCGAGCAAGGGGCCCAGGGTTTTGTCCGTCGCTGCCAGGGGCAGGCCATCGGCAGTGTGAAAGCACCAGCCGATCTGCGGTGCCTGCGCGCCGCGCCGCAGGCGTGCGAGCAGATTGGCACCGCGCAGCAACTCCAGCAGGTGCAGCGCATGGCCCAGCGCGGTGGCCGCCAGCAGCGGCACAGCCAGGCGCACGGGGGCGTGCACCGGGGCGTGCAGTGGGGGGGTGGCGGCAGGCGTTGTGGAAGGCGTGGCCATGGGGCAATGGTGGCCCCCAAGTCCGGGGCTGGGTCTGCGTGCGGTGGCGCTTGGCCATTCTGGCTTGCCGGTTGGCGTTTGTAGCGTCTCGCGTGCGACCGTGGCCTGGCTGGAGCGCCAGCGCACTGGGGGCCGGCGTGCAGGCAGCCGCAGCGCCGATCAGAGGGTGCGCGTCGGCTTCGGCCTGCGCAGCGGACCCAAAGGTTTCGTACGGCTGCGTCACTCCTTGTCCAGCGCACAGACGGGCGACCCTGCGGTGCGTGCGTGTCCGCCATGGACGGGCGCTCTTGAGCACCCCCACCGCGCATGGGTCGAGGGATGGAAGCCTGTGCATGGAACCGCATCGGCCGACCGTGCGGCGGGCTCCCCAGGCAGGCCACTCGGCCGCCTCGGGTCGTGTCACTTCCTTAGCGGTAAATCTGTTTCAAATAGCGCAATCGGTACCATGGGGTACCTATAATCGCGCGGCTTTTGGATGCGGTCGCGGTGACCGTGAATCTGTGGATGCGGGAGCGTTTCGTGAAACCTGTGGTGAGTGGTCTGTCCAGCGTCGCCGTGCGGCTGGGCATGGTGACAGCGGTGGTGTGTGCAGCGACTGCCGCACAAGCGCAATACAAGTGTGCCGACGGCAAGGGTGCGGTCACGTACCAGCAGATGCCGTGCCCCAAAGAGCACCGCGAACTTCCGCACTCGATCCGCAGCCAGCCGGTGGCCGAGAGTGCCCCGGCGCCGTCCGCTGCGTCGCCCTCCACGGCATCAGGCGGTGCAGCCCCGGCACGCTCCAGCGGCAACCAGACGGCGCGTACAGCTCCCTCGGGCCGACCGTGCAAGACGGCGGCCGAGTACGCGGAGATCAAGCGCGAGCTCTCCAAGCCCAAAGCCAAACCGGCGCCGGGCGAAGATCCGTCGATGGCCGCCTTGGCCAACAGCCTGTTTGCAGGCGTCGAAAAGAAGCTCGAAGAGGAAATGAAGGCCTGTCTTTGAACTGCCTGTCGTCGGGCCCAGGTATGCGCCAGGCCGCCAGTCTGTTGGTGTCTTGGGCCGTGGCGGCGTCGCCCGTCTGGGCCCAAGCCCCTGGCGCTGGCCGGTTGCAGGGCCCTTGGTGCATGGTGGAGGTGCGCACCGCAGGGCATGCCACCCCCGACAAGGTGAATGTGCGCTTCGAGCGCGATGGCCGCTACGAATGGGCCGAGGGCGCTTTCCGGCTGCAGGGCCGCTGGAAGCTGTCGTCCGACATGCTTGAGCTGACACAGATGCGCCCCATGCAGGTGCAGCTCGTCTCGGATCAGGAACTGCATCTGCACACACTGGGCTCCACCCTGCGCCTGCAGCGCGGGCCCTGTCCTGCCGCCGGGTTTTCTTCGCAGGAACGGCTGGCATTCCACAACGCAGCGTTTTCGGGTGACTTGCAGGCGCTGGCGGATCTTGTGCGCCGTGGGTTTCCCGTTGACACTCCGGACGACCTGTATGGCGATACCGGCTTGATCAAGGCGGCCAAAAACTGTCAGCTGGCGGTGGCCCGCACACTGCTGGAGCACAAGGCCGACCCGCGGCCAGCTAATCAGGAGGGGCGTACCGCCCTCGACTACGCCACCCGCAGCAACGCGCCAGCGGCCTGCGAGCCCGTCGCGCGCCTTCTGCGGCCTGCCCTGCGCTGACGGCGCTCTCACTCCGCGCTTTTCGCGCGGCCACGGCTCAGGCCGTGGTGCTCAGCAACTGGCGCGCCACGGCTTCGCCGACCTTGATACCGTCCACCCCGGCCGACAGAATGCCGCCCGCATAGCTCGCGCCTTCGCCCGCCGGGTACAGGCCTGGGGTGTTCAGGCTTTGGAAGTCCTCGCCACGGCCGATTTTGAGCGGCGACGAGGTGCGCGTTTCCACGCCGGTCAGCACCGCATCGTGCATGTCAAAGCCTTTGATCTTGCGGCCGAACACGGGCAGCGCCTCGCGCAGCGCGGCGATGGCAAAGTCGGGCAGCGCAGCGTGCAGGTCGGTCAGCGTCACGCCTGGCTTGTACGAGGGCAGCACGCTGCCAAAGTCCTGCGAGGTGCGGCCTGCGATGAAGTCGCCCACCAGCTGCCCCGGCGCGTTGTAGCTGCGCCCGCCCAGCACGTAGGCGTTGGATTCGAGCTGGCGCTGCAGCACGATGCCCGCCAGCGGGTGCACGCTGCCGTCCTCCAGCGCCTCGGCGCCGTAAGTGCGGCCCAGCGCGGCTTCAAACGCTGCAGGGTCGGTCGGGTAGTCGCGCGGTTCGATGGCCACCACCATGCCCGCGTTGGCATTGCGTTCGTTGCGCGAGTACTGGCTCATGCCGTTGGTGACAACGCGCTCTGGTTCGCTGGTGGCGGCCACCACGGTGCCGCCTGGGCACATGCAGAAGCTGTAGACCGCGCGGCCATTGCTGGCGTGGTGCACGAGCTTGTAGTCGGCCGCGCCCAGCAGCGGGTGGCCTGCATGCTTGCCCCAGCGTGCGCGGTCGATCACGCCCTGCGGGTGTTCGATGCGAAAGCCCACCGAGAACGGCTTGGACTGCATCTGCACGCCCCGCTCATACAGCATGGCAAAGGTGTCCCGCGAGCTGTGGCCCAGCGCCATCACCACGTGGTCGGCGCGCAGCGTGTACGACTGGCTTGTGGCCTGGTCAAGCACCTGCAGCCCGCGCAGGTGGCGCTGCTCGCCTTCGCCTTCGATGAGCACGTCGGTCACGCGCTGCTCGAAGCGGATTTCGCCGCCCAGGGCAATGATCTGTTCACGCAGGTTTTCGACCACCTTCACCAGTTTGAAGGTGCCAATGTGAGGATGGGCGACGTAGAGGATTTCTTCGGGTGCTCCGGCCTTCACGAACTCCTGCATGACCTTGCGGCCAAGGTGGCGCGGGTCCTTGATCTGGCTGTAGAGCTTGCCGTCCGAGAACGTGCCCGCACCGCCTTCGCCAAACTGCACATTGCTCTCGGCCGTGAGTGTGCGCTTGCGCCACAGGCCCCAGGTGTCCTTGGTGCGTTCGCGCACCGTGCGGCCGCGTTCCAGCACCAGCGGCTTGAAGCCCATCTGGGCCAGCACCAGCGCGGCAAAGATGCCGCAGGGTCCGAAGCCCACCACCACCGGGCGCAGGGGCAGGTCGGCCGGGGCGTGGCCCACGGGTTTCCAGGCCATGTCGGGTGTGGGCTGGATGTGTGGGTGGACCGCAAATTTCGCCAGCAGCGCCGCCTCACGTTCGGGCTGGGCCAGCGTCACATCGACGATGTACACCGCCAGCAGGTCGGCCTTGCGGGCGTCGAAGCTGCGTTTGAAGACCTGCACGTCGGCCAGGTCGGCGGCAGAAAGGCCCAGGGCCTGGGCGGCGGCGGCGCGCAGCGGCGCCTCGGGGTGCTCGGCGGCTGCCAAGGGCAGCCGCAGTTCAGACAGTCGGATCATCTTGTGCAGGCCCGTGTCGATCGGGCGGAAGCAATGGTGGTCGGGGCCGGATCATACGGGTTTGATCACTCCGCGCGATGGGGCCCGTGTTGTCTCAGATGCGACGGAATCTGAATGCTCCTGAAAAAATAGCACGTCGTGCTTGATTTCCGGTCATCGTAGCGGCTTATCATCGCCGCCGCCTCTGGCGAATCGATCGGTTTGTTCGGACTTTTGAGGCCATGGGCCATGGCGCTTGACATTCTGTCAAGCGCGTCACAAGGGATGTGGACAACTCCGAGAGGGCCAAGGCCACTGGTACCGCCAACAATCAGCACATCAGGCTCTCGCATCTGTCGCCTTCCGCACTTTTCTCACTTCGCTGACCATGTCTCAGAACGCCTATTCGCTCGACCTTTTCTTCCACACGCCGATCCAGCTCAGAACGGCGCAACTGTTGTATCAGTACCTGGCGGCGGGGAACACCGAGCAAGCCCAACGCTGGGGCGCAGAGCTGGGGGTGACCGACCTCAACACCTTGTGGGACGAGGATTGGATCAACCACCAGGTCTCGCCAGCGTCCACACACCTGGCCCTGGAGTTTGAGACCAGCGCGCATGGCGACATGCCGTTCGGGCTTCTGGAGACGCTGTTTGCCCATGGATTGCGCGCGGCCGTGCTGGAGGTGTTCTACGACCAGGTGGGCGAGACCGAGCGCATGCATTTCGACCGCGGGCAATGGGTGTCGCGTCAGGCGTTCTACACAGCCCAGCCGGAACTGCGCCGCGTGTCCGAGCCGTCAGAGGCTGCAGGCGGGCCAGAGGACGATGGCGAAGATCCCTATGACTACTCCAAGGACCCGGACAAGCCGATCTCGGTCGCCGCGCTGCGCAAGCAGGAAGAAAAACGCAAGCGCGAAGCCGAAGAGGCGGTCAAGGCCTTCCTGGGCATGGCGAGTGCCATGGGCAAAAGCGGGGGCTCGCCGGTGCAGGGGCTCATCGGAGCGCTGCTGGTGCGCGCGGGCCTCAAAGGCCTGCTGCATGCGGCGGTGTTCACGCTGGTGACCGTGCTGCTGTTCAAGGGCTTTTGGCTCTGGATGGGCCTGGGGATTGCGTTGGCCGTGGCACTGCCCCTGTACTACATCGTCACCGAACACAAGGCGCTGACCGGAGGCGGTGGCGATGACGACAACGACTCTGCCGATGGGGCTGAGACGGTTCCGGAAGTGGCCCCCCGATAAGACACACAGAGTACTCACTGAGGAGAACAAGGACATGCTGACGCAAATCGAATGGTGGGGTGGGGTGATTTTTGTGCTGGGCGCACTGGTCTACCGGATGGCCATGGGCATGCTGGAGAGACCCGCGAAGGGCATTCCGTGGTACTGGCTGATGATGCAGGTGTTCTTTTTCGCACCGGCCGTGCTGCTGGCCGGTTACTTCTATCCGCTCACGCAGCCCGCGCTGCAGTATGGCTATCTGGCGCTGCTGGCCATCTCGCTGCTGGTGGTAGGCGGGATGCTGGTGCAGGAGCTCATCGGTGATGCGGATGAGGAGGCACCAGATAGCCGCCAGGCCAGCGCAGCGGGGGAGGGCGACACGACCGATGACGAGAAATCCAGCGTGGTCAGCTCAGTTGTGGGGCTGGTGATGCTGTACAGCCCCGTGCTGGTGGCGTGCGGACTGGCCAGCATGAAGGCGTGGCCCATCCTGCAGTCGCTGCTGTAGCCATGGCGCGTCGCACCGCAGGCGAATCCCCGGGGTCAGCGCGACCGATTCTGCTAGCCACCTGAGCATCCATGGCCACCGATTCCTTTGCCGATCTGCTCTCGGTGTACATGCGCCGCATCCGTGCCAGCGCCGCAGGCGTCGCGACCGAGATCGGCCTGAGCCGCGAGGCCGTGAACAACTGGCGCAACGGCATCTCGGCTCCGAACCCACGCTCGCGAGACAAGCTCGTGGCGTGCACGCGTTACCTGCGCCTGACCGAAGGTGAGGCCAACCGCTTGCTCAGTGCCGCCGGTTTTGCGCCGGAGTTTCCGCTGCAGGCCGAATCGGTGGGCGAGCCGCCATTTGCGGGGTTTCAGGACAAGGTGTTCGCCCAACTCGCGCAGGCCATGCCGTACCCGATTGCGCTGCTGCTCTCGCCTGCGCACTGGGGGCAGCCGCCGTTTCGGTACGAGCTGCTGCGGCGTGCCCGCGCGCAGTACGGTGAGGGCTCGGTGCTGCACATCCAGCCGCCCTACAGCGTCAGCACCGAGCCTGCCGATTACTTCGCTGCCATCGCGCGCCAATGCGGTTTGGGCGATGTGGCGTCGGATTACGAGTTCGAGTCGGCACTGGAGCGGCGACTGCTGGGCGGTGAACGCATCTTCTGCCTGGTCAGCCGCTTTGAGCAGGGCACGCCCGCACTGCGCGAGACGCTGGCGGGCATCCTGCGCAGCCTCAGCGAGATGCACAGCGGCCGTCTGCACCTGCTGCTGTGCGGCGGCGAAGCGCTTGCAGACCTCAAATACCGCAGCGGAGATCTCTCGCTGCTCAACATTGCGCACGTCCACCACTGGCCCGACCCGACGCTCGACGATCTCATGCAACTGGCACAGCTGCGCTGGCCCGAGCACACATGGACAGCGTCTGTCGTGGCGGTGCTCGAGACCCTCAGCGGGGGTCACCCTGCGCTCTTCGAGGAAGGGCTGCAGTGGCTGGTGGACCATCTCGGCCCTGAAGCCAGCCTGCACGAAGGGCATGCCGCCTTCGGCGCGCTGCACACCCACTTGGCCAGCAGCCCGCGCCTGTGGCAAACGTTTCTGCCGCTGGCGCAGACGCCCGCCACCCGAGCGCGTCTGCAACAGCTGCTGCAGGCCGACGACCTGGGACGCGCTCGCCCCTATCTGCAGGACGACGCTTTGCGCAGCCTGTTCTGGGGCAACCTGATCCATGCCCGTGGCGCTGGCGATGCAGCGCGGCTGCACTGGCGCAGCCCCACGGTGCGCGAGGCGGGCCGCATGGTGCTGGAATCATGCTCGACCGACTGAGCGGCTGGCTCTCGAAGCCCTTCTTGCGTGGAGCGGTGATCGCACTGCTCACACTGTTTGTGGCCAGCGCACTGTTCACGCCCCAGCACAACCCGGCCACACGGGGGCGATTCCTCGCAGCCATGAATGCGGGACCCGTGTGGGGCGAGCTGCTGCAGTGGCGCGCGGCCATGGTGCAGGCGCGCAACGAACAGGGCCGCTGGCCCGACGACATCCAGCCCTACGCGCCTGCCATTCCCAATCCCCAGCTGCGTGTGACGTCTCCGCGTCCCAACGTGCTGCAGGCCGACATCGCCCGCAACCCCGAGCTGGGCCGGCTGGCGGGCACACAGGTGCTGGTCGAGCTGCAGCCGGGTGGCCACGAATGGTCGTGCAGGCCGGGGCATCCGCCCTTTCCTGCGGGCTATCTGCCCCTCAACTGCCGGCAAGGCGCCGCCCACGATCTGGAGTCTGCCGCACCTGTCCCGGTGGGAGATCCGTTCGCGGGTCTTCGCTCGGTCATGCTGTGGTGCGCCATCCTGTTTGCAGCGGCGGCCGTGCTGTGGGTGGTGCGCCATCCACTGATCGGGGCGGGCCAGCTGCGTCCCGCGCGGCTGCGCCGCACACCCCTGGCGCGCCTGCCACGCCTGGACCGGCTGCTGCGCTGGCTGCGTCGGCTGGAGCCCACGCTGCTGGCCGCCGACGTCCGCATGGCAGACTGGCGCCGCGCGGTGTTGTGCGCCCAGGCACGCGGGGTCGATCGCGCCCATGCCCTGGCGAGCGCGCTGGCCGAACGCGTGTCGGCCCGCTGCAAGCCCAACGCCGATTGGACGCTACCCGGAGCCGTGTTCGAGTGGCAGTTCCCGGCCGATCTGCCGGTGTCGCTGGACCGGTGCCTGGTGTTCGTGCCCGCGCCCGGCATGGACGAAGCCACGGTGCTGCGCCAGCTGCGCGCGGTGCAGACGGGCAGCGATGTGCTGCTGATCCTGTGCGAGCACAGCGTGGACACCCCCTGGCCTTTGCTGCATGCCCATGCACAGGACCGCGCCAACCTGCATGTGTTGGTGGACAGCGCCCAGCAGACCGAATGGCTGATCGGCGGTCAGGCGCTGCAACTGCTGTTGCGCCTGCTGGCCGAGCAGTTGCGCATCACCCGCATTTCGCCCTACCAGACGCGTGGCGGCGTCACGCGCGAGGGGGCCTTCTTTGGCCGCGCACAGTTGCTGGCCCGGGTGGTGTCGCGCGAGCCCGCCAACTACCTGGTCGTGGGCGGTCGGCAGTTGGGCAAGAGCAGCTTGCTCAAAGCCGTGCAGCGGCGCCTGCAAGGGCACCCGCAGGTGGTGTGCCACTACGTCTCGCTGCGGGACCACCGGCTGGCGCCCCGCATGGCCTTGCAGTTCGGCCTGCCGCCGGACACACCGCTGGAGGCCATCGTCTCGCACCTGCAGTCGCAGTTCCAGGGCCAGCGCGTGGTGCTGCTGATCGATGAGGCCGACCTGTTCTTCCGGGACGAATCGCGCAGCGGGTATGCGCAGCTGTCCACCTTGCGGGCGCTCAGTGAGGAAGGGCGCTGCTGGTTCATGCTGGCAGGCTTCTGGGACCTGTATGCCGCGGCTGTGCTCGACTACCAGAGCCCGCTGCGCAACTTTGGCGAAGTGCTGGCCATTGGCGGCCTCGAGCGCGCGGCCTGCGTCGAACTGGCCACCGAGCCGCTGCGCCGGATGCGCCTGGGTTTTGACCATCCGCGCCTGGTGGAGCGGCTCGTCGATGCCAGCGGGCAACGTGCCAACCTGGTGGCCATCCTGTGCCAGGAATGTCTGGAGGCTCTGCTCCCGGGAGAGCGCGTGATCGAGGCGCGCCACCTCGAGCAGGCGCTGGCGTCGCAGCCCGTGCAGGACGCGCTGGCGGGCTGGGGACGCCTGAGCCACGATGAAGAGGCCTGCCGCCTTGACCGCATCGTGGTGTACCACACGGCCCTGACCGGGCAGACCAGCCTCATGGCCCTGACCGACTTGCTGCGCCAGCACGGCATCGACGGGGATGCGCAGGCCCTGCGCCAGTCCATGGCCCGCCTGCAGCTGGCCTATGTGCTGCGCAAGCAGGATGCCGACTACCGCTTTGCCGTACCGCTGCTGCAGGCGCAATTCGAGAGCGCCGAGGTCACGCTGCTGCTGCAACAGGAACTGCGGGCGCTGGCCAGGCAGGCCCGCTGATCGTTATCAAATCGACTGTTCGTGCTTGCCAGGCAAGCACGACGTGCTATGGTTTTTGATGGTTTCGGTCGGACGGGCCAGCTTACAGCGGCAAGAAGCCTTCCACCGACAGGTAGCGCTCGCCGGTGTCGTAGTTGAAACCCAGCACGCGGCTGCCGGGCGGCAGTTCGGGCAGCTTCTGCGCAATGGCGGCCAGCGTCGCACCGGAGGAGATGCCCACGAGCAGGCCTTCTTCGCGGGCCGAGCGGCGGGCGTACTCGCGTGCGGGTTCGGCATCCACCTGGATCACGCCGTCGAGCAGGCGGGTGTCCAGGTTTTGGGGCACAAAGCCCGCGCCGATGCCCTGGATCGGGTGGGGCGAGGGTTGCCCGCCCGAGATGACCGGCGACGCCGAAGGCTCGACCGCAAACACCTTGAGCTGGGGAAAGCGCTGCTTGAGCACGCGCGCCACACCCGTCAGGTGCCCGCCCGTGCCCACGCCGGTGATCAGGGCGTCAAAGCCGTCCGGGAAGTCGGCCAGGATCTCCTGCGCCGTGGTGCGCACGTGCATGTCGACGTTGGCGGGGTTTTCGAATTGCTGCGGAATCCAGGCGCCGGGCGTCTGGGCCTGCAGCTCCTGAGCGCGGGCGATCGCGCCCTTCATGCCCTTTTCGCGGGGCGTGAGGTCGAACTGCGCACCGTAGGCCAGCATCAGGCGGCGGCGTTCGATGCTCATGCTCTCGGGCATCACCAGGATCAGCTTGTAGCCCTTGACGGCCGCCACCAGCGCCAGGCCGATGCCGGTGTTGCCCGAGGTCGGCTCGATGATCGTGCCGCCGGGCTGGAGCTTGCCGCTGCGCTCGGCGTCTTCGACCATGGCCAGCGCAATCCGGTCTTTGATCGAACCGCCGGGATTGCTGCGCTCGGACTTGATCCACACCTGCGCATCCGGGCCGAACAGCCGTTGAATGCGCACATGGGGCGTGTTGCCGATGCTCTGCAGGATGTTGTCGAACTTCATGGCGTCTCCTGTGGTTCGGGTGGGCAAGGGGTGGGACGATTCTGGCCCAGGCCTGCGCGCTTGCAAACCATAAGCTTATGGCGACCCCCAGGGGGCAGCGCTCGGGGATAATGCACCCTGTGAAGCACGCCAGACCGCCGCTGGTGCAATCTGGGAAACCAGGCACTGGAGGAACGTCCGGACTGCACAGGACAGCGTAGCAGCTAACGGCTGCCCACCGTGAGGTGAGGATCAGAGCAACAGAGACGAGTTCGAGCGTGGAAGGGCCCACCAGGGGTGTTCTGCGGTTCGCCGGCGCAAGCCGGCGCGGCTGGCGCAAGCCAGACGGTGACGGGCGATGAGCCCGGAACAACGCAGTCACCTCGGGCGCTTCGCGCCCGAGGTGAAACGGGCAATCTCTACGCGCAGCAATACCAAGTAGGCCAGCGTTGATGTGGTTCCGCAGAGCTGGCGGGTAGGTAGCACCGAGCCGGGTGGGCGACCCCCGGCCCAGATGAATGGCGGTCACGCTGCGGGACACCGCAGTGCACAGAATCCGGCTTATCGGCGCGCTTCACACTTTTCTGCTTCCACGTGCTGCGGGCCTGGGTGTCTGCGCACGTGGCGGCGCTCCACCTCTTCCACGCCCCATTGCCAGCGTCGCCGGGGCTGTGGTCAGCGCTGGCAGTGGGGGGCGTGCCCGCGCTCCAGCATGTCGGCGCGTTCCAGGGTTTCGGGGTGCGTGCTCAGCCAGGTTTCCCACGTGCTGGGCGTGCGGGCCTGTGCGGGCTTGGGGGCGGGGGCCGGCTGGGGCTGTGATGCAGCGTGCTCGGCCGGGCGGCCCGTGGTGCGCTCGGCCCGCCGACCAATGTGCGGCTCCTGCGCCATGGCGCGCAGCAACTGGGCCATCGGCGCCGTGGGCAGCGCCGTGTGGCGCAGCAGGGCCAGCGCATGGCAGTCGGCCTCGCGCTCGTGCTGGCGGCTGTAGGCCAGTCCCGTGAGCAGCGTGCTGCCCGTGGCCACCACGCCCGACACATCGCCCAGCGCCATGCCCAGCCCGATATTGAGCACCCCCTGCTCGACCAGGATGCGCATGCCGTGGCGGTGCACCACATGGCCGATCTCGTGCGCCAGCACGCCCACCACCGCATCGTCGCCCAGGCCACGGCGCGTGGCCATGTCCACCAGCGCGTCGGTCATCACGATGGTGCCGCCGGGCAGCGCAAACGCGTTGGGTGGCATGCCCGAGCGGAATTCCAGCACCAACCGCGGCTGGTAGTGGCGATAGCGCTGCAGCGCGGCGGGCTGTGCGGCCACCAGCGTGGCAAAGCGCTCGCGCAGCGCGGCCTGGCGGTCGGCGGGCAGCTTGCTCGGGCGCAGCATGCCGTCGTCAAACTGCTGCATCACGCGCTGGGCTATGGCCACCTCCCATTCCAGTGGCACAAAGCGCGCCATTTGCGCCGCCGCCCATGGGGTGCCGTAGCGGTAGAACAGGGTGAGTGCGACCGCTGCCACGAGCACGCCGGCCAGCAGCAGCGTCCAGCGCGTCTGCAGCCGCTGGGCCACGCCGATGCGGCCGCCAGCAGCCGCATAGGCCGCATGCCAGGCCTGCACGTCGTCGATCTCGATGCTGCCGTCGTCGCCCAGGTCCAGCGTCACACGGCGCTGGGCGTGGCGTGCGCTCCAGGCTTCGGGCCAGCCCACCGCCGCATGGGGCCACACGCGCGGGGCTTCGCTCGGCCGGTCCAGCGCATGCAGGTGCAGGGCCGGGCCGCGGCGGCCGGGGTGCAGGGCCACCAGCACGCGGCGCGGTTGGCTCTGGCGGCCGTCAAACCAGCGCGCGGGCAGTAGCGCCGCGGAAGCGGCAGAACCGTCGGTGGGCATGGACCGGTGCGCCGTGCGTGGTCAGACCAGGTCCAGCCCGACGGCGTCGGCCATTGCGTCACCCACGCCCCCTTGCTGCTGGCGCACAAGCACGCCCGTGACTTGGTCCACGCCGCCCTTGATGTGCAGCGTGACCGAGTCCGCTTTCATGCGGTATTCGTTCACGCGGGCGAACGGGCGGTAGAAGCCCAGCGTGAGCAGTGTGAACAGCAGGTTCTTCATGCGCAGGCGCACGAAGCGCCAGGCGTTGAGGCGGCACTTGAAGCGAGCGACCTGGCTCAGGCCGATGTTGTCCCACATCAGCTGAAACATGCGCGCCTCGCGGTAAGCGCGCGCCGGGGCCGAGGCCAGCAGCATCAGGAAGAAGCCCAGCACCAGCAGGGCAATGATCAGGAACACGATGATCAACGTGGCGCCGCCGCCCATGGACTTGAGCGGTGCCAGCGAGCCCCCGACGAGCGCCGCCACGAGGGCGCTGACGACCAGCAGGCCCAGCAGGAACACCCCCACGGTGGCCGCCCAGATGCGCACGAAGTCCATGTACTGCGGCTTCCAGCGCCCGGGCTCGGTGCCCAGGCGGGACTGCATCACCAGCAGGCTCTTGTAGTTGTATTCCATGCGGATGGCGCACAGCACCGACAGCGCCAGGCCCAGCAGCAGCAGGCCGCCCATGGCGGGCGTGAACTCGGGCATCTTGGGTGCGCCTGCGCCGCCTGCGCCTTCAGGGACGGGCGGGGTGAGCGCGTCCAGGCCGTAGGTCACGCCGATCCACACCAGCGCCAGCGCAAACACCGGCCAGCTGGCCCGGTACACCTCGCGCCAGCTCGCCACAAACTGCAGGCGCAGGCCGCGCCAGCGGGTGGCCGACAGCCGAAACCGCATCGCACTGCCCCACAGCAGCGGGGCCAGCGCCGCCCCCGCCACCAGGAACAGGGCCACCGCCGTGTCTTGCCCGGTGTTGACGGCGATCTGGTAGGCCAGCGTGAGCACCACCAGCACCACAAAGCCGAACACCATGCGCTTTTGCGGGGCGGTGAATTCGAGCGGGCTGTGCGCGACCAGCGTGTGCCCGTAAAAGTACTGGGCTGTGCGCCGCCGCGCCCAGGGCGTGTAGAAGCCCAGGGTCAGGATGCTGAGCAGCACGTTGACGATCCAGACGCGGAAGTATTCACGGCCGCTGCCGGTGAACTGCACCGGATGCGCTTCGATCTCGACAGGCACCGCCGTGGCGGGCGGCTGGGTGCGGCGCGCCGTGGGCGGCGCAGATGGTGTTGGCATGGGCTCCCTCCAGAGTTGCGGGCCAGTGTAGCAGTGGCCTTGCTCTGGGTGAGCAGCGTCAAAACGGCCTGTTGTGCTTGCCCGACAAGCACGAGCAGCTATCAAAAAAAGAGCGATTACGGGTGGGGCTGCCGCTTGCGGGTGGCCCCGCCCGGCTCAGAACTTGTCCCAGGGCGGCAGGTAGCGCCATTGCCCCTCGGGCAGGCGGGCCAGCGGCACGCGGCCGATGCGCAGGCGGCGCAGGCCCGTCACGGCCAGGCCCAGCGCGGCGCACAGCGCAGGCACCAGGGCCACATCCACGCCCTTGAGCGGCAGGCGCAGGCGTTGCTCGCTCTGCCAGCTCGCCTTGACGGGCGCGAGGCGCCGGCCGTCCAGTACCAGCCCCTCGGCCAAGGGGACCAGCCCGGCCGTTCCGGGCGTGCCCTGCACCTCGGCCACACATTCGTGCTCCAGCGGAGCGGCGGCGTCTTGCAGGCGGCGTGCGATGCGCGGGTCCTGCGTGAACACCACCAGCCCGCTGGCACCGGCAGGCAGCGGTGTGGCGGCAATCAGCTGGCGGAAGTGCCGCTGCAGCATGCGGCGCGGTGCCGGGTCGTCGGCCCAGTGGCGTTCTGCGCTCAAGAAGGGCAGGGCGTCGTCGGCGCTGGCCGCCGCTACACCCGCAGGCTTGTGCCACAGCAGCGTCACCGGCGGCTCGGGCTGGGCGCTGGCACCCGCGGCCAGGGCCACCCGTTGCCCGGGCTGCACGCGCTGGGCCGGGCTTTCCACCGTGCGGCCGTCCACCTGCACATGGCCGCCTTCGATGTACTGCTCGGCCAGGCTGCGCGAGCAGCCCAGCTCCCGCGCCAGGCGCTTGGCCAGGCGTTCGCTGCCATCGTCTGCGGCAGGCGCCGCCGCATCAGTGCCTGCCATGCAGGGCCTCCAGCGCGCGAATGCGTTCTACGTGCGCCAGCAGCGAGCGCTGGGCCACCGGCCACATGCGCGGCGGCACGTCGTGGTAGGCCAGGCGCACCCAGTCGTCCATGCTGCCCTGGGGCAGGGCCTGCATGGCCGCCACCACCTTGGCCTCGCGCGCCAGGCGGTGGGCCTTGAGCCGTGCAATGGCGCCTGGTGCATCGCCCAGCACGTAGCCGTGCGCGGGCAGGATGAAGCCGATGTCCTCGCGCTCGCACAGCGCGGCCAGACGGTCGAGCGAATCGAGATAGTCGGCCATGTTGCCGTCGGGCGGGTCGATCACGGTGGTGCTGCCGTTGAGCACATGGTCGCCGCTGAACAGCAGGCCGTCTTCCACCAGCCACAGGCACAGGTGGTTGGCCGCGTGGCCCGGGGTGTGGATCACTTCCAGGGTATGGGTGATTTCGCCATCCGGCCCTTTGCCGGTTAGCACAAGCCGCTCATGATTTGATAGCGATCGGTCGGGCGTGAAATGGCTGGCAGTGCGCGCCGTGGGGGCCGAGGGCAGGCCCAGCACCGGCGGGCGCGGGCGGCCTGCGGCGGCGCAACGCTCGGCCAGGGGCGCAGCGCCCGGGCTGTGGTCGGGGTGCGAATGCGTGCAGACGATGGCGCGGATGTCGCCGCCCGCAGCGCGCCACAGGCGCTCCAGGTGCTCGGGCTCGGCCGGGCCCGGGTCGATGACGATGTGGCCCGTGGACGGGTCGCCCACGAGGTAGCTGTTGGTGCCCGGCCCGGTCATCACGCCCGGGTTGGCGGCCGTGAGGCGCTGCACGTTGCGCAGCAGCGGCACGGGGCGCTCGTTCTGCCAATCCAGCGGATGCACGATCTGCCCGTCCGGGCACACCAGCGCGAGTTCGCCAAACGGCGGCTCGTCTTCCATGTAGCGCGCTTCCTTGCCGTTCAGCAGGCCGGCGCGTGGGCAGCTCACCCACAGCGGGCGCTCGCTTTGCAGCGCGTCGAGCAGCGCCTGTGTGCTCGTGTAGCGTGTGAGGCGCTGCAGCGTGCGGATGGTCGGGAAGATCATGAAGAACTGCCCGGCCTCGTGCCGCGCCAGCGCGTCGGCCGGGCGCACCCACACGGGCTCGAACTGCTCGCTTTCGTCGGCCACGGGCTCCTGTTCTGCAGGCATGCGTGCGACCAGAAAGGGCACATCAAAGCGGCGCGGCAGGTCGCGGTCGGCCGTCCAGTGCGCCAGCCAGAACACCTGGTCGGCCGCCAGCCGCAGGCCGCGCGCCGCGCACTGTGCAAAAAACGGCGCGTGGCGGTCGAGCGCGGCGATGTCCTGCGCGTCGGCGGCGCTGCCGTCGGTGCGGCGTGCGAGCAGCACGCCCAGCTCCTCAAAGCTCTCGCGGATGGCCGCAATGGCCTGCGTGCAGTGCAGGTCGGTCTGCGTGGGGCGGCGGTCGGCCAGTGCGTGGGCCGCGGGCGCGGCGTCGGCGGTGTCGATGGCGCCACCCGGGAACACATAGGCGCCGGGCGCAAAGCTGGCCTGGGCGGAGCGCCGGGTCATCAGCACTTCGAGCGCGCCGTCTGGTGCGTCGCGCAGCAGCAAGACGGTGGCGGCCGGGCGGGTGGGCACCGGCTCGCGATGGGGGTGCAGTTGCTGGTGGAGGCGGGGCATCGGCCCATTATCGGCCGCGGCGGCCCTGCACGGGGCGGGGGCTGTCGCGCGCGCGGCCGGTGCGGGGATCAGGTGGGCTGTGCCGGCTTGAGCTGGTGGCCTGCGGCTTTTTTGTACGCCTGCACCCATTCGGCCAGCACCTGCGGGTCGGTCACGTCTTCGATGCGGGCAAAGCCCTCGGGGGCGGCCTCTTCCACCATGTCGAGGATCGCGTCCAGCCCTTCGCGGCGGTTCATCGCGACGATGTCGCGCGTCATGGGCAGGCGCGCGGCCTCGTAGGCGTCGAGTGCGGCGGTGATGCTTGCATGCGCATCGAGCGCATCGGCCAGCGCGGCGGCGTCGAGGATGGCCTGCGTCGCGCCGTTCGAGCCGATCGGGTACATGGGGTGTGCCGCGTCGCCCAGCAGCGTGGTGTGGCCGTGGCGCCAGCGGGGCAGGGGGTCGCGGTCCACCATCGGCCATTCGAGGATCTGCTCGGCCGCGCGGATCAGCCCCGGGACATCGAGCCAGGCAAAGCGCCAGGCGCCGAAGGTGGGCAGCAGGTCGTCGAGCGAGCCGGGCTTGCTCCAGTCCTCACGGCTCGGGGCTGTGAGGCCGCCGCCAAAGCCGTCTTCGCGCAGGCGGCGGTCGCAGATCCAGTTGATGCGCTGTAGGCCATCGGGGCGCACCGGCTCAATCGGGTAGACCACGAACTTGGCACGGCGGTGGCCCGCCTGCACCATGGTGCGGCCGTCGAGGAAGGGTTTGGCCAGCGTGGTGCCGCGCCACATCATCATGCCGTTCCAGCGCGGTGCGCCTTCGCCCGGGTAGAACTGCTGGCGCAGGGCCGAATGGATGCCGTCCGCACCGATCAGGATGTCGCAGGCGCGTTCGCTGCGCGTGCCGTCGGCGTGCAGGATCTCGGCCACCGCGCCGTTGGGGGTTTCGCGTGCGGCCACCACGCGCTCGCCGGCGCGCACCTGGGCCTCGCCCAGCCGCCGCTTCGCTTCGTCCCACAGCCGCATCTGCAGGTGGCCGCGGTGGATGCTGAGCTGTGGGTGGCTCGCGCCCGCGGCCACGCCGCGCAGGTCTTCGTAGATGGTCTGCCCGTGGCGGTTGGCAAACACCAGCGCCCGCGTGGGCACGGCCATGGCCTCCAGCGCGGGCAGCAGGCCCAGATCTGCCAGCACCTTCACCGCATGGGGCAGCAGGTTGATGCCCACACCCAGCGGGCGGGGTTGCGCGGCGGCTTCGCACACCATGACCTGGTGGCCGCGCGCGGCCAGGGCCAGGGCGGCGGTCAGGCCGCCGATGCCGCCGCCAGACACGACGATGGAGCGGGGGGCGCGGGAAGAGGTCATGGGCTGTCTCCGGGTTTGTGGGGTTGACGTGCATCAAGCACTCCGGGATATTGTTGCGTCATGCAACAAAAAAACGCAAGTCAGCGCAAACCCCCAGCCTCCCCCGTCCCGGCACGCAAGGCGGGCCGCGGCGCCCCGCCGGCCGACTGGGCGCAGGCCGAGCTGCGGCCGCTGCCCGGGCTGGCCTATGGCGTGCTCGACGAGCTGCTGGGCTATGCGCTGCGCCGCGCGCAGAACGCGCTGTACCTGCACTTTCAGCGCAGCGTGGACCGCGCCGACGTGAGCCCGCAGCGCTTTGCCGCGCTGGTGCTGGTGGCGCAGAACCCCGGCCTGCGTCAGGGCCTGCTGGCCGAGGCCATGGGCCTGCACCGCAGCGGCGGCATGCGCCTGGTGGACTGGCTGTGCGAGCAGGGCTGGGTGGCGCGGGCCGACGACCCGCAGGACCGCCGCTCGTGGACCGTGCACCCCACGCCCGAGGGCTTGGCACTGCTTGATCGCGTGACGGCCCAGGTGCGTGCCCACGACAGCGCCTTGCTGGCCGCGCTGGGCGATGAGGGCCCTCACCTGCGCCGCCTGCTGGACCGCCTGGCGGTCGCGGCGACCGGCCTCACACCACCCAGCTCGACCGACCCTGTTCCCGCCCCCGAGTAAGACCCTCAACCCAAGGAGACATTGCATGCAACCGATCAACCGCCGCCAGCTCGGCTGGCACCTGGGCCGCGCACTGGGCGCGGCCGCGCTCGCATCCACCGGCCTGGGCGCCTGGGCCCAGGCCGGCACGCCCCGCATCCTGGTCGGCTTTCCGGCCGGGGGCTCGGTGGACGCCACCGCGCGCCGCCTGGCCGAAACCTGGCGCGCGCGCCTGGGCACCGTGGTGGTCGAGCAGAAAGTGGGCGCGGGCGGCCGCATTGCCGTGACCACGCTCAAAGACGCCGCGCCCGACGGGCTGACCCTGCTGCTCAGCCCCTCGTCCATGTTCACCATCTACCCGCATGTGTTCAAGCGCCTGCAGTACAAGCCGGCCACCGACGCCATCGCCGTGTCGCCCGTGGCGCTGTCCACCTGCGGTTTCATGGTCGGGCCCAAGGTGCCCGAATCGGTGCGCACCCTGCGCCAGTTCGCCGACTGGGCCAAGGCCCAGGCCGAGCCGCAGGGCTATGCCTCGCCCGCGGCCGGGGCCATGCCGCACTTTCTGGGCAACCAGTTTGCGCGGGCGGTGGGCGTGCCGCTCACGCACGTTCCGTACCGGGGCGCTGCGCCGGGCCTGCAGGACTTGATGGGCGGCCAGATCGCCTCGGGCTGCTTCAGCGTGGGCGACTGCCTGCCGCACCTGGCCTCGGGCCGCGTGCGCGTGCTGGGCGTGACCGACGCGCGCCGTTCGCGCTTCTTGCCCGATGTGCCCACGTTCGAGGAACAAGGCTTTGCGGGCATCCAGGGCGTGGAAAGCTATGGCCTGTTCCTGCCCGCCCGCACGCCCGCCGCGCAGGTCGAGCGCCTGGCAGAGCTGGCCCGCGCGGCCGTCAAAGACCCGGCCGTGATCGAGACACTGTCCAAACTCGGCTTCGAGCCCATCGCCTCGACGCCCGAGGAGTACACGCGCCAGCTCGCGCAGGAGCGGGACCGCTGGGCGCCCGTGGTGGCGGCTTCGGGCTTCTCGTCGGACGACTGAGCCAGGCGCAGTCTGTCGCGTGCGGCCGACGCTTGCGCCGCTGCAGCGGACGCGCGGTGTGGCGGCGCGGTCATTTGGGCCGTGCGCGCCACCCGGCCAGCAACGATAATTGGGCCCATGCAGATCCGCTTTACCAAGATGCAGGGTGCCGGCAACGATTTCGTCGTGCTCGACGAAACCGCGGGCCGCCTGGGCCTGACGCCCGCGCACTACCGCTTTTTGGCCGACCGCCACTTCGGCGTGGGCGCCGACCAGATCCTCACCGTGCGCCCCTCGCCTGCCGAGGGCATCGACTTTGAATACGTGATCCACAACGCCGACGGTGGCGAGGTGGAGCAGTGCGGCAATGGCGCGCGCTGCTTTGCGCGCTTTGTGCGCGACCGGGGCCTGACGACCAAGGACCGCATCCGCGTGCTCACGCGCGGCGGCGTGATCGAGCCCCAACTCACCCCCGACGGCCGCGTGACGGTGGACATGGGCCGCCCGCGCTTCGCGCCTGAGCAGGTGCCGTTCGACGCGCAAGGCCTGCAGCCCGAGCTGCAAGGTCGGGCACAAAAATGGCCGCTCGTGCTTGCCAGCGATGGAAAGTCTGCTACGGTTTTCGTAGTGGTCGTGTCTATGGGCAACCCGCACGCCGTGCAGCTGGTGGACGATGTGGACACTGCCCCCGTGGCCTGGGCTGGCCCGCTGGTAGAAGGCCATGCGCGCTTTCCGCAACGGGTCAACGCTGGCTTCTTGCAGATCGTGGACCGCCAGCATGTGCGCCTGCGCGTGTTCGAGCGCGGCTCGGGCGAGACCCTGGCCTGCGGCTCGGGCGCGTGCGCGGCCGTGGTGGCGGGCCTGCAGCTCGGCCTGCTCGACGGCCCGGTCGAGGTCGAAACGCGCGGCGGCCTGCTGCGCATCGACTGGGCGGGCGGCGCGGACGATGCCGTCTTCATGACCGGCCCGGCCACCACGGTGTTCGACGGCCAGATCCAACTTCCCGACGCAGCATGACCCCTCCGATTTCCCCGATCACCGAAGACGACATCGCCCAGTTCCTGATCCACACGCCGGGCTTCTTCGAGCGCCATGCCGAGGTGCTGGCCAGTGTGCAGATTGCCAGCCCGCACGGCCACCGCGCCGTGAGCCTGCAGGAGCGCCAGGCCGAGATGCTGCGCGAAAAAATCAAGGGCCTGGAGCAGCGCATCATGGACATGGTGCGCCACAGCAACGAGAACGTGGCCATCGCCCAGAAGGTGCACCAGTGGACGGGTGAGCTGCTGTGCGTGGGCGAACCGGCCGACCTGCCCGAAGCCGTGGTACAGGGCATTCAGCGCCTGTTCGACGTGCCGCAGGCCGCGCTGCGCCTGTGGGACGTGGCCCCGGCCTTTGCTGCGGCCCCCTATGCCCAGGGCGCGAGCGAAGACTCGCGGGCGTTTGCCACGTCGCTGACCATGCCCTTCTGCGGCCCCAACCTGGGCTTCGAGCCCGCCGGCTGGCTCGTGGCGCCCGATGGCGTGGCCGCGCAGTCGCTGGCGCTGCTGCCGCTGCGCGAAGGCGCGATGGACAGCGCCACCCCGGCGTTTGGCCTGCTGGTGCTGGGCTCGCCTGACCCGCAGCGCTTTGACGCCACCATGGGCACCGAATTCCTGACCCGCATGGCCGAACTGGCCAGCGCTGCGCTGCTGCGCCTGCGCTGAGCCCTCACGGCACGGGCAGCGCAGCGCCATGGCACCCCAGGCGTCGCCAGGAGCCCGCCCCGCCGCAGCGGGGGCTGACGCCCCGGCGGCACCGGGTGTGCTGCCCGCGCTGGGCGCACCGGGTGGGGATGCGGCGTTGCAGCCGCCATCCGCGGCCCCGGCGCTCGATCCGCTGGTGCTGCGCTACCTGGACTACGTGCGCTTTGAAAAACGCCTGGCCGAGCGCACCCTGACGCTTTACCGGCTGGACCTGGAGCGCCTCAGCGCCCGCGCGGCCGAGGTGGGCCTGCCACTGTTGCAACTGCAACCTGCCCACATCCGCCGCTTTGTGGCGCAGATGCACGGTGCCGGGCGCAGCGGGCGCGGCATTGCGCTCATCCTCTCGGGCTGGCGCGGTTTTTTCACCTGGGCCACGCGGCAGTCGCTGACCGACCACAACCCGGTACAAGGCATCCGCGCGCCCAAGGCCCCCAAACCCCTGCCCAAGGCCCTGCCGGTGGACGACGCCGTGCGCCTGGCCGAGCACGACAACGCCGGGGCCGACCCCTGGCTCGAAGCCCGCGACGCAGCTTTGGTAGAGCTGCTCTACGGCTGCGGCCTGCGCGTGGGCGAACTGGTGGGCCTGGACGTGGCCCCGGGCGTGGAAGCCGACCGCGCGGGCCGCGGCTGGGTGGACCTGGAGGCCGCCGAGGCCCATGTGATCGGCAAGGGCCGCAAGCGCCGCAGCGTGCCTGTCGGCGGTGCGGCGCTGGCGGCGCTGCGGCGCTGGTTGGCGTTGCGCGAAGGCCCCTTCGGCGCGCGGTCGGCGGCCCTCTCGCCCGCGCTGTTCATCGGCCAGCGCGGGGCGCGGCTCACGGCGCAGTCGGTGTGGCTGCGGCTGCGCCAGCGCAGCCTGCAGGCGGGGCTGACCACGCCCGTGCACCCGCACATGCTGCGCCATTCGTTTGCCAGCCACCTGCTGCAGTCCAGCGGCGATTTGCGCGCGGTGCAAGAGCTGCTGGGCCACGCCAACATCACGACCACGCAGGTGTATACGCGGCTGGACTTTCAGCACCTCGCCGCGGTGTACGACACCGCGCACCCGCGGGCGCGCAAGAAGTCGCCCTGAGCGCAGTCCAACGCCAATGGCCGCTGCAGGGCCTAGCGCGGCGCCATGCGTTCCTGGTCGGCCAGCAGTCGGCGCAGGCGCGACTGCTCGTAGTCCAGCCAGCGCAGGCGGTCGCGGATCTCGCGCCGTTCGCGCTCGGGCGTCTCCTTGTCCTGCAGGCGGCGCTCCAGGCGGCGGATCTCGCTGTCGTGATTGCGCAGGCTCTGCTCGGTGCGGTGCACTTCGAGGCCGTTGCGCAGCGCCTGCTCGAACGGCCATTCGCCCATCTGTCCTCGGCAGGCGCCCGACTTGTACGAGCGCCCTTGCGTGCCCTCGCGCCAGCCGCTGTAGGGTGTGCAGAAGTCGCGGATGCCCGCGTTCCAGCCGGCCTGGTAGCGCGCGCCGTCGGGGCGCACGCCCACTTCGGCGCAGTCTTTGGCGTAGTCGCCCAGCTTGTCCTGCGGGCGTTCACCCTCGCGTCCGTCCTGAAGGCCGACCTGGTACCAGTCGGCCACCTTGCATTGTTCGGGCGTCATGCTGGCGCATCCCAGCAGTGCGAGGGAGGTGGTGCCTGCCAGCAGGGCCAGGCCGGTTCGTCGGTGGAAGGATGGTAATCGGCTCATGCCCGGCATGTTACGCATGCCCGGGGCGGTGTTGGGCCTGCCGGGCATGCGCGGCCCCGCCTCAAAAGGCTGGGGCCTGCAGCGCTTTCCAGCCCGGGCCTACCGCATGGCGCTGGGAGGCCTGGGGCAGCGCGGTGTGCGCCCCGCTGGGCAGGGCTGCATCCTGCAGCGCCAAAGCTTGCGGCGGGAGCTTGAAGCTCTCGACGGTGGCCAGCAGTTCGCGCGCCTGCGCGCTCAGGCTGCCTGCGGCGGCGGCCATTTCCTCGACCAATGCAGCATTTTGCTGCGTGGTCTGGTCGAGCTCCGTCACCGCTTCGTTGATCTGGTCCACACCCTGGCTCTGCTCCCCGTTGGCAGAACTGATCTCGCGCATGATTGCGTTGACCTTGCCGATCGCCTGCACCACCTGTTCCATGGTGTGACCCGCCTGGTCCACCAGGCTGCTGCCTTCTTCCACCCGCTCCACGCTGGCGGTGATCAGGCTCTTGATCTCCTTGGCCGCCTCGGCGCTGCGCTGGGCCAGACTGCGCACCTCGCTGGCCACCACGGCAAAGCCGCGGCCCTGCTCCCCAGCCCGCGCGGCTTCCACCGCGGCGTTGAGCGCCAGGATGTTGGTCTGGAAGGCAATGCCGTCGATCACGCCGATGATGTCGGCAATGCGGGCGCTGCGCTGGTGAATGTCCTTCATGGTGGCCACCACCTGGGTGACCACGCTGCCGCCCTGGTCGGCCACCTGGAAGGCATCTTGCGCAAGCTGATTGGCGGTGCGGGCGTTGTCGGCGTTCATGCGCACGCTGGAGTTGAGCTGCTCCATGGAGGCCGCCGTCTGCTCCAGCGCGCTGGCCTGGCTCTCGGTGCGGGCCGACAGATCGGTGTTGCCCTCGGCAATCTGGGCCGAAGCGGCCGAGACGCTGGCGGCGCTGCCATGCACGGTGGAGACCATCTCCACCAGCGACTGCTGCATGCGCTTGAGCTGGGCCATGACGCTGGTCTCGTCGCCCGGGCGCAGCTCGATGGCCACTGTCAGATCGCCATGCGCAACGCTCTGCGCCAGGGTGGCGGCGGTGGCGGGCTCGGTGCCCAGCTGGCGCACGATGCTGCGCGCCACCCGATAGCCCAGGCCTGCCGACAGGATCAGCGCGAGCGTGATGCCAGCGCCGATGGTCATCCACATCTGCCGGTACTCGTCCACTGCGCCGGTGTATTCGCTGTGGGCCGTGTCCAGCTGGACCTGCACCAGTCCGCCCAGGGCGTCCTGCAGCGGGTCCAGGGCCGGGTACATCGCCTGGGCCGTGAACTCTGCCAGGGCCCCCTTGTCGCCGGAACGCAGCAGCGTCTCGAGTGCAGCCACAGCGGCATCGGCACGCATGCGTGACTGCTCAAACTGGGCAATAAGCTGCTTTTCCGCCGGGACCAGCTCGGTGGCGATGTAGGCGGCCCATTGCTGTTCAATGTCGCGCCGTGCATTGGCGAGCGCCTGGAGACCTTGCTGCGGCGTCAGCGCGCCGTCCCGGACCTTGTGGGCGGTGTCCACAATGTAGACCGCGTACGCGTCGGACACGGTCTTGATCTGTTTGAGTGGCACCACCCGGTCTTTGTACACCCGGTCCAGCGCCAGGCTGGCATCTCGCATGCCCGACAGGCCTGCCATTCCGATCAGCACCATCAGTGCGCACAGTGAGGCTGACAGCAAGGCCAACCGTACAGCGATTCTCATTTGCTCTAAACGCATTGCTTGACTCCAGTACGTTGCGAGAGTGGGTCGAGATCCATCGCTCAAGCCTGCGCATGCCGTGCAGGCCGCGTGCCCGTGTTGTCGCGTGAGTACTGCGAGGCGTCAACTGCTTTTTGGCAGACATGGGTCAAGACCGTGCTCGGGGTGTGGGGGATCCGCGTGCAGGCCAATCTCCGGCCCGGCCGGCTGTGCCGGGCTGGATCTGATCAGCCGGTGGCAGGCAGCAGAGCGGCCTGTGCCGGGCCAGCGCCATGCGGCAGCTTGAATCGGGCTGTGGTACCGACCAAGGTGCGTGCCTGCTGGTTCAGGGACGCCGCTGCGGCCGCCATCTCCTCGACCAGGGCCGCGTTTTGTTGCGTCACCTGGTCGATCTGCGTGACGGCCAGATTCACTTGGTCGACCCCCTGGCTTTGCTCTGAGCTGGCGCCACTGATTTCCGCCACGATGGAAGACACCCGCTCGATGGCCTGGACGACCCGGTCCATCGTCTGACCGGCCTGGTCCACCAGTTCGCTGCCCTGTTCGACCCGTTCAACACTGGCGGTGATCAGGCTCTTGATCTCGCGGGCAGCCTCGGCACTGCGTTGGGCAAGGCTGCGTACCTCCCCGGCCACCACCGCAAATCCACGGCCCTGTTCACCAGCCCGTGCTGCTTCCACGGCGGCATTGAGCGCCAGGATGTTGGTCTGGAATGCAATGCCGTCGATCACGCCGATGATGTCCGCAATCCGCCCCGACTGTCCGTGGATGTCCTTCATGGTGGACACCACGCGGGTGACGACCTGACCACTTTGGCTGGCCACGGAACAGGCGTCCTGGGCCAGCTGGTGGGCCTGGCGCGAATGCTCTGCGTTCAGGCGCACGGTCGAGTTGAGCTCCTCCATCGAGGCGGCGGTTTCTTGCAGCGCGCTGGCCTGGCTCTCGGTACGGGCCGAAAGGTCCTGATTGCCTTGGGCAATCTCCTGCGAGGCCGTGGCCACGTTTTCTGCGCCGTCCCGCACGGCCTGGGCGAGCTGGATGAGCGAGCCCTGCATGCGTTCGAGACCTTGCAGCAACTGCGCGACCTCGTTGCTGCCGCGGGTGTCGATGCGTCGGGTCAGGTCCCCCTGCGCGATGGCCCCGGACAGTTCAACCGCGTTGCGCAACGGGTGCGTGATCGCCCGAATGGTGGCCATGCCGACCAGCGACGACAGCACCACGGCCGCCACGATGGCTGCAACCACCAGCAGCCGGGCATGGCGGTATGTGGCTTCGGAGTCCAGGTACTCCTGCTTGGCGATGTCGAGCTGCAACTGCGAGAGTGTGCTCAGCACCTCCTGCAGAGGGTCCAGTGCCGGGTACATGTCCCGGGCCGCAAAGCTTGCGAGCGCGGCGGGGTCTTGAGACTTCAGCACGGTCTCCAGCTGGTCGACCGCCTTGTCGGCCCGCACTTGCAATTGCTTGAACCGTTCGATCTGCTGGACTTCGGCTGGAACCAGTTCGGTGGCGAGGTAGGCCGTCCACTCCTTCTGGATGGACTGGCGGGCCTGTCGCACCGATTCAAGCCCCTGTTGGGTCGAGAGCGCACCGTCGCGCACCTTGTGGGCGGTGTCCACAATGGCCACTGCGTAGGCGTCGGCCACCACCTTGAGCTGCTTGAGGGGCACCACCCGGTCCTGGTAGACCGTGTTCAGCCCTTGATTGGCGTCTCGCATGCCCAGCAGGCCCGCGGCGCCAATCACGACCATCAGCAGGCACAGTGCCACCAGCAAGAGAGTCAGCCGTGTGGCGATCTTGATGTCTTCAGAGCGAATGCGCATGGTGTGGCTTTCGGAGTGTGAGGGGTGAGGGGCTTGCGCCGTGCGCCCCGGGTGTCCCGCTGCAGGACCCAGCGATGGGGCACATCGGGCCTGTGGTTCATGAGTCGGTCAGCCGGGCATTGGCAATGCGGGGTGCGTGGTCCGGCCATGCGGTGACGCGTGGCCGATCATCCAGCCCGGGGCTGTCGCCTCCGTCTGAAACACGCCGGCCGTGTGCAGCAGTTCGTGGGCTTGCTGGTTCAGGCTGGCCGCCGCTGCCGCCATTTCTTCGACCAGAGCCGCGTTCTGCTGGGTGTTGCGGTCCATGGCGGACACGGCATCGTTGACCTGGTCAAGGCCCTGACTCTGCTCGGTGCTCGCAGCGCTGATCTCGTCCACGATCTGGTTCACGCGTTCGATGGAACGCAGCACATCGCGCATCGTCCGGCCGGCCTGGTCTGCGAGCTGGCTGCCTTGACCCACCCGCGCCACGCTGGCGGCGATCAGTTGCCGGATTTCCCGTGCGGCAGCGCTGCTGCGCTGAGCCAGGGTCCGCACTTCGCCCGCCACCACCGCAAAGCCACGGCCCTGCTCGCCTGCACGGGCGGCCTCCACGGCGGCATTGAGCGCGAGCAGATTGGTCTGGAATGCGATGCCGTCGATGACGCCCACGATGTCCGCGATGCGTCCCGACTGGTCATGGATGTCCTGCATCGTGGCCACCATGTCGGCCACCGCCTGTCCGCCGCCGCTCGCAACAGACGAGGCGTCGCGCGCCAGGGACGCCGCTTGGCGGGCGTTCTCGGCGTTGTGCCGAACGGTGACGTTCAATTGCTCCATCGCGGCTGCCGTTTGCTGCAGTGCGCTGGCCTGTTCCTCCGTGCGCTCGGAGAGTTCGCGATTGCCCTGGGCGATCTGGGACGAGGCCTGGGCGACATTCTGGGCGCTGCCCTGCACCTGCCCCACCAGCGTGGCCAGTGCGCCTTGCATGTCTCGCAGGGCGGCCAGCAGCTGGGCCGTTTCGCTGCGACCGTGCACCTCAATGGGGGTGCGCAGGTCTCCCTGCGCCACGGCCTTGGCAAGCTGCACCGCGCGGCGCAGCGGGCGGGTGGTGGACCGCAGGATGCCAACGCCGATCAATACGGCGCCGGCCAGTGCCGCAGCGGTCAGCGCCACGACCACGGTGTTCATGCGGACGATGGCGCTGGCGGCGTCCTCCTGCGCGGCGCGAGACAGTGTCTCCTGGTAGGCAATCAATTCGTCCAGGGCCGCAAAGTACGCCAGCCGGGGGGCTTCCATGGCCTCGCGCAACCACCGGGCCGCAGCGGCATGATCGCCTGCGTGCAGCAGATCAAAAAAGCGGCCCATCTCGCGGTCGTAGGTGGTGCGCGCCTCAGCGGTTCGGCTCAGCAATGCGCGTCCGCGGGTCGACTGCACCTGGGCGTCCAGGGTGTGGAGCAGCTTCGCGATTTCTTCGCGCCGTTCGGCAATACGCGACTCGTGGCGGCGCGTGGCCTGGGCATCCCGCGAATCCAGCAGGCGGTCCAAACCCAGCTCCACCGCCAACACGTCTTCCTTGACCACATGCAGGCTCAATACTTTGGGCATCCGGTCGTCGATGATGAGGTGAAACGACCGGTCTGCGCCATTGGCGAGCAGCAGACTGACGCTGCCCATGAGCGCAATCAGCAGCCCCATGAGGCCGAAGCCCAGGGTCAGCCGTGTGGAAATCTTCAGGTCCGACAGCATGGCAATGCTCCGAGGGCGGCTCAATGAACGGGTACGGGTGCGGTGGCCAGGCCGGTGCTTTCCCGGCCGTAGCCCTCGCTGCGCAAAAAGCGCTCCATGTCCAGCAGCATCACCGTGCGCTCGTCCACCGACGCGAGCGCCAGCAGGTGGCTTGCGTCAAAGCCCGATTGCAAGGCTGGCACAGGGCGCAGTTGTGCGGGTGCCAGGCTCAGCACATCGCTGACCCGGTCCACCACCAGACCCACCATGCCGCGGTCCAGCCGCATGACCACCACCACCGTGAGCGGACCGTACTCCGCGTCGTGCAAGCCCAGGCGAATGCGCAGATCGACGATGGGCACGATGGTGCCCCGCAACGACAGCACTCCCTTCATTTCGGCCGGCGCAAGGGCGATGGACGTCGGTCGCTCGTAGGAGCGGATTTCCTGTACGGCGCGAATGTCCACGCCGTACTCCTCGCTGCCGATGGCAAACAACAAAAAAGCATCAGGGATGGCGGCAACCGGGGCCGGTGCGCCCGTGATGGCGCTGGGGGAGAGGAGGGCATCCATTTCTAAATGATACAAATGAAATTTTCGGCAATGATAACGAGGCCTGAAAAATATGTCACTTTTGCTACTTTTAATTTTTTCTATGGGGTCGCAGTGGTGGCGGTAAGGGCTTGATCGCGTGGGCTGCGCCTGGCGGGCCAGCCCTGACAATGGCGGCCATGAAAACCATCCGACTCAAGCCCGGCAAAGAGCGCTCGCTGCTGCGCCGCCACCCGTGGGTGTTTGAATCCGCCATCGCCAAGGGCGGCGGCGACCGCGGCGAAACCGTGCGCATCGAATCGCACGAGGGCCAGTTCCTCGCCTGGGCGGCGTTCAGCCCCGATTCGCGCATCCGTGCCCGGGCCTGGAGCTTTGACGAAGCCCAGCGCATCGACGCCGCTTTTCTGGAAGCCACGCTGGCCCGCGCCGTGGCGCTGCGGGACCGCCTGGCCATCGACAGCGACGGCGTGCGCCTGGTGCATGGCGAATCCGACGGTCTGCCCGGGCTGATCGTGGACCGCTACGGCGACACGCTGGTGGCGCAGTTCACGAGCGCGGGGGTGGAGCGCTGGAAGGGCGTGCTGGCCGATGCGCTCTTGCGCGTGACCGGGCTGGCCAAGCTCTACGAGCGCTCGGACGCGAGCGCCCGCAGCCTGGAAGGCCTGGAGCCCGTGACCGGCTGGCTGCGCGGCGGCGAGGGCGCGCCGGTGGAGCTGTCTTTGCGCGAGCACGGCTGGACGCTCACGCTCAACATTGCCGAAGGCCACAAGACCGGCTATTACCTCGACCAGCGCGACAGCCGCCAGCGCTTTGCCCAGTACGCCGAGCGCCATGCGTTCAGCCGCGTGCTCAACTGCTTTTGCTACACCGGCGGCTTCACGGTGGCGGCACTGGCCGGCATGCGCGCGGCCCAGGCGGCAGGCCGCGGTCAGGGGGGGGCGGTGATTTCCATCGATTCGTCGGGCCCGGCGCTGGCGCGGGCGCGCACGCACGTGGCGCTCAACGGCTTTGATCCGGCGCAGGCGGAGTTTGTCGATGCCGACGTGAACGCCTCGCTGCGCCAGTACCTGCGCGACGGCCAGCGCTTCGATGCCATCGTGCTCGACCCGCCCAAGTTTGCGCCCACGGCCGCGCACGCCGAGCGCGCAGCCCGCGCCTACAAGGACATCAACCGCCTGGCGCTGCAGCTGTTGGTGCCTGGCGGCGTGCTGTTCACCTTCTCGTGCTCGGGCGGCATCAGTGGCGACCTGTTCCACAAGATCGTGGCCTCAGCCGGGGCCGACGCGGGCGTGGACGGCTACATCCTCGAACGCCTGGGCGGCGCGCCCGACCATCCGATGACGCTGGAATTCCCCGAGGGCGAGTACCTCAAGGGGCTGGTGGTAATGCGCAAGGCGTGAGCGGCGGCCTGCCGCTCCAGGCCCGTCACGCCCAAGACCCAGGCTTTTGCTATCAAATCAGTAGCTGCTCGTGCTTGATTTTGAAGCACGAGCGGCCTATTTCATTAAAAAGCGTGCTGCGGCGGGGCGGGCGCCGGGCGTTCTGCGCCGGGCGGGCGTGGCCGCTACACTGGCGGGCTTCCCGTTCAGGGCCTGCGCTGCTGCCGCTCGTGGCGGTGCGGGCCTGCCACCCACAAGGCTGCTGACCCCATGTCCCTGATCCCCGCCACCATCCTCACCGGCTTCCTCGGCTCCGGCAAGACCACGCTGCTCAAGCGCGTGCTCAGCGAGGCCCACGGCCAGAAGATCGCCGTCATCGAGAACGAATTCGGCGAAGAGAACATCGACAACGACATCCTGGTGACCGATTCGCAGGAGCAGATCGTGCAGATGAGCAACGGCTGCATCTGCTGCACCATCCGCGAAGACCTGCGCGAGACCCTGCAGACGCTGGCCGCCAAGAAGCGCAAGGGCGAACTACAGTTTGACCGCGTGGTCATCGAGACCACGGGCCTCGCCGACCCGGGGCCGGTGGCGCAGACCTTCTTCATGGACGAGGAGATCGCCGAGACGTATCTCATCGACTCCATCATCACGCTGGTGGACGCCAAGCATGCGGCCCAGCAGCTCAATGACCGCCAGGAGGCGCGCCGCCAGGTGGGCTTTGCGGACCAGATCTTCCTGTCCAAGACCGACCTGGTCACGCCCGAAGACACCGAGGCGCTGATCCACCGCCTCAAGCACATGAACCCGCGCGCCCCCATCAAGGCCGTGCATTTCGGTGAGGTCCCGATCGCCGAGGTGCTGGACCTGCGGGGCTTCAACCTCAACGCCAAGCTCGACATCGACCCGGACTTCCTGGCCGAGGACGGCCACCATCACGGGCACGACCATGATCACGATCACGATCACGACCATGCGCATGGCGAGCATTGCGACCACCCCTCGCACCAGCATGGGCACGGCCATGGGCACCACCATCACCACGACGACGATGTGAAGAGCTTCGTCTACCGCTCCGACCGGCCGTTCGACCCGGCGCGGCTCGAAGACTTCCTTGGCGCCATCGTCAACATCTACGGCCCGCGCATGCTGCGCTACAAGGGCGTGCTGCACATGAAGGGCACCGACCGCAAGGTGATCTTCCAGGGCGTGCACCAGCTCATGGGCAGCGACCTGGGCCCCAAGTGGGGCGAGGGCGAGGCGCGCATGAGCAAGATGGTGTTCATCGGTATCGACCTGCCGCAGGACATCTTCCGCCAGGGGCTGGACCAGAGCCTGGCCTGAGGCGTGCCGAGCGCTCGCAGCGCGGCAGGGCGGTGTCGGCTCTGCGCAACGGTGCGGCACTGTCAGCGCAGGTCGATACAATCGCGCGCCGGTAAAAAACCGGAAGGCTTGCCCACCGGGCCTGCGCAACCCGCGCCAGGCCCGCATCTGCGAGGAGACATGCCCGTGAAAGCCGAATCCAGCAAGACCCAGGCTCCGGCCCGCAAGAGCCCGGCTGCGTCCCGCCAGGCCGCGGCGCAGGCGCCCGTGCCTGCGCCAGCTCCGGTAACCGCGCAAAAAAGGCGGCCACCTTCCGCCGCAGGGCAATTGACCGTACCATCCACGGAACCCGCTGCGGCCACCGCCGCCGCCACAGCCAGTAACCACACCGACATGCCTACGACCGCGCAAGCGCAGACCTCCGGGACTGCCAAAAAAGACCCCAAGCTGGCGAACAACTGGAAGACCAAGGCCGCCCACGAGCTGACCGACGCCGAGGTGCTGGCCATGCCCGACAGCGAGTACATGAACGACAAGCAGATGGCGTTCTTCCGCCACAAGCTCGTGTTGCTCAAACAGGAAATCCACAACAGCGCCGGTGAAACCACCGAGCACCTGCGGGAAGACACCGTGGTGGTGCCCGACCCGGCCGACCGTGCCACCATCGAGGAAGAGCACGCGCTGGAGCTGCGCACCCGCGACCGCGAGCGCAAGCTGCTCAAGAAAATTGAGCAGTCGATTGCGCGCATCGACGCGGGCGACTACGGCTACTGCGACGAAACCGGCGAGCCCATCGGCGTGGGCCGCCTGATTGCGCGCCCCACGGCCACGCTGTCGCTCGAAGCGCAGCAGCGCCGCGAACTCAAGCAGAAGATGTTCGGAGACTGACCGGGCGTTTGCGCCGGTCTTTTTCCCGACAGGTTTTCTTCGTGCCCGCACGCATCGGCCCATGAGCAAGGACGACAACTCCACCGGCGGCGGTCTGCTGTCCAAGGTGGTGCGGTTCGTCCGCAACCCCACCTCCAACTGGACCGAGCTCGATTCTGTACAGGACGATCGCGACAGCCAGTACAGCAAGCAGATGCTCAAGGAGATGATCGAGCGCAAGCGGCGCAACGACTTTGTGCGCCGCCGCGAGTTCGATCAACTGCGCAAGCTGCGCCGCCGCGAAGCGCTGCAGGGGCAGCGCACCGAAGACCCCACCGCGCGCCCCTCGTTCTTCCAGAGCAGCATGGCCTCGCCTGACGAGCGCGCCGTGACGCTCAAGAAGATCGACGAGATCGAGGCGCAGATGTCGCAGCAGTGGTGGAAGAGCAAGCAGGGCAACACGCCCTCGTCGTTTGCGCCCGCTGGTGCCTCCACCCCGGAAGAGGCACAGGCCATCGTGGCCCGCGCATTCGCGCCCACGGCACCGGCCAGCCTGCCGCCGCATCTGGCCACGCAAGGGCCTGTGGAACCCCTGTTTGCGGGCGATACCGTGCCGCCGGAAGGTGGTGCCCACACCGTCCCTGCGACCACGCCGCCCTGGACGGCCGATACCAGCCCCATGGACGCAGCGCTGGCTTTCGGCAACACGGAGCCCGGAGCGCTCGACGCGCCCGTTCCTGCGCTGCCGCTGCTGGAGAAATTCGTGCACGAACCCGACCTTGAAGAAGCCGCGATCCGGTTTGCCAACGGGGATTACGCGGGTGCGGAGTCTGGACTTCTGGAGGTGCTGGCACAGCACCAGGACGACGCGCCGGAGCAGCAGACCGAGATCTGGCTCACCCTGTTCGACCTGTACCGTGCCACGGGCCAGCACGACCGATTCGACGCGCTGGCCATCGACTACGCGGCCCGGTTCAGCCGCTCGGCGCCGGTGTGGTTCTCGCTGCCCGAGCAACTGGGCCTGAGCCAGGCGGCAGCCCCGGCAGAGCCAGTCATGGCGCGGCGTGACCTGAGCTGGAACGCGCCGTCGTCCATCGCCACCTCCACCGTGACTGCGCTGCAGGCCTCGCTGGACCGCGCAGCGCCGCCGTGGACGCTGGTCTGGAGCCGACTGCAAAGCATTGACGAGCCCGCCGTGCGGGCGCTGGCCGAGCAGTTCAATCGTTGGGCCGAGCGTGCGGGGCAATTTCACTTTCAGGGAGCCGAGCACCTGCTGGCCCTGCTGGAGCGCCAGACCCCGTCGGGCGACCGCGCCGTGTCGGCCGACTGGTGGCGCCTGCGCATGTCGGTGCTGCGCCTCATGGGGCGCGCCGAAGACTTCGAGATGGTGGCGCTCGACTACTGCGTCACCTACGAGGTGTCTCCGCCGTCCTGGGAGCCTGCGCGCTGCAGTTATTCGGACGACGCCGAGCCCCGCGCCGAAGCCGCCCGCGGCCCGGACTCGCGCGACATGCTGATGTCCGACTTTGGTGCCCTGTCGATGCCTGCACCGCTGGATGCCGGGCCGTCTGCCACGCTCAGCGGGCACATTGAAGGCGACGTGGCACCGCTGCTCGAACCATTTGAGGCCCATCTGCGACCCGGCATGCCGTTCCAAGTGCATTGCGACCAGCTCATCCGCATGGACTTCGCAGCCGCGGGTTCCCTGCTGAACTGGGCGGCGTCGCGGCAGGCCGAAGGCTACGAGCTGCAGTTCCTGCAACTGCACCGGCTGGTGGCGGTGCTGCTCAACGTGATCGGCGTGAACGAGCACGCCTGGATCGTTCCGCGCCGCAACTGACTCGGCTGTTGGGCTGCCGCCTCCGGGGCGTACAAAATCACCGTGCTGGGCTTGTATTGCCCGGCTGTGCCCCCATATGGCGCGCATGGAAAAACACAGCGACTCCCCGGTGTTCCACGGCACCACCATCCTCAGCGTGCGGCGCCAGACGCCGGACGGCGTGCAAGTCGCCATCGGCGGCGACGGCCAGGTGACCCTGGGCAACATCGTGGTCAAGGGCTCGGCCCGCAAGGTGCGCAAGCTGCACCACGGCAAGGTGCTGGCCGGCTTTGCCGGTGCCACCGCGGATGCTTTCACCCTGTTCGAGCGGTTTGAGGCCAAGCTCGACAAGCACCAGGGGCACCTGGTGCGCGCGGCCATCGAACTCACCAAGGACTGGCGCACCGACCGCGTGCTGCGCCGCCTCGAAGCCATGCTGGCCGTGGCCGACCGCGAGGCCTCGCTGATCATCACCGGCAACGGCGACGTGCTCGAGCCGGAGCAGGGCATCGTGGCCATCGGCTCGGGCGGCGCGTACGCCCATTCGGCCGCCAAGGCGCTGATCGACCACACCGACCTGCCGGCCGAGGCCGTGGTGCGCCGCTCGCTCGAAATTGCCGGGCAACTGTGCATCTACACCAACATGCACCACACGATCGAAACGCTGTGAGACCCGCTGCCTCGGCCCGCGCCGCACTGCGTTGTCAGCGTTTGCTATTGATTTAATAGCTGCTTGTGCTTGATTAATAAGCACGAGCAACCGATTTCACCTCTCATCTCTGCCCCGCCATGTCGTCCATGACCCCCCAGGAAATCGTCTCCGAGCTCGACCGCCACATCGTCGGGCAGGCCAGTGCCAAGCGTGCCGTGGCCATTGCGCTGCGCAACCGCTGGCGCCGCCAGCAGGTCAGCGGCAGCCTGCGCCAGGAGATCACGCCCAAGAACATCCTGATGATCGGCCCCACCGGCGTGGGCAAGACCGAGATCGCGCGCCGCCTGGCGCGGCTGGCCGACGCGCCCTTCATCAAGGTCGAGGCCACCAAGTTCACCGAGGTGGGCTACGTGGGCAAGGATGTGGACACCATCGTGCGCGACCTGGCCGAAGTGGCCGTCAAGCAGACGCGCGAGGCCGAGATGAAAAAGGTGCGCACCCGCGCCGAAGACGCGGCCGAGGAGCGCGTCCTCGACGTGCTGGTGCCCACCGCGCGCAGCCACGACGGCGCACCGGCTGACAACACCGCACGCCAGGTGTTCCGCAAGAAGCTGCGCGAAGGGCAGCTCGACGACAAGGAGATCGAGCTGGACGTGGCCGAGGCGCGGCCGCAGCTCGAAATCATGGGCCCGCAAGGCATGGAAGAGATGGCCGAGCAGCTGCGCGGCATGTTCAGCCAGCTCGGCACCGGCCGCCAGCGCAAGCGCAAGCTGCGCATCGGTGAGGCCATGAAGCTGCTGGTGGAAGAAGAAGCCGCCAAACTCGTCAACGAGGAAGAGATCAAGACCCGCGCGATCCAGAACGCCGAGCAGAACGGCATCGTGTTCATCGACGAGATCGACAAGGTGGCTGCGCGCCAGGAGACCGGCGGGGCCGAAGTTTCGCGCCAGGGTGTGCAGCGCGACCTGCTGCCGCTGGTGGAGGGCACCACGGTGTCCACCAAGTACGGTATGGTCAAGACCGACCACATCCTGTTCATCGCCTCGGGCGCGTTCCACCTGGCCAAGCCCAGCGACCTGATTCCGGAGCTGCAGGGACGTTTTCCAATCCGCGTGGAGCTCGAATCGCTGTCGGTGGCCGACTTCGAGGCCATCCTCACGCAGACACACGCCTCGCTCGTCAAGCAGTACCAGGCGCTGCTGTCCACCGAAGGGGTGACGCTTGAATTTGTGCCCGAAGGCATCACGCGCCTTGCGCACATCGCATTCGAGGTCAACGAGCGCACGGAAAATATCGGCGCCCGCCGACTGTCTACGGTGATGGAGCGCCTGCTCGACGAAGTGAGCTTTGACGCCGCCAAGCTGTCGGGCCAGACGGTGGTGATCGACGCTGCCTATGTGGACCAGCGCTTGCAGACGCTGAGCCAGGACGAAGACCTCTCGCGCTACATCCTCTGAGTGTGGGCGCTCCGGGCGGGCGCAACCGGCAGCTCGGGCGGCGTGGCGCGGCCTGTCGGAAGCTCGCCGGACCGAACCCGGGCAGCCGCGCCATGGCAGGCCGGCGGGGCTGGTGCTGGGGATCATCGGGCCGGACGCTCTGGGCCCGCAGAGGTCTTGGCGGCCTTTGCGCCTGTGCAGCCGCCGCGCTCCATCCGCGTCCACGACCGGTACCCCGGCGCCTGCGCTGCCCATGTTCCAACGCAGCCGCAGGCATGGCGGGCGCGCATCAGGGCGCTGTTCCTTTGCTTCAAACGCAGCAGCAGCCAGACGGCGGGCGGCTCTGGCCGCGTCGCACAACGGCCGTGTTCCCGTCGCAGGCGCGCACAAAGCCAGGCTTCAGACTTCACTTGCGATAGGTGCGCTAAGTCTTTCATTTGCAAGGTTTTTTGCCTTGCGCGGCCTGCAAAAACGCGGCTAAGTCCTTGATTTCATTGCAAAAGTTTGTAGCGGCGGGTGCCGCCCGGCCGCCTTTTCCTGCTACAGTGGAAAAAAGTGCAATTAAGTGGTGAAAAGTGCCTCTCAGCCCTCCGCAGGGCCTGCAGACGGCCGATCGACCGAGTGGGGAATCCGTTCCGTGTTTCAAGGTGCCTCGTCGCTGAGTCTCGATGCGAAGGGTCGGCTGTCCGTGCCGACCCGGCATCGTGACGTGCTGGGCGCTTTGGCCTCCGGTCAGCTCACGCTCACCAAGCACCCGCACGGCTGCCTGATGGTGTTTCCGCGCCCCGAGTGGGAGAAATTCCGCGAGCGCATTGCCCAGTTGCCCATGTCGGCCCAGTGGTGGAAGCGCATTTTTCTGGGCAACGCCATGGACGTGGAGATGGACGGCACGGGCCGTGTGCTGATTTCGCCCGAACTGCGCGCCGCCGCCGGCATCACGCGCGACGCCATCCTGCTGGGCATGGGCAACCACTTCGAGCTGTGGGACAAGGCCACCTACGAGGCCCAGGAGGCCGAGGCCATGCAGGGCGAGATGCCCGATGTGTTCAAGGACTTCTCGTTCTGACGGCGCCCATGGACACGCTCCAACACACCACCGTTTTGCTGCACGAGGCGGTCGATGCCCTGCTGGGGGCGGCCGGGCAGGCGCCCGACGGCACCTGGGTGGACGCCACCTTCGGCCGCGGCGGGCACAGCCGGCGCATTCTGGAGCGGCTCGGGCCCGGCGGACGCCTCGTGGCGTTCGACAAGGACCCCGAGGCGATCCAGGAAGCAACGCGCATCACCGATGCGCGTTTTTCCATTCGCCACGAAGGTTTTCGCGAACTCGCTGCGCTGCCGGATGCCAGCGTGCGCGGCGTGCTCATGGATCTGGGCGTGAGTTCGCCCCAGATCGACAACCCCGCCCGGGGTTTCAGTTTCCGTGGGGATGGCCCGCTCGACATGCGCATGGATCCCACGCGCGGCGAGAGCGTGGCCGAATGGCTGGCCTCGGCCGAGGTGGGGCAGATTGCGGAGGTGATTCGTGAATACGGTGAAGAACGGTTTGCTGGCCCCATTGCAAAGGCGATTGTTGCTCGGCGCACGGAACGGGGCCCCCTTGCAAGCACCGCTGAACTGGCCGCCCTCGTGGCTGGCGCGGTCAAAACCCGCGAGCCGGGCCAGAACCCTGCAACGCGCACATTTCAGGCTCTTCGGATTTTCATCAACGCCGAGCTTGAAGAGCTGCAGCAGGCGCTAGACGCAAGCCTGCGCGTGCTGGTGCCGGGCGGCCGGCTGGCGGTGATCAGCTTTCATTCGCTGGAAGACCGGATCGTCAAGCAGTTCATCGCCAAGCACTCGAAAGAGGTGTACGACCGCCGTGCGCCGTTTGCCGCGCCCCAGCCCATGAAGCTCAAGGCGCTGGAGCGCATCAAGCCGTCCAACGCCGAGGTCGAGGCCAATCCCCGCGCGCGCAGCGCCATCCTGCGCGTGGCCGAGAGGACGGACGCATGATCCGCCTGAACCTCGTGCTGCTGGTGGCCGTGATTGCGAGTGCACTGTATCTGGTGCATACGCAGTACCAGTCGCGCCGCTTGTTCACCGAGCTTGACCGCGCCGTGGCCGAGGCCCGGCGGCTGGAAACCGAGCACCAGCGCCTGCAAGTGGAAAAGCGTGCCCAGGCCACGCCGCTTCGGGTGGAAAAGATCGCACGCGCCCAGCTGCAGATGCGCACGGCCACACCGGCCATTACGCAGTATGTGGCGGAGCCTGGAACGCCCGCAGCGGTACGCCCCGGAGCCCAGCCATGAGCCGCAGCGTGCGCTATACCTCCAGCCCGCTACTGGCCAGCAAGACGCCGGTCTGGCGCAGCAAGTTCATCGTGGCCATGATCGCGCTGGGCTTCGTCGGCCTGGCGGGGCGCGCTGCATACGTGCAGGTGATCGGCAACGATTTCTTCCAGCGCCAGGGAGAGGTGCGCTTTGCCCGCACGCTGGAACTGCCCGCCAACCGCGGCAAGATTCTTGACCGCAACGGCCTGATCCTGGCTTCGAGCGTGCCCGCGGCGAGTATCTGGGCCATCCCCGAGGACGTGGAGCAGGAAAAGCCCGAAGTGCAGGCCAAGCTCAAGGAGCTGGCCCGGCTGCTGGAAATGCCGCTGCCTGCACTCAAGGCCCGGCTCTCGGACGAAGACAAGACCTTCGTGTGGATCAAGCGCCAGCTCGACTGGGACGTGGGCCAGCAGATCGCCAAGCTCGATATCAAGGGCATTTATCAGCGCAAGGAATACAAGCGCCAGTACCCTGAAGGCGAGGCTGCGGCCCACGTGGTGGGCTTCACCAACGTCGAAGACCGCGGACAGGAGGGCATGGAGCTCGCGTTCGACAAGGACCTGTCGGGCAAGCCCGGCTCGCGCCGTGTGATCAAGGACCGCCTCGGGCGGGTGGTCGAAGGCGTGGGCGAGACCATTCCACCGGTCGACGGTCGCGATATTCAGCTCTCGATCGACAGCAAGGTGCAGTTTTTTGCGTACCAGAAGCTGCGCGATCAGGTGGCGGTGCACAAGGCCAAGGGCGGCAGCGTGGTCGTGCTGGATGCGCACACGGGCGAGCTGCTCGCATTGGCCAACTACCCCAGCTATGTGCCCGACAAACGCCAGAACCTCACCGGCGAGCAACTGCGCAACCGCGCACTGACCGATGTGTTCGAGCCCGGCTCGACCATGAAGCCATTCACGGTGGGTATCGCACTGGAAAGCGGCCGCGTGCGTCCCGACACGCTGGTGGACACCGCGCCTGGGCGCATCAACATCACCGGCTCCACCATCAGCGACACGCACAACTACGGCGTGCTCACGGTGGAGGGCGTGATCCAGAAGTCGAGCAACGTGGGCACCACCAAGCTGGCCATGCAGATGCCGGCGCGCGAGATGTGGGAAACCTTCTCGGCAGCGGGCTTCGGGCAAAGGCCGCAGATCGGATTTCCGGGCGCCATCAGCGGCCGGCTGCGGCCCTACAAGACCTGGCGGCCGGTCGAGCAGGCCACCATGTCCTACGGCTATGGCCTGTCCGCCAGCCTGTTCCAGATGGCGCGCTCGTACACCGTGTTCGCCAATGGCGGCCGCGTCATTCCGGCCACATTGCTCAAGACCGACGAGCCCGCCGTGGGCGTGCCCGTATTTTCGGAGCGCACTGCCGAGCAGGTGCGCAAGATGCTGCAGATGGCCGCTGGCCCGGGCGGCACGGGCCAGAAGGCTCAAACGGTGGGCTACTCGGTGGGCGGCAAGTCAGGCACCGCGCGCAAGCAGGTGGGCAAGACCTATGCCACGGGCAAGTACCGGGCATGGTTCACCGGCATGGCGCCCATCGACAAGCCGCGCATCATCGTGGCCGTGATGATCGACGAGCCCAGCAACGGCGTGTACTACGGCGGTGCTGTGGCGGCCCCGGTGTTCAGCGAGGTGGTACAGCAGACCCTGCGGATGATGGGGGTGGCCCCTGATATGGCGGTCAAGCCCCAGATCGTGGCCAACGCCGTGGAGGAGTCTCTGTGACGCAACGCATGCCCACGCTCGACGCCCTGGAGGTCTGGCTGCGCACCCGTTGCACCGGAGCGCTGCGCATCGACAGCCGCCAGGTGCAGCCTGGCGACGCCTTTGTGGCCTGGCCTGGTGCCGCTACCGATGGGCGCCATCACGTGGCCGACGCACTGGTGCGCGGTGCCAGCGCCAGTGTGGTCGAGCACGAGGGGGTGCAGGCCTTTGACTTCGGCGCGGCCGATGTGGTGTCTTTCGCCGGGCTCAAGGCGGCCACCGGCTGGCTGGCGGCGCGCTGGTGGGGGCAGCCGTCGGCCGCGCTCCACACCATGGCCGTCACGGGCACCAACGGCAAGACCAGCACCAGCTGGTGGCTGGCGCAGGCCTGGACCGCACTGGCCGACCGCGGCGTGTTGCCCGCAGGCGGATGCGCCGTTGTGGGCACGCTCGGGGTGGGCGTGCCGGGCCGTGTGACGCCGACAGGCCTGACCACACCCGACCCGGTGCGCCTGCAGCAATCGCTGCGCGGATTTGCAGACCAAGGGCTGCGGGCCTGCGCGATGGAGGCTTCGTCCATCGGGCTGGCCGAGGAGCGCATGGCGGGCCTGCAACTGCACACGGCACTGTTCACCAACTTCACGCAGGACCATCTCGACTACCACGGCAGCATGGCCGCCTACTGGGCCGCCAAGCGCCGCCTGTTCGACTGGCCTGGTCTGCGCGCAGCGGTGATCAACCGCGACGATCCGGCCGGGGCCGCCTTGATCGCCGCGTTGGCCGCGGCACCCCTGGATGTCTGGAGCATCTCGCTCCATGCGGGGGCGCGTCTGCAGGCCGACGACATTCGCACAGGACAGGGCGGGCTCGCCTTTGATGTGCTTGAGGCCGGGCAGCGTGTATGCCTGCAGTCCCGCGTGGTGGGGCGGTACAACGTGCTCAACCTGCTGGGCGTGATCGGTGCCCTGCGCGCAGCCGGCGTGCCGCTGGCAGATGCCGTGGCCGCCTGTGCGGATCTGGCACCTGTGCCTGGCCGCATGCAGAGTCTGGACCGTTCTGGCCAACCCTTGGTGGTGGTGGACTACGCCCATACGCCGGATGCGCTTTCGCAGGCCTTGGCGGCGCTGCGCCCCCAGGCGGCGGAGCGCGGCGGCGCGCTGTGCTGCGTGTTCGGTTGCGGCGGCGACCGCGACGCAGGCAAGCGCCCACTCATGGGCGCTGCGGCGCAGCAGGGTGCCGACCGGGTGATCGTCACCAGTGACAACCCCCGCAGCGAGGACCCGGCGGCCATCGTGCACCAGATTCTGCAGGGCACGATCGCCGGTACGACGGTGCAAGCCGAACTGGACCGTGCCGCCGCCATTGCGCGTGCGGTGCGCGAAGCCGGACCGCACGATGTGGTGCTGATCGCCGGCAAGGGCCATGAGGATTACCAGGAAATGGCCGGCGAGCGCCGTCCGTTTTCCGACTGGGAACATGCGCAGGCTGCTTTGAATGCGCGGGAGGAGGCGGCATGACCGCTGCGATGATGACCCTGGGCCAGGCGCACGCCTGGATCGCGCAGCGCATTCCGCCAGCGCAGTGTGTGGGCGAGCCTTCCACGCCACTGCTGCGCGTGCACACCGACACACGCTCTTTGCAGGCTGGCGACTTGTTCGTCGCCCTGCGCGGCGAACGTTTCGACGCCCACGACTTTTTGGCGCAGGCGGCCGCTGCGGGTGCGGTGGCGGCTGTGGCCGAACCAGGCCGCCTGCCTCCTGGCTTGCCTGGCATTGTGGTGCCCGATACTGGCCGGGCGCTGGGGGCGCTGGCTGCGGGCTGGCGTGCGCAGTTCCCACTGCCCCTCGTGGCCGTGACGGGCAGCAACGGCAAGACGACGGTCACGCAGATGATCGCCGCGATCTTGGCGGCCCACGCGGGCGAGCGTGCGTTTTCCACCCGCGGCAACCTCAACAACGCGGTGGGTGTTCCGCAGACCCTGTTGCGTCTGACGCCCGCGCACCGGATCGGGGTGGTGGAGCTCGGCATGAACCACCCGGGCGAGATCGCGGACCTGGCCGCCATCGCCCAGCCCACCGTGGCCCTGGTGAACAACGCGCAGCGCGAGCATCTCGAATTCATGCAAACCGTCGAGGCGGTAGCACGGGAGAACGGCTCTGTGCTCCGTGCCTTGCCGCCCGATGGCGTCGCCGTGTTTCCTGCGGACGATCCCTACACACCGCTGTGGCAGTCGCTCGCGGGCCAGCGCGAAGTCGTCACCTTCGGCGAGGGCGCTGCGGTGGGCTTGTCGCACGCTGCTGTCTGGGCCGATGGCGCCTGGCAGGTCAGCCTGCGGACGCCGACCGGCACCATTGCCACGAGCCTGGCCATTGCCGGGCGGCACAACGTGCGCAATGCGCTGGCCGCAGCAGCCTGCGCGCTGGCGGCGGGGGTTCCGCTGGAGGCCATCGCGCGCGGGCTGTCAGCGTTTCAGCCGGTGCAGGGGCGTTCCCGGGCGCTGTCGCTTGCCGTCCAGGGCCATGTGCTCAGCGTGGTGGATGACACCTACAACGCCAACCCCGATTCCGTGCGTGCGGCCATCGACGTACTGGCCGAGTTGCCAGGCCCGCGCCTGCTGGTGTTGGGCGACATGGGCGAGGTCGGCGATCAGGGGCCGGCCTTCCACCGCGAAGTGGGGGCGTACGCGCGCGAGCGCGGCATCGAGCACCTGCACTGCCTCGGCAGCCTGAGTGTCCACGCGGCCCACGCCTTTGGCGCGGGGGCACAGCATTGGCCCGACATGCACGCATTGCAGCAGGCTGTGTTGCAGCGCTTGACGGGCGTGGGCAGTGTGCTGGTCAAGGGCTCGCGTTTCATGCGGATGGAACAGGCCATCCACGCCATCGAGGCCGCCGCACGGCCCGGCGATCACCACCAGCAGGAGGGAACCCACCATGCCACGCACTGACGTGAAGTTTGCCGCGGTGCGGCCTTTCCACGCGGAGGTCGCATGCTGCTGATGCTGTCGCAGTGGCTGCAGGGCCTGTCGCCCGAGTTCGGCTTCTTCCGGGTCTTTCAGTACCTGACCTTCCGGGCGGTGATGGCCGCAATGACCGCCCTGCTCATCGGGCTGATCGCCGGGCCGCGTGTGATCCGCATGCTCACGTCGCTCAAGATCGGCCAGCCCATCCGCGGCTACGCGATGCAGAGCCACCTGTCCAAAAGCGGCACACCCACCATGGGTGGAGTCCTGATCCTGCTGTCGATTGCGATCTCAACCCTGTTGTGGTTTGACCTGTCCAACCGCTTTGTCTGGATCGTGCTCATTGTCACGCTGGGCTTTGGCGCGATCGGCTGGGTGGACGACTGGCGCAAGGTGGTCAACAAAGACCCTGAGGGTATGCGTTCTCGCGAGAAGTACTTCTGGCAGTCGGTGATCGGGCTGCTGGCAGCCCTGTATCTGGTATTCAGCATCTCCGAAAACTCCAACGAACGGGTATTGGAGCTGTTCATCACCTGGGTGCAGTCGGGCTTCGCGCTGGATCTGCCGCCCAAGGCTGGGCTGTTGGTGCCGTTCTTCAAAGAGATCAGCTACCCGCTGGGGGTGCTGGGCTTCGTGATCCTGACCTATCTGGTCATCGTGGGCTCGAGCAATGCGGTCAACCTCACCGACGGGCTGGACGGCTTGGCCATCATGCCGGTGGTGATGGTCGGTTCGGCACTGGGCGTGTTTGCCTACGTCACAGGCAGTGCGGTGTACTCCAAGTACCTGTTTTTCCCGTACATCCCGGGCACAGGCGAGCTGCTGATCTTCTGCTCGGCCATGGCCGGCGCCGGGCTGGCTTTTCTGTGGTTCAACACCCACCCGGCCCAGGTGTTCATGGGCGATGTGGGGGCGCTGGCGCTGGGGGCGGCGCTGGGCACCATCGCCGTGATCGTTCGCCAGGAGATTGTGCTGGCCATCATGGGCGGCATCTTCGTCGTCGAGGCCCTGTCCGTGATGCTGCAGGTGACCTGGTTCAAATACACCAAGCGCCGCTATGGGGAGGGGCGCCGCCTGCTCAAGATGGCGCCGCTGCACCACCATTTTGAAAAGAGCGGCTGGAAGGAAACCCAAGTGGTGGTCCGTTTCTGGATCATCACCATGCTGCTGTGCCTGGTGGGCCTGTCCACGCTGAAACTGCGATGAACACCCCGGAACAAACCCACGTGCCTGCGGCTGACAGCCCGGAGCAACCGACCGGACTCGCCATGAGCGCCGATGTCTTGGTGCCCGAGGTGGAGCCCGAGCCCAACAGTGCGCTATCTACCCCGGCCGACGAGGATGTGCCGCGGGCGTTGTCGGTCGAGTCAGCACCGCTGGAACCCGTGCGTCTCGCGGAGCCTGCGTATGAGCCTGGCTCCGCCGCACGCGCTGCCAAGGCGTTCGTGCACCAGATCTTTGCCGAAGTGGCGGCCCCGGATGCCGAGGCGGCTGACGATACGCCGGCCGATGCCGCAGCCCCATCTGTAGCCCCCGACGCCACGCTGGATCAAGCCCCGGTACCCGCCGGTTGGCCTGCAGGCGGTGAACCCCTGCCGCTGCAGGGGCGCAAAGTCCTGGTGCTCGGCCTGGGCGCTTCCGGGCTTGCGATGGCCCGCTGGTGCGTCCGTGCAGGCGCCGAGGTGACCGTGGCCGACACCCGCGAGGCACCGCCCCAGTTGGCCGTGCTGCAGGCCGCGTTGCCCGGCGTACGCTTTGTGGCGGGCGCTTTGACGGCGACGCTGATAGAAGGCCAAGGCTACGCTGCGGTGTACCGGTCTCCGGGTCTGTTGCCCGCCACGATTGCCCCGGTCTGGTCAGCGGCCCAGGCGCAGGGCCTTGTGACTGGCGGTGAACTGGATCTGTTTGCCCAGGCGCTGATCGCGCTGCGCACGGCGCATGGCTATGCGCCGGCCGTATTGGCCATCACCGGTACCAACGGCAAGACGACCGTGACCTCCCTGACCGCGCAACTGGTGGAGCACGCTGGGCGCAGCGTGGCGGTGGCCGGCAACATCGGGCCCACGCTGCTCGATACCCTGGCCGAGCGCATCGACGGCGACAGCCTTCCAGAGGCTTGGGTGCTGGAACTGTCGAGCTTTCAGCTCGATGGCGTCCGCGGCTTCGAGCCCACGGCCGCCACGGTGCTCAACCTCACGCAGGACCACCTGGACTGGCATGGCGACATGGCCGCCTACGGTATGGCCAAGTCACGCATCTTTGGTGGGTCGGGCCTGCTGGTGCTGAACCGCGACGACCCCGAGGTCATGCAGATGCTGCCGCCGCCCGTGCGCGTGAAGCTGCAGAAGCCGCAGCAGCGGCCGCATGTGACCTTTGGGGCCGACATGCCGCGGCGTCCGGGCGACTTTGGTATCGAGGTGGTCAGCGGCATGGCCTGGTTGGTACGTGCGCAGGAGGCGGACGAGACGCGCAAGCGCTCACGTGCCGCAGTGGACGAAGACGAGTTGCACGTGCAGCGACTCATGCCTGCCGATGCCCTGCGCATCCGAGGGCGTCACAACGCACTCAACGCCCTTGCGGCATTGGCTCTGGCCACGGCAGCGGGCTGCTCCCTGGCACCGATGCTCTATGGCCTGCGCGAATACCGCGGCGAGCCGCACCGTGTGGAGTCGGTGGCGGTGGTGCAGGACGTCGAGTACTTTGACGACAGCAAGGGCACCAACGTCGGTGCGACTGCGGCCGCATTGGCGGGCCTGGGGGCCGACCGTCGCCTGGTGGTGATTTTGGGGGGCGAGGGCAAGGGCCAGGACTTTTCGCCCCTGGCCACCCCGGTGGCCCGGTATGCGCGGGCGGTGCTGCTCATCGGCCGCGATGCGCCGCGCATTCGGGAAGCCCTGACAGGCACCGGCGTACCGATGCTGGACGCTCCCGACCTGCCCGAAGCCGTGCGCATGGCCGCCCAACGCGCCCATGCCGGTGATGCGGTGCTGCTGTCGCCCGCGTGCGCGAGTTTTGACATGTTCCGCGACTACGCCCACCGCGCCCAGGTGTTCTGCGACGCGGTGCGCGCGCTGGCGCTGGACGCCGGCCAGAGTCTGGAGGGCCAGTGATGGCTGTGCCTGGCGCCGCGATCATCGAACGCCTGCGTGGCTGGTGGCCTGCGCGTGGAGAAGCACCGGTGGACGTGCTGCCGGTGCGCGTGGGCGGTACCGAATACCGCCAATCCACAGCCACACCGGCCAGCGTGCTCGGTTTTGACCAGGCCTTGGTCTGGGTGGTGGTGGCCCTGCTTGCCTGGGGCTTGGTGATGGTGTACTCGGCATCGGTCGCGCTGCCGGACAACCCGCGTTTTGCCAACTACACCCCGACGCACTTCCTCACCCGCCATGCGATGTATCTGGTGATCGGGTTCGTGGCTGCGCTGCTGGCATTTCAGGTGCCCATGGCCACCTGGGAGCGAGTAGCGCCCTGGTTGTTCGTCCTGGCCCTGCTGCTCCTGGTGGCGGTGCTCATTCCGGGCATCGGCAAGGTGGTCAACGGTGCGCGCCGCTGGCTGTCCATCGGGCCCTTCGGCTTTCAGCCCTCCGAGGTCGCGAAATTCGCGGTGCTTGTGTACGCAGCCGACTACATGGTCCGCCGCATGGAAGTGAAAGAACGCTTCTTCCGCGCAGTGCTGCCGATCGGCGCTGCGGTGGGGGTGGTCGGCGTGCTTCTGCTGGCAGAACCCGACATGGGCGCGTTCATGGTGATCGCGGTCATTGCCATGGGCATCTTGTTCCTGGGCGGCGTGAACGCCCGCATGTTCTTCCTGATCGCGTTCATCCTCGTGCTCGCGTTTGCGGCGATGGTCTGGCTGTCGGATTGGCGGCGCGAGCGCATCTTTGCGTACCTGGATCCGTGGAGCGAGAAGCACGCACTGGGCAAGGGCTACCAGCTCTCGCATTCGCTGATTGCCATTGGCCGGGGCGAGATTTTTGGCGTGGGTCTTGGTGGCAGCGTTGAGAAGTTGCACTGGCTGCCCGAGGCGCACACCGACTTCCTGCTCGCCGTGATCGGCGAGGAGTTTGGCCTGGTCGGCGTCCTGACGCTGATCGTGATGTTTTTCTGGATGACGCGCCGCATCATGCACATTGGCCGTCAGGCCATCGCGCTCGACCGGGTGTTTGCTGGCCTCGTGGCCCAGGGCGTGGCCATCTGGATCGGCTTCCAGGCCTTCATCAACATGGGCGTGAACCTGGGCGCACTGCCCACCAAGGGCCTGACGCTGCCCCTGATGAGCTTCGGCGGCTCGGCCATCCTCATGAACCTCGTCGCCATCGCCGTCGTCCTGCGCGTGGACTATGAAAACAAACTCCTCATGCGCGGAGGCCGCGTATGAGGAGTTTGTTTGGGCAAAGCCAAGGCCTGCAGCGCGCCAGCGCTGCCGAATGCGCAGCATTCGATGCGCGGAGGCCGCGTATGAGGAGTTTGTTTGGGCAAAGCCAAGGCCTGCAGCGCGCCAGCGCTGCCGAATGCGCAGCATTCGCGCACGGAGGCGATGTATGAGCGGGCCAAAGACTGCGCTCATCATGGCCGGTGGCACAGGGGGGCATATCTTCCCGGGGCTGGCCGTGGCCCAGGCGCTGCGCGAACGCGGCTGGCGCGTGCACTGGCTGGGCACGCCCGGCTCGATGGAGTCGCGCCTGGTGCCGCCGCAAGGCTTCGCGTTCGAGGCCATTGATTTCTCGGGGGTGCGTGGCAAGGGTCCCATAACCCTGGCCCTTTTGCCCATGCGCCTGCTGCGGGCGTTTTGGCAGGCATGGCGCGTGGTGCGCCGGGTACGGCCCGACGTGGTGGTGGGTCTGGGGGGCTATGTGACCTTCCCTGGCGGGATGATGGCGGTGCTGGCTGGCGCGCCGTTGGTACTGCACGAGCAGAATTCCGTGGCTGGCATGGCCAACAAGGTGCTGAGCCATGTGGCAGACCGCGTGTTCACGGCGTTTCCCGGGGTGTTTCCCAAGGGGCAGTGGGTGGGCAATCCGCTGCGCGAGGGTTTTACGCGCCAGAGGCCTCCTGCCGAACGATTTGCCGGGCGCAGCGGGCCGATGCGTCTGCTGGTCGTGGGCGGAAGCCTGGGGGCCAAGGCCCTGAACGAGTTGGTGCCACAGGCGTTGGCGCAGATTCCGCCCGAGCGACGTCCGCAGGTGCTGCACCAGAGCGGCGCAGCCCAGATCGACGCCCTGCGAGCGAACTACGCTGCTGCGGGGGTCGAGGCCGAACTGGTCCCCTTTATCGACGACACCGCCACGGCCTTTGCCGAGGCCGACCTGATCGTGTGCCGCGCTGGGGCCAGCACCGTCACCGAGATCGCTGCTGTAGGCGCAGCGGCGCTGTTTGTGCCGTTTCCATCCGCGGTGGACGACCACCAGACCACCAACGCCCGCTTCCTGGTCGATGCGGGTGGCGGCTGGCTGGTGCAGCAGCGCGATTTGAGCGCTGCACAACTGGCGGAAATGCTACAAAAAACAGAGCGTGTCGTGCTTGTCGAAACAGCACAGAAGGCCCAAACCATGCAAAAGATTCACGCCACCCGTGAGGTGGTCCTGGCCTGTGAGGAACTGGCCGCACCATGAAGCACGCGATTCGCCACATCCATTTCGTCGGCCTGGGCGGTGCCGGCATGAGCGGCATTGCGGAGGTGCTGTTTAATCTCGGCTACCGCATCTCGGGCTCGGATCTGGCCGACAGCGCCACACTGCGCCGCCTTCAGGGCCTGGGCATCCGCACCACGGTGGGCCATGCGGCAGCGAACATCGACGGGGCCGATGCCGTGGTCACCTCGACGGCTGTGCAGGCCGACAACCCCGAGGTGCTGGCAGCGCGTGAGCGCAAGATTCCCGTGGTGCCGCGGGCGCTGATGCTGGCCGAGCTCATGCGCCTTAAGCAGGGCATTGCGATTGCGGGCACGCATGGCAAGACCACCACCACCAGCCTGGTCACCAGTGTGCTGGCCGAGGCCGGGCTGGACCCGACCTTCGTGATCGGCGGCCGCCTCAACAGCGCGGGAGCGAACGCCAAACTGGGCAGCGGCGACTACATCGTGGTCGAGGCCGACGAGTCGGACGCTTCCTTCCTGAACCTGCTTCCCGTGATGGCGGTGGTCACCAACATCGACGCCGACCACATGGAAACCTACGGGCACGACTTCGGTCGCCTCAAGGGCGCGTTCGTCGATTTCCTGCACCGCATGCCGTTCTACGGCACGGCCATCCTGTGCGTGGACAACCCCGCGGTGCGCGAGATCCTGCCGCAGGTGACCTGCCCGGTGACCAGCTACGGTTTCTCCGACGATGCCCAGGTGCGCGCCCTGAACGTACGCGCCGAGGCCGGCCGGATGCGCTTCACGGTGCAGCGCCGCAACGGCGTGACGCTGCCCGATCTGGAGGTGGAGCTGAACCTGGCGGGCGAGCACAACGTGCTGAATGCGCTGTCGGCCATCGCCGTGGCCGTGGAACTCAACATCCCTGATGAGGCCGTGCTGCGTGCGCTGGCGGGCTTCAAGGGCGTGGGTCGGCGCTTCCAGCGATACGGCGATTTGCCTGCAGCCGATGGCGGCCAGTTCACGCTGATCGACGACTACGGTCACCACCCGGTGGAAATGGCGGCCACGCTGGCCGCTGCGCGGGGCGCGTTTCCTGGGCGGCGGCTGGTGCTGGCCTTCCAGCCGCACCGTTACAGCCGCACGCGCGACTGTTTCGAGGATTTTGTAAAGGTGATCGGCCAGGCCGATGCCGTGCTGCTGACGGAGGTCTATGCCGCAGGCGAGGCGCCAGTGGTGGCGGCCGATGGCCGGTCGCTGGCGCGCGCGCTGCGCGTGGCGGGCAAGGTGGAGCCCGTGTTCGTGGACGAGATTGCCGCCCTTCCCGAGACGATTGCCAGCAACGCCCGCAGCGGCGATGTGGTGATGTGCATGGGCGCTGGATCGATCGGCGCTGTTCCGGCCAAGGTGGTCGAGATGCTACAAAATAGAGAGCTACAAGCACAGGCGGGGAAAGCACAATGACAGCATTGGAGACCAAGTTGGACGGTCGCTCCATGGGCAAGGTGGCCGTGCTCATGGGAGGTACGTCGGCCGAGCGGGAGGTGTCGCTCATGTCGGGTACGGGTGTGTTGCAGGCGTTGCGCACGCGCGGCGTGGACGCGCATGCCTTCGACCCCGCGCACCACGACCTGTCGGATCTGCGCCGCGACGGCTACCAACGCTGCTTCATCGCACTGCATGGCCGCCATGGCGAGGACGGCACCGTGCAGGGCGCGCTGGAACTGCTGGGCATTCCATACACCGGCTCTGGGGTGATGGCGTCGAGCGTGGCCATGGACAAGGTCATGACCAAGCGGCTGTGGATCGCCGAAGGTCTGCCCACGCCGCGTCATGTGTGGCTGGCACCGGATCGCCAGAGCCCTGGCGACGTGCGTGCCGTGCCGGCCGAGCTCGGCCTGCCGCTCATCGTGAAGCCGCCGCGCGAAGGGTCTTCGATCGGCGTGACCAAGGTGCGGGGGCAGTCTGAGATGCAGGACGCCGTGACCCTGTCGGCCCGCTACGACGCAGACGTGCTCTGCGAAGAATTCATCGACGGCGAAGAGGTGACCTGTGCCGTGCTGGGCGCTGGGCCTGGCGCACGCGCTTTGCCAGTGGTGCGCATCAACGCGCCCGATGGTGCCTATGACTACCAGCACAAGTACTTCACCGACGATGTGAAGTACCAGTGCCCAAGCGGCCTGCCAGCCGCTGAAGAGGCCGAAATCCAGCGCATTGTGCTCGCTGCATACCGTTCGCTGGGCTGCCGCGGCTGGGGCCGGGCCGACCTGATGATCCGTGCGAGCGACCGCAAGCCCTTTCTGCTGGAGATGAACACGTCCCCCGGCATGACCGGTCATTCGTTGGTGCCGATGTCAGCGCGTGCGGCGGGTATCAGCTACGAAGACCTGTGCCTGATGGTGCTGGCATCCGCCACGCTCGACACCCCCGCTGCAGGAGGCCGCGCCGCACCATGAGCGCCACGCTGCCCGCACCCCTGGACGTCAAGCTCATGAACTGGACCGCTTCGGTCCTGTTCGTGTGCTTTGGCGTGCTGGGGCTGTGGGCCGTGGCCTCCTGGGTGTTGCGCCATCCGGGTTTCGCCATTCAGCGCATCGTGGTCGAGGGTGATCTCACGCACAACAACACTGTGACGTTGCGCGCCAACGTGAGTCCGCAACTCGTGGGCAACTTCTTCACCATCAATCTCCAGGAAACGCGCGAGGCCTTCGAGGATGTGCCCTGGGTGCGGCGTGCGCAGGTCTGGCGCGAGTTTCCCGGGCGCCTGCGCGTGCAGCTCCAGGAGCACGAGACTGTGGCGCTTTGGGGGCCGGAAAGCGGCTCTTCCATGGTCAATCGCCAGGGCGAAGTCTTTGAAGCCAACGTCGGAGATGTCGAGCAGGACGGCCTGCCCCGGCTGAATGGCCCCGACGGGCGTTCGGCGGAGGTGCTGGCCATGTACCGCCGACTGGCGCCGGTGATGGGCGCACTGAAGCTCGATCTGGACGAGCTGACGCTCAACGCACGCGGCAGCTGGCGCGCAACCCTGGACAGCGGTGCCACGCTGGAGCTGGGAAGCGGCAGCGACGACGAGGTGGTGCTGCGCACCGAGCGCTTTGTGCGCACGCTCACGCAGGTGGCGGCCCATTACGGTCGCCGTGTGGATGCCTTGGAGTCTGCAGATCTTCGGCACCACGGTGGGTATGCATTGCGGCTGCGTGGCGTGACCACCGTCACGGCCGAGGCACTGAATCCGGCTGCGCGGCGCTGAGCCGCGCCACGAACCTGAACCAACAAGGCAGAGACACACAATGGCAAGAGAGTACAAGGACGTGGTGGTGGGGCTGGACATCGGCACGGCCAAGGTCATGGCGGTGGTGGCCGAGGTGCTTCCGCAGGGCGAACTCAAGCTCGCCGGTCTGGGCGTAGCGCCGAGCAACGGGCTCAAGCGCGGTGTAGTGGTGAACATCGACGCCACAGTGCAAAGCATCCAGCAGGCCCTCAAAGAGGCCGAGCTGATGGCCGATTGCAAGATCCAGCGCGTCTATACCGGTATCACGGGTAGCCACATCCGGGGGCTCAATTCGAGCGGCATGGTGGCCGTCAAGGACAAGGAAGTCACCTCGGCCGACGTGGCGCGGGTGGTCGAGACGGCCAAGGCCATCAATATCTCCAGCGACCAACGGCTGCTGCTGGTAGAGCCTCAGGAGTTCGTGATCGACGGCCAGGACGTGAAAGAGCCGATCGGCATGAGCGGCATCCGTCTCGAAGCCAAGATCCACATCGTCACCGGCGCCCAGAGTGCGGCCGAGAACATCATCAAGTGCGTACGCCGCTGCGGCCTGGAGGTCGAGCAACTGCTGCTGAACCCGCTCGCGTCCAGCCAGGCGGTGCTGACCGACGACGAGCGCGAACTGGGCGTGGCCGTCGTGGACATCGGTGCGGGCACCACCGATGTGGCGATCTTCACCGGCGGGGCAATCCGCCACACAGCTGTGATTCCGATTGCGGGCGATCTGATCACCAGCGATATCGCGATGGCACTGCGCACGCCCACCAAGGATGCCGAGGACATCAAGGTGGAAAGCGGCTTTGCCAAACAACTGCTGGCCGATCCGGAAAGCCAGGTCGAGGTGCCAGGCCTGGGCGACCGCAGCCCACGCATGATCAGCAAGCAGGCGCTTGCGGGGGTCATTGAGCCGCGCGTCGAGGAGATTTTCTCGCTCGTGCAACAGGTCATCCGTGAGTCTGGCTACGAAGAGGTGCTGTCGTCTGGCGTTGTGCTCACGGGGGGCAGCGCCGTGATGCCAGGCATGGTGGAGCTGGGCGAGGACATCTTCCTCAAGCCCGTGCGCCGCGGCATTCCCAAGTACTCCAGTGCGCTGGCCGACATGGTCGCCCAGCCCCGTGCCGCCACCGTGATGGGCCTGCTGGAAGAGGCCCGGCTGGCGCGCATGCGGGGTTTCAAGGTGGCGCAGAAGAGCGGCTCCATGAAAACCGCTTTCGGCCGCTTCAAGGATTTCATTGTGGGGAACTTCTGAGCATGTCCCTCGTGAGGCACTCCATGCCCAGCGCGCTGCTGGTTGGCCGCGAAGGCCCGCAGGGTCCACCCGGTCGATGGCGTCACTGTCGGCGCGACGACCGATGGCGTCCTGAACCCGACCGGACACCCGGATACCCCTTTGAACCCCATTGTTTTTGTGTTACACCCGCTATCAAACCAGGAGCACCCAGATGACCATTGAGATGATCGAAGCCGAAGACTTCAACCAGGGCACCCAGATCAAGGTGATTGGGGTGGGCGGGGGTGGCAGCAATGCGGTCGAGCACATGATCCAGCGCCAGGTGCAGGGGGTGGAGTTCGTGTGCGCCAACACGGACGCCCAGGCGCTGAGCCGCTGCTCGGCCCACCGCGTGATCCAGCTCGGGAATAGCGGTCTGGGCGCAGGCAGCAAGCCCGACAAGGGCCGTGAATCTGCCGAGGCCGCGATCGAAGACATCCGTGCCGCCATCAGTGGCGCACACATGCTGTTTATCACGGCGGGCATGGGCGGTGGCACGGGAACGGGGGCCGCTCCAGTGATCGCACGCGTGGCCAAGGAAATGGGCATCCTGACGGTGGGCGTGGTCACCAAGCCGTTCGATTGGGAAGGCAAGCGCCGCATGGGCAATGCCGAAGAAGGCCTGGCCGAACTGGAGGCCAACCTGGATTCGCTGATCGTCGTGCTCAATGAGAAGCTGCTCGACGTGCTGGGCGAAGACATCACCCAAGAGGAAGCTTTTGCCCACGCCAATGACGTGCTCAAGAACGCCGTAGGCGGTATTGCCGAGATCATCAACGAGTATGGCCAGGTGAACGTCGACTTTGAAGACGTCAAAACCGTGATGGGCGAGCCCGGCCGCGCGATGATGGGTACGGCAACGGCCAGCGGCCCGGACCGCGCCCGCATTGCGGCCGAGCAGGCCGTGGCCTGCCCTCTGCTGGAAGGTATCGATCTGTCGGGTGCCAAGGGGGTGCTGGTGCTGGTGACCGCTGCCAAGGGCAGCCTGAAGCTGGCCGAATCGCGTCTGGCTATGAGCACCATCAACGCCTACGCTTCGCCCGACGCGCATGTGATCTACGGCGCTGCCTACGACGACAGCCTGGGCGATGAGATCCGCGTGACCGTGGTGGCCACGGGGCTGTCGCGTCCGAATGCACGCCGTCAGCCGATCCAGGTCGTGCAAGGCGGTCTGCGCACGGGTACGGACAACCTGCCCTTCAGCATGCCCATGGCCACTGGCTCTGGCACGCTGGGGACTGCCGTCGGTGTTGCGGGTGTGCATGGCGGTGCAGCGGCCACGGCCGATTACGGCAACATGGCGGTGCCCAGCGTGTGGCGTAACAACCGCGCACAGGCTGCAGCCCGTGTGGACGCGCTGTCGTCTGGCGGTATGGACGATCTGGAAATCCCGGCTTTCCTGCGCAAGCAGGCGGATTGACCGGCGTGTGCCTGGCGCTGCCCATGGGCAGTGCGCGGGCAGCAGCCTCCTTCCTTCGACAAAGCCCGCAGGCATTCGCTGCCTGCGGGCTTTGTCATGTCGGGCAAGCCGCAATGTGTCTGACGATTGCAGTTCACGCCGCCGCCGGGTCGGCGGGGCTATGAAACAGCTCTGGAGGCCCCCTTTTTTTGGCCACAGCGGTCGTGAACGGTGGCGTCAGGGCGAAAAAAAGCCCGCAGTCGGTGTGTCCTGCGGGCCTTTGGCAAAGGGTGAAGGCAGACCGGGTGGTGTGCCTTATGCGGTCAGAAGGACTCCCAGTCGCCTCCATCGTCACCGGACGGCTTGCTGGCCTTGGGCGGCAATGCAGCCGCAGGCTTGGCGACCGGAGGCACCGCAGCCTTGGGCTTGCCCGCGGGCAGGGGAGCGCGGGCCGGGGCTGGACGTGCCGCGCTGCGCGGTGCTGCTGCGGGTGCAGGACGTGGCGAGCCGGTGCCACCGTCCACACGGAAGAGTGCTACCACCTCGGTCAGCTTGAGCGCCTGCTCACGCAGGCTGTCGGCTGCTGCAGTCGATTCTTCGACCAGCGCCGAGTTCTGCTGCGTCATCTGGTCGAGCTGGTTCATCGCGGTGTTCACCTGGGCGATGCCCTGGCTTTGTTCCAGCGTCGCGGCACGGATCTCTCCGATGATGTCCGTGACCCGCTGCACGCTGGCCACGATTTCGTTCATGGTTTCGCCCGCGTTGCCCACCAGCGACGATCCGGATTCCACTTTCTCCACGGAAGCGTGGATCAGGCTCTTGATCTCTTTGGCCGCCTCGGCGCTGCGCTGCGCGAGGTTGCGCACCTCGCCTGCAACCACCGCAAAGCCTCGTCCTTGCTCGCCAGCGCGTGCCGCCTCTACGGCCGCGTTCAAGGCCAGGATGTTGGTCTGGAACGCAATGCCATCGATCACACCGATGATGTCGGCAATCTTCGCGCTCGACTGGTTGATCTCCTGCATGGTCGACACCACCTGCGACACGACCGAGCCCCCACGCGCGGCGACCTCAGCGGCCGACGTGGCCAGCTGGTTGGCCGTCTGGGCGGAATCGGACGTCTGCTTCACTGTGCTGGTCAGCTCTTCCATGCTGCTGGCCGTGGTCTGAAGGTTGCTGGCTGTATCTTCGGTGCGATGGGCCAGGTCGTTGTTGCCCTGTGCGATCTCACTGGACGCGGTGGCAATGCTGTCGGTGGCTGAGCGCACCTCGGTGACCAGCCTGCGCAGGGAGGTGACCATCTGCGCCAGGCTGTCGAGCACCGAGCCGGGGTGGCCGGTGGGAATCTGCGTGTCCAGGTTGCCCTGCGCCACCTGCGCCATCACCGCAATGGCCTCCGAGGGCTCGCCACCAATCTGGTTGAGCACCGAGCGCGTGACCACATAGCCCACAGCGGCCACAGCGCCCATCACCACCACCACCAGCAGCAGGTCTTTGAGCAGCGCATTGCGCACCTGCTGGTCGATGTCGTCTGTGTACAGGCCGGAACCCACCATCCAGTTCCATCCGTCCACGCGAATGGCGTACTGCAGTTTGGGCACAAGTTCCGTTTGCCCTGGGCGTGCAAACATGGTGGGCACGAATGCCTTTCCGTCCTTGCTGGCCTTGAGTGCGTCCGAAATGGTTTTGAGAATGTCGGTTCCGGAGCCATCCTTGACCTTGCCCGCCATGTTTTGGCCTTCCCATTCGGGCTTGATCGGGTGCATCACCCCGACGGAATCCAGCGTCCAGATGTAGAAATACTCGGTCTTGCCTTCAGGCCCGCCGTAGCGGGACACCCGCAGTGCTTCTTTGGCTGCCTTCTGAGCGTCCTCCGCCGACATCGCTCCGCTGCTCGCTTTGGACTGGTATGCGGTCACGATACTGTGGGCCGATTGCACAGCGGTGATCAACTGTTCCTTGCGGGAGTCGATGATCTGACGACGTTCGGACACCAGCGACGTGATGGCCATGACCAGCAAGGCTGCCAATGCTGTTCCCAGCATGAGCAGGATTTTCATTTTGAAGCTGAGCTTGTTCATCGCGTGTCTCCTGTTGTTCGAAAGATGCCGCTCCATCGGCAGACCCGGCCGCAAGGAGTTATTGCGATTTTGCAACAATCACTTACGTTTGAGGTCCCGCCCAGCTTACTACGGAAGCGTGCCGTCGAGGGAGACCGCAAAGCCCCAATCGGCGCTACTTGGTGGGCCCAACTAGAATCAAGGCATGCTTCAGCAACGCACACTCAAGACGTTGACGCGCGCGGTCGGCGTGGGTCTGCACAGCGGCCAGCGCGTCGAACTCACCTTGCGCCCTGCGCAGCCTGACACGGGCATAGTGTTCCGCCGGGTGGATTTGCCCCAGCCCGTCGACATTCCAATCCGCGCTGACGCCGTCACCGACACGCGCCTAGCATCGACCATTGCCGTGGGCGGCGCCAAGGTGCACACGGTTGAACATCTGATGTCGGCTTGTGCGGGCTTGGGCATTGACAATCTGTACGTCGACATCACCGCTGAAGAGGTGCCCATCCTCGATGGATCTTCAGCCTCGTTCGTGTTCCTGTTGCAAAGCGCAGGCATCGTGGTGCAGCCCGCGCCGCGTCGGTTCATCCGTGTGACACGTCCCGTGGAGGTGCGCGAAGGCAGTGGTCCGCAGGCCAAGTGGGCTCGTCTGGAGCCCTACCACGGCTACAAGCTGCGTTTCGAGATTGATTTTGACCATCCCGCTGTGGATTCGACCGGTCAATGTGTGGAGTTCGATCTGGGATCGGGGCGTTACAGCCGTGACATTGCGCGGGCCCGGACCTTCGGTTTCACCCGCGACGTGGAAATGATGCGTGCCAACGGACTGGCGCTAGGGGGCGGCCTGGACAACGCCATCGTGATGGACGACTACAAGGTGCTCAACAGCGATGGGCTGCGCTACGACGACGAGTTCGTGAAGCACAAAATCCTCGACGCCATGGGCGACCTCTATCTCATCGGACGTCCGCTCCTGGCCGCCTACAGTGCTTTCCGCTCGGGCCATGCGATGAACAACCTGCTGTTGCGTGAACTGCTGGCCCAGCGCGATGCTTGGGAAGAAGTCACGTTTGCCGACGAGCGTGCTGCGCCCAGCGGCTTTGGCCAGCTCGCACGCGCCTGGTAGACCTGCCATGCTGCTGCTGCGCTGGGTGGTGATGGCCTTGCTGCTCGCGGCGGCAGTGTCCTTCATGTTTTATATAGGCACAGGACAGCCGCGATATCGCCGTTTCGGCACTGTAGTGCTCAAATGGACGCTGATCGCCACCTGCTTCTTCTTTGCAGTGGTATTCATAAGCCGCCTGGGGGTTTGAGTGCCCTGGGCCATGTGCCCGGCTACACTCGCGCCTGCTCCGGGGTGTGCTGTTGCACTGAGATGCGGGAGCCTGGCGACACCAGGCCACCTGCGAACCCGACGAACTTGATCCGGTTCATACCGGCGTAAGAAGAGCCTTCACTGCTGGCCCCCCGGGCTGGCCCGCACCCAGGCGGTGCCGGGCTGGTACACCCGGGCGCTGCTGGTGCGGTGGCCCTCCGGAGCATCCCTTCATCCGGACCCGAGGAGCCCCGCCATGAATGCACCCGAACGCCTGCCCCACCCCGACTTTGCTGCCTTGTTGGCAGCAGCCCGCGCGCCTTTTCCGGCCTCGCGCAAAAGCTATCTGGGCAGCGAGCGCTTTGCCGATCTTCGCGTGCCAGTGCGCGACATCCAGTTGACCAACGGCGAAGTGGTGAGTGTCTATGACACTTCCGGGCCCTATACAGACCCCGGGGTGGACATCGACGTGCGCCGCGGCTTGCCCAGTGTGCGCGGTGCCTGGATCGAAGCCCGAGGGGACACCGAGGCCTACGACGGCCGCCCGCCGGTGGCGCTGGACGACGGTCAGAAAGGCGAAGACATGGCCCGCCTGGTCCAGTTGCGGGCCGACGCCGCGGGCCTGCAGCGTCGCCCGCGCCGCGCCCGCGCAGGGCAGAACGTGACCCAGATGCACTACGCGCGCCGCGGCATCGTGACGCCTGAGATGGAATACATCGCCCTGCGCGAGAACGGCCGGCGCGAATGGATGCAGCAGTATCTACAAGACAGCGCGCGCGAGCAACGATTGGCGGGCCAGTCTTTGGGGGCGGCCATTCCACAGGTGATCACGCCCGAGTTCGTGCGCGATGAGGTGGCCCGCGGCCGCGCCATCATTCCGGCCAACATCAACCATCCCGAAGTGGAGCCCATGATCATCGGGCGCAACTTCAAGGTGAAGATCAACGCCAACATCGGCAACTCGGCCGTCACCTCCAGCATCGAGGAAGAGGTTGAAAAGCTGGTCTGGGCGATTCGCTGGGGCGCGGACAACGTGATGGACCTCTCGACGGGCAAGGCCATCCACACCACGCGCGACTGGATTCTGCGCAACAGCCCGGTGCCCATCGGCACGGTGCCGATCTACCAGGCCCTGGAAAAAGTGGGCGGCATTGCCGAAGACCTGACCTGGGAGATCTTCCGCGACACGCTGATCGAGCAGGCCGAGCAGGGCGTCGACTACTTCACGATCCATGCTGGGGTACGCCTGGCCTACGTGCCGCTCACGGCGCAGCGGCGCACGGGCATCGTCTCGCGCGGCGGCTCCATCATGGCCAAGTGGTGCATGGCGCACCATCGCGAAAGCTTCCTGTACGAGCACTTCGAAGAGATCTGCGAGATCATGAAGGCGTACGACGTGAGCTTCAGCCTGGGCGACGGGCTGCGGCCTGGCTCGGCCAGCGATGCGAACGACGAGGCACAGTTTGCAGAACTCCGCACGCTGGGCGAACTCACGCAGGTCGCCTGGAAGCACGACGTGCAGACCATGATCGAGGGTCCGGGCCATGTGCCCATGCACCTGATCCAGGCCAACATGGCCGAGCAGCTCAAGCATTGCCACGAGGCGCCGTTCTACACCCTGGGGCCGCTGACCATCGACATCGCGCCGGGTTATGACCATATCGCCAGCGCCATTGGTGCGGCCATGATCGGCTGGATGGGCACGGCCATGCTGTGCTACGTGACTCCCAAGGAGCACCTGGGCCTGCCCGACCGCGATGATGTGAAGCAGGGCATCATTGCCTACAAGATTGCAGCCCACGCTGCCGATGTGGCCAAGGGCCATCCGGGTGCGCGGGCGCGCGACGACGCCCTGAGCCAAGCGCGTTTCGATTTTCGCTGGCAGGATCAGTTCAACCTGGGCCTGGACCCAGAGACCGCGCAGGAATACCACGATGAAACGCTGCCCAAGGATTCGGCCAAGGTGGCGCACTTTTGCTCGATGTGCGGCCCCAAGTTCTGCTCCATGAAGATCACCCAGGAGGTGCGTGACTATGCCGCCCGCCAGGGCGTGCCAGACGCGGAGCAGGCGCTTGCACAGGGTCTGCAGGACAAGGCGCGCGAGTTTCAGCAGACCGGGGGGCAGTTTTACGTGCCGATCCACCCCCAGGCCTGACAGGCTGTGGTGCCCGCCCGACGCAGGGCGGTAAAACCCCGAGGTGCGCGCTGCCGAGCGGGCGCCTATAGTCGGTCCATCGGCCCCACAAGGGACCGACTGACCGGCTTGGCGCATTAGTTGCTTGTGCTTGGCATTAGTTGTTAGGAAATGTAAGGTAGCGCCATGAACGCCCTCAACCGCCTGTCCATCCGTACCCGGCTCTACTTCGGGACGATTTTTTCGCTGGTGCTGCTCGTCGTCATCGGGGCCATGGGCTACATGGCCCTGGAGCGAACGCGCCAGACACTCGACAACCTGTTCTCGCAGCGCGTGCAGACGCTGACCGATGTGGCAGGCGTGCGCACCACGCTCGGCGATATTCGCCGGGCGGAAAAAGACATCATCATCAACTTCAACAATTCGGTGGAGGTAGCGGCTCTGCGCGAGAGCTGGAAGAAGTCTCTTAACGCCCTGACCACGTCGATGGCCGAGGTGCGCAAGATCCAGGCGGCCGATCCTGCGTTTGTCGAGGCCATCGACAAGTCGCTGGCGGAGATCAAGGAGTACGAGGCCGGCATCACGCCTGTGTTCGAGCAGATCGAGCGTGCGCAGATCGACGGCGCGGTGGGCGGCGCTTACGCCGAGCGGCTGAAAAAGCACATGGAGGCCACCGACCAGGCCCTGTCGGGTCTGGCGGTCACCGCCCGGGACAAGATGGAAGAGGCCAAGAAGGGCGTGGAGTCGCTCACGGCCACCATGTCGGGCCTGATCGGACTGGCCCTGCTGCTGGCGCTGGCGGTGCTGATTCCGCTTACGTTCTTCAGCGTTCGTTCCATCACCCAGTCGCTGGCCTCGGCCAGTGAACTGGCGCAGCGGATCGCCAGTGGTGACCTGTCCCAGGACGTGCACGTCAGCTCCAAAGACGAGGTGGGCCGTCTGGTTGAGGCCATGGGTCGCATGCAGGAGGCGTTGCGCGGTCTGGTGCAGCAGGTGCAGGAGGCGGCCAACAATATTTCGACGGCCAGTGCCGAGATTGCCACCGGCAACCACGATCTGAGCCACCGTACCGAACAGACGGCAGCCAATCTGGAGGAAACCGCCTCCTCGATGGAACTGCTGACCGGGACCATCCAGCAGAGCGCCCAGGCCTCGCGCCAGGCCAGCGACTTTGCGTCGTCGGCTGCCCAGGTAGCTGCGCGCGGGGGCGAGGTGGTGTCCCAGGTGGTCACCACCATGGACCAGATCACGGCCAGCTCGCGCAAGATTGCCGACATCACCAGCGTCATCGATGGCATCGCCTTCCAGACCAACATCCTGGCGCTGAATGCAGCGGTGGAGGCCGCGCGTGCCGGAGAGCAGGGCCGCGGATTCGCAGTGGTGGCGTCTGAGGTGCGCAATCTGGCGCAGCGCAGTGCCGAGGCCGCCCGCGAGATCAAGGGACTGATCGGATCCTCCGTTGAGCGCGTGGAAGACGGCTCCAGGCTGGTGAGCCAGGCCGGCGAGACCATGACCGAGATTGTGGGCAGCGTGCGCCGCGTCTCGGACATCATCGGCGAGATCACCGCGTCGGCGGCGGAGCAGAGCGACAACGTGGGCCACATCAGCCAGTCGGTGAGCCAACTGGACAACATGACGCAGCAGAATGCAGCGCTTGTCGAGGAGTCGACGGCTGCCTCTGAGTCGCTGCGCGAACAGGCAGTTCAGCTGACCCAGGCGGTCAGCCGCTTCAAGCTCCATGGCGGGGCCGGTGCAGCTTTTGACATGGGCCACCCCCGCGCGGCAGCGCCAGCCCCTGCGGCCTTGCAAGCCCAGACCACCCCGCGGGCCTCCCTCGGGCGCAACGCGCCGCTGCGGCTCAAGTCCAAGCAGTGATGCGTGGGATCGCTTGCGCCCAGGTATCGGGCGCAAGCGATCGGGCGCAATCGGAGCTGTGCTGGGTATGAGTGCGCACCCTGCAATCCAGGGTCTGTTCACACAAACAACAAGACTGAAAACAAGCCCTTGGCTTGCGCGGCACAGCGCGACCGTGGTGCAGGAAATGGGACCCAGCGCTTTACCACATGCCACGCGCTGAAGGGCGTGCGCCAGCAACGCGCTTCGCGATCAATGCTATTTTTTTGATAGCTGCTTGTGCTTGATTGATAAGCACGAGCGGCAGAAAAGGCCTTGAAAAGCATCCCTCTCGACAGGAGGGCAGGCATTCGGGCGAGGTGCACCATGACAGTGCGTGGCACCCCGCTGTGGGGCGCGTGGCCCCTCAGTCGCGCGTGACCCGCAACACTTCCTCGCGGCTGGTGATGCCCGCGGAAATCAAGCGCTCGCCGTCGTCGCGCATCAGGCGCATGCCCGCAGCCAGCGCGGCTTGGCGGATGTCGGCCTCGGCCGCTTGGTTGTGGATTTGTTCGCGGATGCGTTCGTCGGTCACGAGCAGTTCAAACACACCAGTGCGGCCCGCGTAGCCGGTCTGGCCACACGCATCGCAGCCCGCACCATGGCAGTGCGTGCAGTATTTGCGCACCAGGCGCTGGGCCAACACGCCCAGCAGCGACGACGACAGCAGGAACGGCTCCACCCCCATGTCGGTCAGCCGCGTGACAGCGCTGGCAGCGTCGTTGGTATGCAGGGTGGCCAGCACCAAGTGGCCGGTGAGAGAAGCCTGGATGGCGATCTGCGCGGTCTCGAAGTCGCGGATCTCACCAATCATGATGATGTCCGGGTCTTGCCGCAGGATGGCGCGCAAGGCCTTGGCGAAGCTCAGGTCGATCTTGCTGTTGACCTGGGTCTGGCCCACGCCCGGCAGCTCGTACTCGATCGGGTCTTCCACCGTCATGATGTTGTTGCGCGTGGCGTCCAGGCGGCCCAGCGCTGCGTACAGCGTGGTCGTCTTGCCCGAGCCGGTGGGCCCGGTCACCAGGATGATGCCATGCGGCTGCGCAATCAAGTGCTCAAACCGGGCGAGCGTTTCGCCCTGCATGCCCACGGCTTCCAGGCTGAGCTTGCTCTCGCTCTTGTCCAGCAGGCGCAGCACGGCGCGCTCGCCGTGGGCGCTGGGCAGGGTGGAGACGCGTACATCGATCGCGCGCGTGCCCAGGCGCAGGCCGATGCGGCCGTCCTGGGGCAGGCGTTTTTCGCTGATGTCCAGGTCGGCCATGATCTTGAGGCGCGAGATCAGCGCGGCGTGCAGCGCGCGGTTGGGCTGCACCACCTCGCGCAGCGTGCCGTCCACGCGAAAGCGCACGCTCGAATGGCGCTCGTAAGGCTCGATGTGGATGTCGCTCGCACCGTCGCGCGCGGCCTGCGTGAGCAGAGCGTTGAGCATACGGATGATCGGCGCGTCGCCTGCCGATTCGAGCAGGTCTTCCACGGCGGGCAGTTCCTGCATCATGCGCGAGAGGTCGGCGTCGCTCTCGACCTCGCTCACCACCGTGGCGGCGCTCGATTCGCTGTGCGAGTACGCGGCGCTGATCCGCTGGGCCATCTCGCCCGCCGCCACGGCCATGAACGATTGCACCGCATGCTTGCGCAGCACCTCGGACAGCGCCGCACCGTCAGGGCTTGGGCCATGCCACAGCACGGCCTGGTGGCCATCGTCTTCCAGCAGCAACTGCGACGAGCGGGCGAACGCGTAGGGCAGGGGGTAGCGCATGGTCCGGGCGGTCTTCAGGCGGTGTTCAGAGGGTCTGGCGCTGCACCACGGCGTCGTACGACAGGCGTCGTACCGTGGCTGCGGCCGCATCGGCGCTGCGTTGCGATTCGTAGGGGCCAACGCGCACGCGCAGACGCTCGCCGCGGTTGGTGCTGACTTCCTGGGCCTTCACCGGCAGCGCGGCTTTGCGCAGCCGCGTCACCACCGCCTGGCCGTTGCGGTCGGTGGGAAACAGACCCACGTTCACGTAATAGCCAGCGGCTGCGGCCGCCTCGGGCGCTGCGGGGGCCTGCGCCACCGGGCTCACGGCGGTTTGTGCCGCCACAGGGGTGACCACCGCGGCGGGGGCTGCTGCCACGGGCGCGGCCACGGGCGCAGCCGACTGCGGTGCGGCAGGGGCGGCCGGGGTAGGCGACTGCGACTGCGGCTGCAACGAGCGCGGCGGCTGGCCTTCGCCCGGGCGCGCGGCCGGGGGCATGGCCGGCAGGGCCGGACCCTGGGGCACCGCGCGCAGCATCAGGTTGGGGTCGGGCTGGGTGCCGTTCTGCAGGCCGCGGATCATCTCGTAGCGGTCCATTGACAGCGCATCGCTGGTGGCTGCGTCGCGCACCACCACCGGGCGCAAAAACACCATCAGATTGGTCTTGTTGCGCGAGCGTGTTTCGCTGCGGAACAGGTTGCCCAGCACGGGCACATCGCCCAGGCCCGGCACCTTCTCGCGCGTGCCCGAGTATTTGTCCTGCAGCAAGCCGCCGAGCACCACGATGGCGCCGTCTTCGACCAGCACGTTCGACTCGATGGAGCGTTTGCTGGTGGTGGGGCCGTTGGCGTTGTTGAGCGTGGAGGGCAGCACGTCCGACACCTCCTGGAAGATGGACATCTTCACCGTGCCGTTCTCGTTGATCTGCGGACGCACGCGCAGCGACAGGCCCACGTCCTTGCGCTCGATGGTCTGGAACGGATTGACCGCGCCATTGTTGCTGTTGTTGTTGGTGTACTGGCCGGTCACGAAGGGCACGTTCTGGCCGATGATGATCCGCGCTTCTTCGTTGTCCAGCGTCAGCAGGTTGGGTGTGGACAGCACATTGCCGTCGCCGTTGGCCTCAAGAAAGCGCGCCAGGAAGCCAAGCACATACTGCCCGTCAATCTTGTGGCCGATGCCGAAATTCAGGCCGGTGCCGGGCCGCACGGTGCCCGAAGCACCGGATACAGCCAGGTTGATGATGTTGGCGCCCGAACCCGCATTGGCTGTGTAGTTGGTGCCGATGATGCCGATGTTGGTGTCTCCGCGCTGGCCCAGGGCGGTTTGCCACTGGATGCCGAACTCGGCGGCCTTGTCGGCGTTGACTTCGACGATCAGGCTTTCGACCAGCACCTGAGCGCGCCGACCGTCGAGCTTGTCGATCACCGCACGCAGCTGGCGGTACAGCGGCTCGGGTGCGGTGATGATCAGCGAATTGGTGGAGGGGTCGGCCTGGATTTGCCCACCGGTGGAGGGCTGGTTGCTGCTCGCACCGCTGCTGCCCAGGCTGCCACCAGTGCCCAGCCCTGTGCCTGTGCCCAGGCCCGGGGTGCTGCCCGACATGCCGGTATTCGACAACCCAGACGGTGCAGCCGCCGGGGCGGCCCCGCCCACAGTGCCGCCTGCACCACCGCCCTGCGCCGCGCTGCCACCCATGCTGGCCATGGCCGCTCGCAACGTGGTGGCCAGCTTGGTCGCATCGGCGTTCTTCAGGTACACCACATGGATGTTGCCGCTGGCCGCACTGCTGCCCGGCACGGGGGGCTGGTCGAGCTTTTCGACCAGGGCCCGCACCTGTGCCACACGCGCTGGGTTGGCCGCGCGCACGATCAGGGCGTTGCTGCGCGGCTCGGCCAGCAGCGTGGTACGGAAGGCGGTGTCGGCCTGCCCCTGCGCGCCGGGCGCTGCGGCACCGGCCGCGGTGCCGCCCTCGATCAGCCGCTGCACCAGCGGTGCCAGGTCGGCGGCCAGTGCGTTGCGCAGCGGGATCACCTCCACATCGGTGGCATTGGCCACGTCCATCGCCGCAATGATGCGGGCCATGCGCTGCAGGTTGTCGGCGTAGTCGGTGATCACGAGCGAGTTGTTGCCCGGGTTCACGTTGATGGTGTTGTTCGGGCTGATCAGCGGGCGCAGCACCGGCACCAGGTTGGCTGCGTTCTCGAAGTTGAGTTTGAAGATCTGCGTGACGATCTGCCCGCCGCCCGCACCCGGTACGGCACCGCCCTGGGTCACCCCCACGCTGCCGGCCTGCAGCTTGGCGTCGGCTTCGGGCACCACCTTGTACAGCCCTGCGGACTCCACCATCGTGAAGCCCTGCAGGCGCAGCGCTGCCAGGAACTGCTCGAATGCGGCCGACGGGCTCACGGGCCGCTCGGTCACCAGCGTGATCTGGCCCTTGACGCGCGGGTCTACCACCACGTTACGGCCCGTGATCGTGGCCATGGTCCGGGCCACGGCCTCGATCTCTGCGGCCGTGAAATTCAACGTCACCGGCTCGCCCGGGCGCACGCTGCTGGTGCCGGTGCCGATCGCAGTCTGGGCCAGCGCGGGCCCTTGCAGGCAGGCCAGCAGCGCACAGGCCGCTGCCCAGCGCAGCGGAAAACGGGGAGACGAGGTCGTCGTGAGAGCAGTCATTGGGTCAACCCACGGTGATGATGGAGCGCTCGCCCTGGCGGCGTCCAATGATGTTCAAGAGGTTGGCGAGCGCGCCTTCGCGCTCGGGCCGGGCCGCACGGGCCTCGCCGGCAAAACGCAGGCGTTGCCCCACCCACTGGCCTGAGCCAGAGAGCAACAGGTCGCCCTCCAGCGTGGCCAGCGTGAGAGAGGGCAACTCGCCGCCCTGCACCTGCAGGCGGTAGCTGCCCATGGGCCGCAAGGTGGACAGGCGTGAGGACATGGCCCGCGCGTCCACGCGCGCCTGCCCTTGCAGCACCGCCCGGCCGGCGGCCCACTGCAGCGCCAGGCCTTCGGTTTGCAGCACCAGTTGCCCCTGGGGTTGCAGTGTGTTCCAGGGCGTGCCCAGTCCGGCCAGCAAAGCCGCCGGCCATTGGCTGGTGTGGTCGTCGATCTGCACCTGTGCCGAGCGCCAGCCTGCGCGCACCGACGCCTGCAGCGGCGCGGGGGTGCAGCAGTCGGCCGTGATGGACAGGCGCAAGCCGGTGAGCGCCGGGCGCAGCTGCCAGCCGATGGAGCCCGGAAGTGCGGCCTGGTCGCGGCTGCCCGCGCCACCCGTCAGCAGCAACTGGGCGTGCCCGTTCCAGACAGTGCCGCGCGCCTGCAGCAGCTGGACCTGACCGTTGGTGGCCTGCCGCAGACTGCTGGCCAGCCACTGCGCGGGCGCAAACACCAGCAGTGCAGGCAGCGCGCCCATGGCCAGCCCCAGCGCAGCCCATGCCCAGGGCGCCCGCACGCGTGCCGCGTCCGCGCGCGGCGGTGCCGGGCGTCGGCTCAGGGGCGGGCTGGCGGTGCGGCGGAGCATCGGAGCGGCTCGAAGATTCTGGTTTCAGCGGGCGCCTGGAAGACCGAGCACGATGGTGCCGTCCCAGCGCGGGCTGTCAGCGGCGGCTGCGTTGCCCCCAGCGCTGCTGCGCGACAGGCGCATCTCGAGCGGCACAGCGCGTGCGTTGCTGCGCACCTGGGCCAGCCATTGGGCCAGGCCGTCGGCCGAGGCGCTCTTGAGCTGTACCGTCGCGCGGTCACCGGCCACGCTGATCTGCGCCTGTGCGCCCAGCCGCTGCGCCAGCGAACTGCGCAGCTGCGCGGCCGCATCGCCCGCACTGGCCTGCGGCAGGGCCTGCAGCTGGCGCGCCTCGGCCTGCAGTTGCAGCATGCGCTGCAACTCGGCGTCGAGCGCGGCGTGGCGCGCCGGGGCACTGCGCAGCGTCTGCAAAGCGGGGGCCAGGGCCACCCACCACAGCAGGGTCAGCAGCACCAGCACACCGGCAGCTCCTACCAGCATCTGTTCGCGCGGGGCCAGCTGGGTCCAGCGCCCGCGCAGTGCGGTCAGGGCGTAATCGGTATGCGAAGCGGTGGCAGCGGGCATGGTCGATGGAACAGGTGTGTGCAACAAAGTCAACGCGGGCCATCGGCCTGCAGCACCAGGCGACCGGCTTCGTCCCGCAGGCGCAGGCCCAGTGGCTGCAGCCGTGACTGCACCACCTGCAGTTCGTCGGGCGCGAGGCTCAGCCCTTGCAGGCGCAGCTCGGTGCCGCTGTATTCCATGGCGGTGGGCGTGCGTCCCTCGGGCAGCGCACGCGCCAGGCCGGCCAGCAGCGATTCGGCGTCGCGCGGGCCCAGCTGGCCCGCGGCCTGGCGCAGCAAGGCCACCTCACGCTCCATCTGTGCGGGCGCGTCCACCACCACCTGCACCTTGGGAAAGGTCTGCTGCAAGGTCGCGCGCACGGCCACCTGCTTGGCCTGCAGGCTTTGACGTTCCTGCCAGGCCCATGCGTTCAGGCCGACCAGATGGGCGGCCACGAGGGCGCACACGCCCCAGCGTGCGGCCCGCCATTGCGGTGCATACAGGAAGCTCGACGCCACGCCCGCCGCCTGGCGCATGGCGCGGCGCTGTGCCGAGCTGGCCAGTTCAAACTGCGCCAAGTCCCAGCGGCCTCGTGCAGCGGCCATCAGCCGTTCGTCCAGCGATTGCAGTCGCACCGGCCGGCCCAGCAGCCGCTCGGCCTGGGCCGCCACCGCGGGCTCTGCCTGCACTTCGGGTGTTGGCGTGTCGGGGCTGTGCTGTACCCAAGCACTGGCCATGGCCAGCGGCAGCAGCAGCACGGCGTCGTCATCGCTGGGGCCGCACACCACCAGGCGCGCGTCGTCTTCGGTGCCCAGGGCGGTGCACTGCCGGCCGCCGTGTTCGGTGGCGCCCGGTGCAAATTCGGGCACCACGCGCGACACCGGACGTCCAGCGGCCTCCAGGGCCTGCAGATGGGCGCTCAGCCATGCGCGCTCGCACACGGCGACCCAGCAGGGGCTTCCGTGGCCCGCATCGGGCTGCAGGGCGAAATGCAGCTGCGCCGGTTCGTCCAGCAGGCGTTCTTCGAGCAGGCCCTCCAGGGCAGCGCGCAAGCGGGGCGAGGGCTGGTGCGTGCCCAGGGGCAGCCCGGGGGGCAGCGGCACGCGGTGCCACGACAAGGCCTGCGCCGGAACCACGGCCACGATCTCGCCGGGGCGTCCAGGCTCCGGGAGCAGCGACGGGGCTGCCATGTCGTGGCGCAGCAGCTGGTGGCCGTCGGCCGTGACGGCGTAGCGGTAGCGGGTGGACGGGCCGGGCAGTGCCTGCGGAAGGTGAAGGATCAGGGTGCTCATGGGCGGTGCGGGCCATTGTAGGGGGCGCAGATGACCATGGAGGCCTCAGCGCATGGCGGGCGCCACCGGCCGGTCGAAGCTGCCGCGCTCGCGCCACAGCACCCGCGTCTGCTGGCCGATGCGCTCCACCACCGAACGCTCGTCCACCAGGGTCTGCTCCAGCCGCAGGCGGCCCCGCACCTCGAAAAAGCGCGACTGCACCACATGGTTGGTGCCGTTGAGCTCCACATTCGCGCCCACCAGGGCTTTCACGTCCTCGAAGCCCTTGAAATGGCGCATCTCCCGGGCCTGCACCAGCTTTTGCGCGCCGGCCATGTCGATTCCGTCGATGGCGGCCCACAGCACGTCCACGCCCGCCGTGTTCAGGTTCACGCCCGTGGCCACCGGCAGCCAGGTGACGTGGGGGGCCAGCACATCGACGGTGCTGCGGGGCAGGCCCAGCCAGCCCAGGTGCTCCACGCGGCGCGGCAGCAGCGGTGCGTCGGCTGCGCTGCTGCCCGCGGTGACGGGGGCCTGCGCACGGCGCAGGCCGTCGATCAGCAGCGCCAGGTGTTGCGGCGGCAGGCCCAGACGTTCGAACAGCCGCGTGAACTGTTTGTAGGCTCCGGCCTGCAACTGCCCGCCGTCCAGCAGGCTGTTGATGTTGAGCCGTGCCTGCAGGTCCAGGATTTGCCCCGACAGGAAGGCTTCGGTGGTGTCGGTGCTGGCGTCGTCGGCCTGGGCCACGTTGCGCTCGGCCGCCAGGAAGGTGGACAGGCGGGCTTCTTCCAGTGGCACCGCCCAGGGCTCGGCCAGATGGTCAGGGCCGCCAGTCCGTCCATCCTCGCGCAGGATCAGGCGCGACCAATCGAGCGCGCCCACCAGAATCCAGGAGGCCTGCACACGTGCGCGTTCGGCGGTTTCGACCTCGACCGCACGCCACTGCTGCCACAGCGCCGCCGCTGCCCAGGTGGCGACCAGGGTCACGGTGAGCATGGCGACGAGCAGCGCGGCTCCGCGCGCGTGCAGGCGGCGAGTGCGTGTGCGCAAAGCCGTGCGTGCCGCGCTCATGAGCGTTCTCCGGAGTAGGCGGGCGACAGCCAGTCGCGCGTGATCAGGCCCGTCAGCGGTTGACCGGCAGGCAGCTCGATCTGCAGGCGCACGCCGTCGGGCACGGTGGCAGCGCCTTCGCCTGCGCTGGACAGCGGGTTCGTCCACGTGCCGCCACGGTGGTAGAAGATCTGCCAGCCCTGCAGCGGCAGCAAAGCCGTTTCGCGCCGCCGCTCGGCATCGCCCGGGTTGCGCGCCCACAGCGCTGCCTGCTGCCAGGCCTGTTGCCATTCACCGCGCGTGCGCACCGGCGGCGACTGCCAGCGCAGCCACTGCGGCTGGCCTTGCTCGATCCGCCGTGTCCAGGCCACCACCAGCGCCCCTTCGTCCGGCGCACCCGACGCGCTGCGCGTGAGTCGCAGCACCTGGCCGTCCCAGTCGAGCGGCGTGGTCTGCGGCAGGTTCAGCAGCGCGTCCAGATCGGTGCCCCACTGTGCCAGCGCAGATTGCAGCACCAGCAACTGGTCGGCGCGGGTGCGCGTCTGCTCCTGTGCGCGGGCCATGCCGTCCAGGCCCCGCCAGCTCAGCAATGCCACCAGCGCCATGACACCGATGGCTACGAGCACTTCGATCAGTGTGAAGCCGCGCGCCCGCAGTACGCGGGGCGTTGCGGCACGCGGACTGCGGCGGGCCGACATCAGTACCGCCCCACAATGGTCGAGACCCGCAGCACCGGGGTGCCTGCGTCCAGCACCTGCGCGTCCACGCGGCGAAAGCCGGGGTTGGGGGTGGGACGCACCACCAAGCTCACGTCAAAGCGCCGTCCGGCCTGTTCACAGGGCTGCAGACTGTCGCCCACCGGGGGCAATTGGCGCGACAGCCGGGTTTTGATGAGTTCGTTCTCCGCGCACAGATGGGCCAGCAGCACATCGCTTTGGCGGGCGGCGTTGCGCGTGAGCGCACTGGTGGCCTGGGTGCCGGCCAGCAAGGCAATGGCCACAATGCCCAGGGCCACCAGCACCTCGATGAGCGTGAAGCCGCGCGCAAGCCGCCGCGCCGTGCAGGGCGTGCTCATGGCAGCGCTTCGGCGGTGAAGGGTCGCAACCCGTCGGTGGCCACACGCCAGGTGCGCCCCGGGGCTGCGGCATGTACCAGCAACACCTGCTGAGCGGCGATCAGCGGCTCGGGCCCCAGCACCAGCACGGTGGTGCCCTGCGGGCTCGTGCCTGCGTCCAGCCACTGGCCGGGCAGGCTGGAGCCCACCAGGCCTTCAAAACGAAACGCTTGGCCTTGGGCGACCCATCGCACCGGTGTGCCGTTGGTGCGCGATTGTTGCCGCGCCGATTCGAGCAGCGCCGCCAGGCGCACGGCCTCGCGTTCCAGCACCGCCTGGCTGCTGTCACGCAGCGCCAGCGTAGCGCTGGCGGCCGTGAGCGCGATCAGCGTGAGCACGACCAGCAACTCGAGCAGTGTGAAACCACGCCCACGCCGCCGCAGCGCGCTGTGGCGACCGATCGGGGTCGACGCAGCGCTGCTCTCCTGGCCTGCAGGGGGTAGCACGCAGTGCGCGACCGTGGGGGCCACAGGTTGCGCCGCTGGGCCGTCCCAAGGCGCAACGCGGCCCCCTTGGGGGGCAGGGAGCGACACGCAGTGCGCGACCGTGGGGGCCACAGGCTGCGCCGCTGGGCCGTCCCAAGGCGCAACGCGGCCCCCTTGGGGGGTAGGGAGCGACACGCAGTGCGCGACCGTGGGGGCCACAGGTTGCGCCGCTGGGCCGCCCCAAGGCGCAACGCGGCCCCCTTGGGGGGCAGGGAGCGACACGCAGTGCGCGACCGTGGGGGCCACTGTCACTGCCAGCTGCCGATGTCGGCGTCCTTTCCTTCTCCGCCCGACTGGCCGTCGGCCCCGAAGGACATCACGTCGACCTCGCCCTTGATGCCGGGGTTCAGGTATTGGTAAGGACGGCCCCAGGGATCGTTGGGCAGTTTTTCCAGATAGGGCTTCCAGTTGCCTGGAATCGGACCGCTCGTGGGGCGGGCCACCAGCGCTTGCAGGCCCTGCTCGGCCGTGGGGAAGCGCTGGTTGTCGAGCTTGTACAGCTTGAGCGCCTGCACGATGTTGGTGATGTCGGTGCGGGCGGCGGTGCTGCGGGCGTCGTCCGTGCGGTCGAGCACGTTGGGCACGATCAGGGCCGCCAGGATGCCGATGATGACCAGCACCACCATGATCTCGATCAGGGTGAAGCCGCGCGCCAGGCGGCGGGCCAGTGGGTGCAGGCGCATCGGGGTCGGAAGAGAGGTTGGGTTCACGGCGGAAGGTCTCGCTCGGGCTGGGGTCGGGTCAATCATAATCGCCGCATGGTGACGAAATCACGCAGCAACTGGGGCACGCGCCTGGGCACTTGGGTCGTCTGGGCGCTGGCAGGTTCCAGCCTGGTCTATTGGGGGCTGCGCCTGTCGGCCCAGCCGCAGGGCCTGGCGGTGCCGCCTGTGGGTGCGCCTGCGGCCAGCACGGCCGACGCACAGGCCATGGCGCGGGCTTTGGGCGTGATGGGCGCTGCAGCCGGCCCGGCTGCCGTCGCTCCGTCGGCTCCGGTGTCGAGCCGGTTTGCGTTGTTGGGGGTGCTGTCGGGTCGCCAGAGCGGCGGCGGAGCGGCGCTGATCGCCGTGGACGGTCAGCCGCCCAAGCCGGTGCGCGTGGGCCAGCCGGTGGACGGTGCGCTCTGGCTCGTGGCGCTGGGCCCGCGTGAGGCGCGCCTGGGGCCTTCGGCCGAGGGCCCGGCCACCGTCACGCTCGAAGTGCCGCGCAAGCCCTGAAGGGTGTGTTGCCGGCTGGGTGCTGCCGGCGGCATTCGCGCCCTTCGCCCTTCACCCTTCGCTTTTTCACGCTTTCGGGCGCAGCCCACTGCCATCTCAAGCCGCGGCGTCGGGTGGCAGCGCCAGCACCGTCCAGCCGCCCCAGGCCGGTGCGGGCCAGGCCCAGTCGGCGGCGGCGATGCGCAGGGTGTGCAGATCACTGGGCAGCGGATGGCGCAGCAGATGGTGCACGCAGCGGGCCACCCCGGCGTGGGTGATCCACACCACCTCCCGGCAAGGCGCATGGCCTGCGCGGGCCAGCGCGGCCTGCACGCGCTGCAGCATGGCGGCCAGCGTTTCGCCGCCGCCGGGCGCATGGTGGGCGAAGTCGGCGGTCCAGGCGTCCAGGGCCACGGGGCCGATGGTGTCCCAAGACTGACCTTCCCAGGTGCCGAAATGCAATTCCTGCAAGGCGTAGTCGGTCTGTGCCGCCAGGGCCGGGCGCAGTTCGGCCAAGGCGGCAGCGAGCGCCGTGCAGCGCTGGGCCGGGGAGGTGAGCACCTGCGCCGCTGGCGGCAGCGCTGCGGCCAGGGCGGCCGAGGCCTGCTGCGTGGCCAGCGGGTCGGCGGCCACGTCGAGCCGGCCATAGCAGACGCCGGGCGCGATGTGCGGCTGCGCATGCCGCACCAGCCACAGCCGCCGGTCTGAGGGCTCGCTCATGCCAGGCTGCGGGCCAGCGCTGCGGCCAGGCCCAGGTAGAAGGCCAGTTCACCCACCTGCTGGGTGGCGCCCAGGCAGTCGCCGGTGAAGCCCCCGAGCCGCAGGCGGAACCATCGGCGCATCCAGCCCGCAGCGGCGGCGCTGGCGGCAGCGGCCACCATCACGGGCACCAGCCCCCAGTGCCAGGCCAGCAGCACCAGCACCGGCAACACCCACAGCACCGCGGCCATCAGCGCCCTGCCGCTGATCTGGTCGGCCAGCGGCTTGCTTTTGGAGCGCGCGGTGTCGCCCACGTGGGGCAGGCTTCGCACCAGGCCCAGCGGCCACAGGCGCGACAGCACATGCGCGCCCAGCAGGGCCCCGAGTGCGGGCAGCAGGCCACCGGGTGTGCTGCCCAGTGCGGCCAGCAGCGACACCTTGGCCAGTAGCGCCAGCACCAGGGCCATGGCCCCGAAAGCGCCGATGCGCGAGTCTTTCATGATGTCGAGCGCGCGTTCCCGGTCGAGGCTCCCGCCCAGGCCGTCGGCCACATCGGCCAGCCCGTCCTCATGGAAGCCGCCTGTCATGAGCACCGTGGCCACGGTGCAGGCCACGGCGGCCACCAGCGGCGCAAAGGGCAGGGGTTGCAGCAGCGCCCATGTGGCGGCGTACACGGCCATGGCCCACAGACCCACCAGCCAGCCGATGCCCGGAAAGTGCGCGGCGCTGGCGCGCAGCATGGCCGGGCTGTAGCCCACCCAGGCCGCCAGCCGCCCGGTGACCGGCACCCGGGTGAAGAACTGCAGCGCCAGCAGGTAGTGGCGCAGGGCTTGCACGGGGCTCACGGGGTCAGGCGTTCAGAAACTTGATTGCTATTATTTTGATAGCTGCTCGTGCTTGAATTTCAAGCGCGAGCAGCCCAAAACACTCCAAGCCCAGGGGCTGCGCGGCGCTGCCAGCGCATCACTGCGCGCGCAGGAACAGCCGGTACGCCGGGTTGGCCGTCTCGTCCACGTAGGGGTAGCCCAGGGTGGCCAGAAAGGCGTCGAACGTGGCGGTGTCTTCGGCGGGCACCTGCATGCCCACCAGGATGCGGCCGTAGTCTGCGCCCTGGTTGCGGTAGTGGAACAGGCTGATGTTCCAGGTGGGCTGCATCAGGCTCAGGAATTTGAGCAGCGCCCCGGGCCGCTCGGGGAACACAAAGCGCAGCAGCCGCTCGTCGTGCGCCAGCGCCGAATGCCCGCCCACCAGGTGGCGCAGGTGTTCCTTGGCCAGTTCGTCGTGGGTCAGGTCCAGCGCCTCGAAGCCGTGGCGGCTGAAGTTGCGCGCGATCTTTTCCGACTCGCCCCGGCCCTGCGTGGTCAGGCCCACGAACACATGCGCGCGTTTTTCGTCGCTGATGCGGTAGTTGAACTCGGTCACGTTGCGCGGGCCGCCGGGCAGGCCGCCCACCACTTCGCAGAAGCGGCGGAAGCTGCCGCGCTCTTCGGGAATCGTCACGGCCAGCAGGGCCTCGCGCTCTTCGCCCACCTCGGCGCGCTCCGCCACGAAGCGCAGCCGGTCGAAGTTCATGTTCGCGCCGCACAGGATGGCGGCGTAGGTCTCGCCTTTGGTCTTGTGCGTGGTCACGTACTGCTTGATAGCGGCCACGGCCAGTGCGCCCGCAGGCTCGACGATGCTGCGCGTGTCCACGAAGATGTCTTTGATGGCCGCGCACACCGCATCGGTGTCCACCGTGATGTAGTCGTCCACCAGGCCGCTGGCGATGCGGAAGGTCTCTTCGCCCACGAGCTTGACGGCCGTACCGTCCGAGAACAGACCCACATCGGGCAGCGTGACGCGCGCGCCGTTGCGCACCGACTGGATCATCGCGTCCGAGTCGTTCATTTGTACGCCGATCACACGCACCTCAGGCCGCACGGCCTTGATGTAGTTGGCCACGCCGCTGACCAGTCCGCCGCCGCCAATCGCCACGAACACAGCGTCGAGCCGGTTGCTGCCCAGGCTTTGCAGCTGGCGCAGGATTTCCATGGCAATCGTGCCCTGCCCGGCGATCACGTCGGGGTCGTCGAACGGGTGCACGAAGGTCAGACCCTGCTCGCGTTCGAGCTGTACGGCGTGCTGGTAGGCGTCGGAATAGCTGTCGCCGTGCAGCACGACCTCGCCGCCCAGCGTGCGCACGGCGTCGATCTTGACCTGCGGCGTGGTGGTGGGCATCACGATCACGGCGCGCGCGCCCAAGCGCTGCGCGCTCATGGCCACGCCCTGGGCGTGGTTGCCGGCCGATGCGCAGATCACGCCGCGCGCCAGTTGCTCGGCCGACAGGTGGGCCATCTTGTTGTAAGCACCGCGCAGCTTGAAGCTGAACACCGGTTGCTGGTCTTCGCGCTTGAGCAGCACCTTGTTGTGCAGACGGCGACTGAGGCTGCGGGCGGGCTCCAGCGCCGATTCGACCGCCACGTCGTACACGCGGGCCGTGAGGATTTTCTTGAGATAGTCGGACGGGGTCAGGGCTTCGGCGGTCATGGCGGGGCAGGTGTCGCAGCGCGGCGGCAGTGGCGTCGCGGGGCACACATCATAGGGCGTGGCACTGTGGCACCCCGGGGGGAGGCACGATGCGGCCCGGCCCGGGGCAAAAAAAAGCCCCGGGCCGTGAGGCCTGGGGCTGAATCCATCCTTTGAGGAGATGGAGGAGACAATCGGTGCGGGCCATTGCCACGCATGGGTACAGTGTAGCGTCAGTTTGTTGCGTTGCAACATTCCCGTGATGGGGTCGGGGCCTTGCGCCGGCTGTGGTGAAAAAAAGCAACATCGCACCGCGCATGCGCAGCGCCCCACCGTACGGGCCTGCGCGCATGGCCTTGTTTTCGTCGTTCAACCCTCAGGAGTTCGGAGTCATATGGAATGCACAGTCAGCTGGACCGCAGGCGCAGGGACGCGCTCGGCCATGGGTTTTGTGGCCGAGACCGGCAGCGGTCACGTGCTGGTGATGGATGGGGCGCCCGATGCCCAGCAGCCGCGCAATGGCGGCCAGAACCTGGCCCCTCGGCCCATGGAAACCGTGCTGGCAGGCACGGGCGGCTGCACGGCCTACGACGTGGTGCTGATCCTCAAGCGCGGCCGGCACGATGTGCGCGGCTGCTCGGTCAAGCTCACGTCGGAGCGCGCCGAGACCGATCCCAAGGTGTTCACCCGCATTCACATGCACTTCACCGTCACTGGCAAGGGCATTCCGCCCGCTGCGGTGGAGCGGGCCATTGCCATGAGCCACGAAAAATACTGTTCGGCCAGCATCATGCTGGGCAAGACGGCCGAGATCACCACCGGGTTTGATCTGGTTGAGGCCTGAGCCTTCTGGGCGTGTTGAGCCCGGCAGCCCGCCGCGCCTGTCGGTTGCGCAGGCGCACAGCACTCCGAGTCGCGTCGGGTTCGGCGGGCCCGCCGCCTCGCGGCTCTCTCCGCCGGAGGGCGGCTGCCTGTCCCGGATCGGGGTGTACCGCTTTGCGAATGCTCAAAGATGGTGCGCTGTCGTCGTCATGACCTTGGCGGCGGCACGCATGAGCGCAGCCACAGGGCGCGGTAGTTCGGCGGCTCCGGCGGCCAGGGCCTCCTCGGCATGTCGTTCCTCGTCGGCTTTCATTCGCGCGACGATGGCGCGTGAAGCCGAATCTGCCACCGGCAGGCGCACCAGGTGACTGCCCAGGTGCTCTGATACCTGTCGCTCGGTCTCAACGACAAAACCCAGACTGACGCGGTCGCCCACCTTGGCTGCCACCGCTCCAAGTGCGAATGCCCCCGCGTACCACAAGGGATTGAGTAGGCTCGGCCGCGCGTCCAGTTCTTTCAACCGTTGCTCGGTCCAGGCGAGATGGTCGGTTTCCTCTCGGGCTGCCTGCAGCAAGTGGTCGCGCAAGCCCGCATCCCGCGTCACCATGGCCTGAGCGGTGTAAAGCGCCTGGGCACAGATCTCGCCCACATGGTTCACCCGCATCAGTGCGCCAGACAAGCGTTGCTCCGCTGCCGTAAGTTCGGCAGCGTCTGCCTCGGCTGCGGGTCGCGGAGCGTGGCCGCGCGCAGGCGCAAACAACGTGCGCAGGGCTGAGTCGGCAGCATTCAGAAACCGGTCCATGGGTGTCAATCTCCAAGCTTTGGCAGAAACATCATTTGCACTTGCTCACATTTGGTTGGGTGCGGGGCGTAGGCCTTTCCTGCTCTGGAGACCGATTTTCCTGCGTCTCAGAGAAATGTTGCAACACTGCAACGAAAACCCCGTTTCCTCGGCTTGGTCGGCGATTTCCTTTGCGAAACCGGGCGGGCTCTGGTGCAATAGGAGCAACTTCCCCACCAGGAGGTTGGCCCGGGGAACCGGCGGGACTGAGCAGGTGCCTCCACCCAAGACCCCCCGTACCGGCGCCCTATGTTTAACCTTGGAGTAACTCGCAATGAAAAAATCCCTGATTGCCCTGGCTGTGCTGGCTGCCTCCGGCGCTGCAATGGCTCAATCTTCCGTGACGCTGTTCGGCGTGGTGGACGCAACCTACGCTTACGGTTCGGGCAGCGTGTCTAACCGCTCGCAGCTGACGAACTCCGGCTACAACAGCAGCCGTCTGGGTTTCCGCGGCGTGGAAGACCTGGGTGGTGGCATGACCGCTTCCTTCTGGCTGGAAGCTGGCGTGAACAACGACAACGGCACCGGCGGCTCGACCAACACCAACAACCAAGCAACTGGCGCTAGCGCCAGCGGCGGCCTGGTGTTCAACCGTCGTTCGACGGTCAGCCTGAGCGGCGGCTTCGGTGAAGTGCGTCTGGGCCGTGACTACACGCCCCAATTCTGGAACCTGACCGTGTTCGATCCCTTCGGCACGAACGGCGTGGGCACCACCCAAACCCTGAACTCCAGCCTGGGCGGCCCCGTGACCGTTCGCGCTTCGAACTCCATCGGCTACTTCCTGCCCGGCAAGCTGGGTGGTTTCTACGGCCAAGCTCAGTACTACCTGGGTGAGAACGCCAGCAACGCCGCCAACAAGAAGGACGGCACGGGCCTGGCCCTGCGCGCTGGTTTCGCCAACGGCCCCATCAACGTGGCTGTCGCCTTCTCGGACACCAAGTACCTGGCCGGCAACATCAAGACCTTCAACCTGGGCGGCCAGTACGACCTGGGCATGGCCAAGGTCATGGCTCACTACAACCAAGACCGCAACTCGGCTGCTACGGCTCCCGATGGCAGCGGCTGGCTGATCGGTGGTCTGATCCCCGTCGGCGCAGGCGAAATCCGTCTGGCTTACTCGACCTACAAGACCGATGTGGCCGTGGGCGCAGATCCCAAGTCCAACAAGCTGGCTCTGGGCTATGTGCACAACCTGTCGAAGCGCACCGCTCTGTACGCAACGTACGCTCACGTGAGCAACAAGAACGGCGCTGCTCAAGCTCTGAACGGTGCTGTGACCGCTGCTGGCAGCAACTCCAACGGTTACGACCTGGGCATTCGCCACAGCTTCTAATCGAAAAGCTGGCTTCGCCAGCTCGACGACTCAAGCTTCAAAAGCCGCCTTCGGGCGGCTTTTGTTTTTTCTGCTTCAAACAGGGTGTGCGCCCTGTGGGTTGTCTTCTGGCTCGCGGCGCAATGACATGGCTCTTGCGCCTTGACCCTTCAGTGGATATTGGGTGTCCAGTGAATCACAAGCGGAGATGGTCAGAGCTAGGGTAGCGCTTCCATCGCAGCCGGTCCGGTGTGTGTCGCCCGTTTGACCCGGTGGCAGCGTCTAAGGTCTATGGCATCCGTATGATGAATCCAGGTCCCTGGCGCTGGCAACGCCGCACCACTTCGCCTTCGGGGTGAAGCCAAGACGGCTGTGGGATGGATTCGGGTGCAGCCTGAAGGCGTAGATCTTCACCATGAAGTGGATGGCGACAGCTGCAGGGGGCTGTGCTCAGCAGGCAGTTGCCTTTCGCAGATCTGTGGCTGGCATCGTCCTTGCGTGTCGGGAAGCTCACGCAGGAATCATGTCCCCGCACCAAGTCGGGGATTCAGGGATTTCCCGTTGGTCTTTGAGCAACCTTTTACTGCATAGTAAACCTTTTACCTAAGAGGGTTCCATGAAACTCAAGCTCCGTTTGTTGACCGTGGCCGCTGCCGCTGCGCTTCTGGCTGCGCCCGCTCTGCATGCCAAAACCTTCAAGTGGGCCAGCCAAGGCGAAATCTCCACGTGGGACATTCATTCGCAGAACAACGCGCTCCAGAACGGTCTGCACGCCAACGTCTATGAGAGCCTCGTGTACTACAACAGCCGTACGTTTGAGGTTGAGCCAGTTCTCGCCACGGCCTGGAAGGAGATTAGCCCCACCCAGGTGCGTTTTACGCTGCGCCAAGGCGTGAAGTTCCATGATGGTTCGGCTTTCACGGCTGATGACGCCGTGTACTCGTTGCAGCGCGCCATGGCGAAGACCTCGAACTTCACCCCATACGTGCAAGGCATCAGCCGCGTGGCGAAAGTTGACAACAACACCATTGACGTGTTCCTGTCGTCGCCCAACCCTGTGCTGCTGCGTCAGATGACCGAACTGCGCATCATGAGCAAGGCGTGGGCTGAAAAGAACAAGTCGGTTGAGCCCAAAGACATGAAGGCTGCCGAGGAGAACTTTGCACACCGCAATGCCATGGGTACCGGGCCTTATGTGCTGGAATCCTGGCAGCCCGACGTCAAGATGGTGTTCAAGCGCAACCCCAACTGGTGGGGCAAGATGGACGGCAACGTAACGGAGATCGTCTACACCCCGATCAAGTCGGCTGCCACGCGCATTGCAGCGCTGCTGTCGGGTGAGGTGGACATGGTGCTGGATCCAACGCCCCAGGATCTGGGCCGCCTGCGCGCCAATGCCGATCTCAAGGTTATCGACGGTGTCGAGAACCGCACGATCTTCCTGGGCATGGACCAGTTCCGCGACGAACTGCCTGGCTCCAACGTCAAAGGCAAGAACCCGCTCAAGGATCTGCGTGTGCGCAAGGCGCTCTACCACGCCATCGACGCAGACACCATCTCGCGCAACATCATGCGTGGCCTGGGCAAGCCCACGGGCGCACTGGTGTCGCCCCAGGTGGCAGGCTGGACGGAAGGCGTTGCCAAGCGCCTGCCCTACAGTGTCGACACCGCCAAGAAGCTGCTGGCCGAAGCAGGTTATCCGGATGGTTTCGAAGTGGACTTCGCCTGCCCGAACAACCGCTACATCAACGATGAGGCCATTTGTCAGGCTGTGACCGCCATGTGGTCGCGTATCGGTGTGAAGGCCAAACTGCGTACCATGCCGCTGGTGACGTACTTCCCGATGATCCAACGCTACGAAGCCAGCATCTACATGCTGGGCTGGGGCGTCCCCACCTTCGACGCGCTCTACAGCCTGCAATCGCTGGTGCGTACGGTGGGCCAGGGAGGCGACGGCAACTACAACGTGGGCCGTTACAGCAACCAGCGCATGGACTACCTGGTGGACCGCGTGAAGGCCGAGACCGACGCACCGGTTCGTGCGCGCATGCTGACGGAAGCCCTGCAACTGTCGTCGGACACTGTCTCCCACATTCCGCTGCATGACCAAGTCATTCCCTGGGCCATGAAGAAGAACATCGACCTCGTGCACCGCGCGGACAACCGCATCGACATGCGCCTGGTCAAGGTGAACTGACCGGAATCAGAGACCTGAGCACCGGACCTGCCGAACGCAGGTCCGGTTGCTTTTGGGGCATGATGTCGCCCTTTTGTGCGTCGGGGTCACCATAAGTGGCCCGGACGCGGTGTCGAACACACTCTCGATTTCCCGATGCTCGCCTTTATCCTGCGCCGCCTGATCCAGGCTGTGATCGTCATGGTCACGGTGGCCTTCATCTCCTTCATGCTGTTCCAGTATGTGGGGGACCCCGTGGTGTTCCTGCTCGGTCAGGACGCAACCCCTGAACAAATCCGCGAACTGCGTTCCGAGCTGGGCCTCGACAAGCCCTTCTTCATTCAGTTCGGTCACTTCCTCATGAACGCCGTACAGGGCGAATTCGGCCTCAGCTTGCGGCAGGGTGCGAAGGTTTCGCGCCTCATCGCCGAGCGCTTCCCGGCCACCCTGGAGCTGGCCCTCGTCGCCGCCACGCTGGCCCTGGTGATCGGCGTGCCGATGGGCGTGTACGCAGCCCTCAAGCGCGGTACGTTCTCGAGCCAGGTCTTCATGACGCTCTCGCTGCTGGGCGTCTCGCTGCCTACCTTCCTCATCGGCATCATGCTGATCCTGGTGTTCTCGGTCACGCTGGGCTGGTTCCCGAGCTTTGGCCGCGGCGAGGTCGTGCAGCTGGGCTGGTGGAGCACTGGCTTGCTGACGGCAAAGGGGTGGCACCACATCACCCTTCCAGCCATCACGCTGGCGATCTTCCAACTCACGCTGATCATGCGTCTGGTGCGTGCCGAGATGCTGGAGGTGCTGCGCACCGACTACATCAAGTTCGCCCGTGCCCGGGGTCTGACGAACCGCGCCATCCACTTCGGCCATGCGCTCAAGAACACGCTGGTGCCGGTGCTCACGATTACGGGCCTGCAACTGGGCGGTTTGATCGCGTTTGCCATCATCACCGAGACCGTGTTCCAGTGGCCTGGCATGGGCCTGTTGTTCATCCAGGCGGTAACCTTCGCGGACATTCCCGTGATGGCGGCTTATCTGTGCCTGATCGCGCTGATCTTCGTCGTGATCAACCTGATCGTGGACCTGCTGTACTTCGCTGTCGATCCGCGTCTGCGCGTGGGCAAGGCAGGGGGCCACTGACATGCAGGCACCGCGCCTGAGGGCGGGAGGTCGAGCATTCGCGCACATTGCGCAGTTCCATCCGGAGCTGACCGCACTGCGGCGCGATCTGCATGCACACCCCGAACTCGGCTTTGAGGAGGTCTACACCGCGCGGCGCGTACGGGAAGCCCTGCGCGTGTGTGGTGTGGACGAAATCCACGAGGGCATCGGCCGCACGGGCATCGTGGCGCTCGTGCGCGGTCGCAGCACTTCCAGCGGCAGCATGATCGGTCTTCGCGCGGATATGGACGCTCTGCCCATGAGTGAGCACAACGACTTTGCTTGGAAGTCCTGCAAGCCCGGCCTCATGCATGGCTGTGGCCACGATGGCCACACGACCATGCTGGTCGGCGCAGCGCGCTACCTGGCGGAATCGCGCAACTTCGATGGCACGGCCGTCTTGATCTTCCAGCCGGGAGAAGAGGGCTATGCGGGCGCTCGCGCCATGATCGAAGATGGTCTGTTTGAGCGCTTCCCTGTGCAGTCGGTGTATGCCATGCACAACTGGCCGGCCATGAAGCCGGGCACTGTGGGCTTGAACCCGGGCGCAATGATGGCCGCGGCCGACCGCGTGACGATTGAAATCCAGGGTCGTGGTGGCCACGGCGCCCATGCCTATCAAGCCACCGATGTGGTCCTGGTGGCGGCGCACATCATCACGGCCGCTCAGAGTATCGTGGCGCGCAATGTGCGCCCGATCGAAAGCGCCGTCATCAGCCTGTGCGCCGTGCAAGCGGGCGACATGGGGGCCTTCAGCGTGCTGCCGGGCAGTGCCCGCATCGTGGGCACCGTGCGCACGTTCGACGCGGCTGTGCAGGACCTGGTGGAAAAACGCCTCAAGGATCTGTGCAGTGCCATCGCGCTGGGTTTCGGTGCGACGGCAACGGTGCACTACGAGCGCATCTACCCGGCGACCATCAACACCGAGGACGAAGCCACGTTTGCGGCCGAAGTGGCCGAATCACTGGTCGGTGCCGACCATGTGGTGCGCGACCTGGAGCCCAGCATGGGTGCAGAGGACTTCTCTTTCATGCTCCAGGCCCGACCGGGTGCGTATCTGCGTATCGGCCAGGGCACAGGGGCCAGTGGCGGCGGGCTGCACAACAGCCGATACGACTTCAACGACGACATTCTGCCGCTGGGTGCTGCCCTGCATGCAGGCCTGATCGAGCGGGCCATGCCGCTGGCCACTCCCTAGCAGCCTGGGCACCGTGCTCCAGGACGCCGACGTCTCCAACGCCGACCGTCTTCGCAAACTTTTCCACAACGAGGAGAAACGCATGAAATTCCGTTACACCATGGTCGCCGCCGCGCTGTGCACAGCGCTGGCCGCCGCGAGCGGCGTGGCACACGCACAGACCATTCGCGTGGCCAACCAGGGGGATGCCCTGTCGCTCGATCCTCACTCGCTCAACGAGTCGCTGCAGTTGAGCGTGACGGGCAACGTCTATGAGCCTCTGGTAGGGCGCGGCAAGGATCTGAGCCTGAGCCCGGCTCTGGCCACGGCCTGGAAGCAGACCTCGCCGACCGTGTGGCGTTTTGAGCTGCGCAAGGGCGTGACCTTCCACGATGGCAGCCCCTTCACCGCAGACGATGTGGTGTTCTCGTTTGGCCGTGCCGCGGGCGATGGCTCGGACATGCGCAGCTACACCAACGACATCAAGGAAGTGCGCAAGATCGACGCCCACACGGTCGAGATCGAGACCAAGGCACCGTTCCCCATCTTGCCGGATGTCATTTCACTCGTGTACATCATGAGCAAGAAGTGGTGCGAAGAGAACCAGGCCCTCAAGCCGGTGGACCGCCGCAAGGGCGTGGAGAATGCCGCCTCATTCCGCGCCAACGGCACCGGGCCGTTCCGCGTGCGCGAGCGCCAGCCCAACGTGCGCACCGTGTTTGCCCGCCATGGCGGCTACTGGGGCCCGATCGAGAGCAACGCAACGGAGATCGTCTTCACGCCGATCGGCAACGACGCGACGCGGGTGGCCGCCTTGCTTTCTGGCGAGATCGATGTCATGGAGCCGATTCCGGTGCAGGACATCGCACGCGTGAACGCTGGCGCCAACACCCGTGCCGTCACCGGCCCCGAACTGCGCACCATCTTCCTCGGCATGGACCAGAAGCGCGACGAGCTGCTGTACTCCAACGTCAAGGGCAAGAACCCGTTCAAGGACAAGCGCGTACGTCAGGCGTTCTATCAGGCCATCGACATCGAAGGCATCAAGCGCGTGGTCATGCGTGGTGCGTCCAATCCCACGGCCTTGCTGGTGGGTCCCGGTATCAATGGTTTCCTGCCCGAGCAGAACAAGCGCCTGCCCTACGACCCGGAAGCCGCGAAGAAGCTGCTGGCCGAAGCCGGCTATCCCAACGGCTTTGAAGTCACGATGAACTGCCCGAACGATCGTTATGTGAACGACGGTCAGATCTGCGAAGCCGTGGCTGCGAACCTCTCGCGCGTGGGCGTCAAGATCAATCTGCAGGCCGAAACCAAGGGGACGTACTTCCCCAAGGTGCTGCGCCGTGACACGAGCTTCTACATGCTGGGCTGGACGCCTGGCACGTACGACGCACACAACGCACTCAATGCGCTCGTGCGCTGCGTGGACGACAAAGGATCGGGCCAGTTCAACCTGGGTTCTTACTGCAACCCCAAGGTGGACGAGCTGACGATGAAGATCCAGTCGGAGACCGATAAGGCGAAGCGCGCCGCCATGATCAAGGAGGCCTTTGACCTGCATGCCGCAGACATTGGTCACTTGCCCTTGCACCAGCAATCGCTGGCCTGGGGCGTGAGCAAGAAGGTCAAGCTCGTGCAGCTGGCCGACAACTTCATGCCCTTCAAGTGGATGAGCATCACCAACTGAGCTTTTCCGCACCCTGACTGACCACCGTCAGCCAGGGGCCTGCCCGCAGCCTCACCCAGGCTGCGGGCACACCCCCGCAACTGCTTTCCCACAATGAAAACAACTCTCGCCCGCTGGCTCGACAGCGACATCGGATACAGCTTCCGAACCTCCCCGGTTGCCATGGTGGCGGCCGCCATTGCTGCCGTGTGCATCTTCTGCTCGCTGTTTGCGGGTTGGGTGGCACCGCACAACCCGTTCAACCTGGCATCGCTGGAACTGTCGGACGCGCGCTTGCCGCCCGCCTGGGCACCAGAGGGCACCACCAAATACCTGCTGGGCACCGACGACCAAGGCCGTGACATCCTGTCGGCGCTGATCTACGGCGCTCGCATCTCCCTGATTGTGGGCATGGCCTCGGTGGCCCTGTCCGTGGTCGTCGGCGTCACGCTGGGCCTGCTGGCCGGCTTCCGCGGCGGCTGGATTGATGCCGTGCTCATGCGCATGTGCGACGTGATGCTGTCCTTCCCGGCCATTCTGGTGGCGCTGCTGATCGCAGGCGTGGGCCGGGCGCTGTTCCCCAATGCGCACGAAACACTGGCCTTCGGCGTGCTGATCGTGTCGATTTCGCTCACCGGATGGGTGCAGTACGCGCGCACGGTGCGCGGCTCTACCCTGGTGGAGCGCAACAAGGAGTACGTGCAGGCCGCCCGCGTCACGGGCGTCTCTTCGCTGCGCATCATGCGCAAGCACGTGCTGCCCAATGTGCTGGGGCCGGTGCTGGTGCTGGCCACCATCCAGGTGGCCACCGCCATCCTGACCGAGGCCACCCTGTCCTTCCTGGGTGTGGGCGCGCCGCCCACCTCGCCGTCGCTGGGCACGCTGATCCGTATCGGCAACGACTACCTGTTCTCGGGCGAATGGTGGATCACCGTCTTCCCGGGCCTGATGCTGGTGCTGATCGCCCTGTCTGTGAACCTGCTGGGCGACTGGCTGCGCGACGCCCTCAACCCCCGCCTGCGCTGAAGATGAGCGACACCCCCCTGAGCGGCTGCGCCGCATCCCTCCGTTCTCGCATTGCCGCGCAATACGAGCAGGGGGATGCCGCGAGCGCAGCGGGGCGGCCCTTGCGCGGCGGCACTGGTGCAAGCCGCGCCGGTTGCCGCCTCGGCCTACAACGTGCAGCACTGTGAACCACTGACGATATGTCCCTCCTAGAAGTCAAAAACCTCGTTGTCGAATTCCCGAACCGCCGCGGTACCCTGCGCGCTCTGGACGACATTTCCTTCTCGATTGCACCCGGTGAGATCCTGGGTGTGGTCGGGGAGTCGGGCGCCGGCAAATCCCTGACCGGCGCGGCCATCATCGGGCTGCTCGAGCCCCCGGGCCATGTGGCTTCGGGCCAGATCCTGCTTGAGGGCAAGCGCATCGACAACCTCGGCCACGAGGAGATGCGCCACATCCGCGGCCGCCATATCGGTGCGATCTTCCAGGATCCGCTGACCTCGCTGAACCCGCTGTACACCGTGGGCCAGCAGCTCATCGAGACCATCGTCACGCACCTGCCGGTGAGCCAGGCCGAGGCGCGCCAGCGCGCCATTCAGCTGCTCAAAGACACGGGCATCCCCGCCGCCGAACAGCGCATCGACCACTACCCGCACCAGTTTTCGGGTGGGATGCGCCAGCGCGTGGTGATTGCACTGGCTTTGGCAGCCGAGCCCAAGCTCATCGTGGCCGACGAGCCCACCACGGCGCTGGACGTGTCCATTCAGGCGCAGATCATCACGCTGCTCAAGAACATCTGCAAATCGCGCGGTGCGGCGGTGATGCTGATCACGCACGACATGGGTGTGATCGCCGAAACCTGCGACCGCGTGGCCGTGCTGTATGCGGGCCGCATTGCCGAAATCGGCCCCGTGCACGAGGTCATCAACCACCCCGCACATCCCTATACCGCTGGTCTGATGGCTTCCATCCCCGACATGGACCAGGACCGCGAACGCCTCAACCAGATCGACGGAGCCATGCCCCGCCTCAACGCCATTCCCAAGGGTTGCGCCTTCAACCCGCGCTGCACCCGCACGTTCGACCGCTGCACCGCCGAGCGCCCTGACCTGATGCCCGCCGGTGCCACGAAGGCTGCCTGCTGGCTGCACGACGGCGCATCGGCCCCCGCCGCAGCCGCCCGCACGGGGGTGACGGCATGAGCGCGAACACGACCGCCAAGACGGGTGCACCGCTGGTGCAGGCCCACGACCTGGCCAAGACCTTCGACGTCTCGGCCCCCTGGCTCAACCGCGTGATTGAGCGCAAGCCCCGCACCTTCCTGCATGCGGTGGACGGTGTGAGCTTCGAGATCGAAAAGGGCAAGACGCTCGCCCTGGTCGGCGAATCGGGCTGCGGCAAGAGCACGGTGGCCCGCCTGCTTGTGGGCCTGTACGAGCCCACGCGCGGCGGCCTCACCTTCGACGGCCAGGACGCGCACGCCGCCTTCAAGGGCGGCAACGCGCAGGCGATGCGCCGCCGCATCCAGATGATCTTCCAGGACCCGTACGCGAGCCTGAACCCCCGCTGGCTGGTGGAAGACATCATCGGCGAGCCGCTGCGCGAGCACGGTCTCATCACCGACAAGGCTGCGCTCAAGGAGCGCGTGGGCGAGCTGCTCAAGTCCGTGGGCCTGTCGCCGCTGGACATGGTCAAGTACCCGCACCAGTTCTCGGGCGGGCAGCGCCAGCGCATTTCGATTGCGCGCGCCCTGGCCACGCAGCCTGAATTTCTGGTCTGCGACGAACCCACCAGCGCGCTCGATGTGTCGGTGCAGGCGCAGGTGCTCAACATCATGAAGGACCTGCAGCGCAAGCAGCAGCTCACCTACCTGTTCATCTCGCACAACCTGGCCGTGGTGCGCCATGTGAGCGATCAGGTCGGCGTGATGTACCTGGGCCGTCTGGTGGAGCTGTCGGACAAGCACACGCTGTTCAGCGCGCCGCGCCACCCCTACACGCGCATGCTGCTCGATGCCATCCCCAAGATGCACGACACGGGCAAGGCACGCACGCCAGTGCAGGGCGAAGTGCCCAACCCGCTGAACCCGCCGCCCGGCTGCGCCTTCAACCCGCGCTGCCCGCACGCCAACGACCGCTGCCGCAACGAGCGCCCGCAGCTCAAGAACATCGGCGGCATCCGCATCGCCTGCCACGCGGTGGAAGAGGGGCGCATCTGACGCGCGTCTGAGTTGGGACTGGCCGTACCGTCTGTAGGCGCAATCCCGGCAATCCCACATGCACAAAGGCCGCCCCTCGGGGCGGCCTTTGCATTGGGGCGTCATACGCCCTTACGGCTGGAAGATTGCTATTATTTTGATAGCTGTTCGTGCTTGTATCGCCAGCACGAGTGACCCAAAAGCATCAGATGCGCAACGTGATGCGCCCGGGCTTGCCCCGCTTCAGTTCACCCCGCTGAAGTTGCGCGTGCTGTACTGCTCCACCGGCAGGCGGCGCAGTACCGGCAGACCGGTGGTGGCGTCCTTGGCCTGGCGTTCGATGAAGCTGAAGAACACATCGGCATCGAGCACGCCGATGTCCAGGCGGCGCGCAGCCGGTACGGCGGCCAGGGTCTTGTAGCCGTCGCCGCCGGTGGCGTTGAAGCTCAGCACGAACAGCTTGTAGGTCTTGGCCGGGTCCAGCGGGCCCCAGGTGCCAGTGGCGGGGTTGCGCACCTCAATGGCGCTCACGCGCTGGCCGAAGGCAGCCTTGGCGTTCACGTCAAAGCGCAGGCCGCCCGTGTAGGGGTAGGGGCCGGTGGAGCCGCCCGGGCCGTACACGGCCTCCAGGCCGTCTTCCAGCATGCTTTTCACTTCCTGGCCCGTTACGTCAAGGCGGAACAGCATGTTGCCGAAGGGCAGCACCTGGATCACCTGCGCGGCCGTGACCGTGCCCTGCAGCGGGATGCGCACGCCGCCGCCGCTTTGCAGCGAAATGTCGGCTCCGCCGTAGCGAGCGTTGGCCACGTCCAGATAGGCCTGCGCCACCAGTTGCTGGATGTCGCCGCCGCGCAGGCTCACGCTGCCTTCGGCGTTGCAGGCCGCGCTGGAGCGGCTGTAGTCCACCGAGCCAACGCCGCCGGGGACCCGACGCGAGCACAGCTCTTGCGGCACCACTGCGACCTGGGTACGGTTGAACACGGCCACGCGGTCTTTGAAGGGCTGCAGCGTGCTGGTGGCAGCGGCCGACGGGGGGGTGACGCGCAGCACGCCGCTGGCGGCGGCGCTGGCCCGCAGGGCGGCCTTTTCGGCGTCGGTGGCGGGCTTGCCGCCGATGCTGAAGTCGTCGCCGATCAGCACATGCGGCGTGCCGGTGCACGACGTGACTTCGCCCTCGGCGTTGAAGCGTACCTTGAGTTCGCCCACCACCTGTGCGTATTCCCAGGCCTGCACGATGCAGACGGGCTTGCCGTCCTTGTCGGTGGTGCGCGTGGGGTAGGCCCCAGCGGGTGAGCCCACGCCGGTGCTGCGCAGCGTATCGGGCCCGAGCAGGGTGTGCGAGTCGCCCCCCACCACCACATCCACGCCGCTCAGGCGCGCTGCCACTTGGCGGTCGTAGTCGTAGCCCATGTGGCTGAGCAGCACGATCTTGTTGATGCCGGTGGCGCGCAAGCGGTCAATCTCGCGCTGCGCCGCGGTGGTTTCGTCTTCAAACTGCGTGTCGGCGTCGGGGCTGGACGAGGCCTTGGTCTTCTGCGCAATCGTCAGGCCCACCACGCCAATCTTCTGGCCGCCGCGCTCCAGCACGGTGGAGGGGCTTACGTAACCCGGCGCGCGGCTGGGGTGCAGGGCCGAGCCCGCGCCAAACTGCACGTTGGCGCTGAGCACCGGCGTCTTGCAAGTGCCCTTGCGCAGCAGGTCCAGAAAGCCCTTGAGCCCGCTGTCGCCCTTGTCGAATTCGTGATTGCCCAGCGTGAAGGCGTCAAAGCACACGGTGTTCATCAGCGCCGCATCGGCCTCGCCGTCGGCCCCGGCGCGGTTGAAGTACAGCGTGCCCGTGATCGCATCGCCCGCGTGCAGCTTGAGCACGTTCACGGACTGCTTTTCCAACTCGCTGATCGCGGCCGTGACGCGGGCAAAACCGCCCGCATCCACCGCCACGGCCACTGGGGCGGCACCGCCTGCAGCCAGCTGCAGTGTGCGAGACCGGTTCTCCAGCGTGGAGTGGTGGTCGTTGATGTGCAGGATGGTCACATCCAGCGGCTCGGCCTTGGGCGTGTCGCCCGATCCGCCACAGGCGGTGATCAGGCCGACCACGGCCAGTGCGAGTGCGGCGATGCCCATGCGGTGGGAGTTGCGTGAAAGGGTGTGGGAGGTGGAATGACCGGGCATGGTCAGCGTCCTGGGGTTGTAGCAGATGCGCCGCATGGTGCGGCGGGCCTGTGACAGGGATGTGAAGCCTGGCGATGTCTCCCGAAGTTCGAGGCCATTTGTGCTGCTCGTGCTTCAAAATCAAGCACGAACAGCTATCAAAATCATAGCGTTCGGTGTTCAGGATGCGTGCATCCCGCCGCGCAGTTCCTTTCCCCGCCAACCCGCCAATCTGCCGACCAGTGCGGCGGTACCTCCGCGCTCGTCAGTGTCCGCCGAAGCGCCCGATGGGCCGCAGCCCGCCCCTGAGGCTCCAGAGGCTGATGCACCAGCCGTCGCAGCCTTCAGACACCACCAGCCCCGGGAGGTCGCTGCCGTCCACGTCCACATAGCTGCCGGGGGTGCCGGGCACTTCGCCCAGGTAGGCGTGCGTGCCCTGGTCGCGCACAAAGACGTGGTGCCGCTGGGCCTGGTAGAAGACCTCGGGCTTGCGCACCGTCCGGCCCGGAACGACCAGCGTCTCGCGCGCGGCTTCCGCGCCGGGCTGACGTACGGCCACGGCTGCGCTCCATTGCAAGGTGGGTTGCAGCCAGGCAAAGCGCTGCGGCTGGGCCTGCAGGTAGGCTTGCAGCGCCGTGCGCGCATCAGGCTTCAGAGGGCGCACGTCCCACCGGGGCGTGGCGGGCGGCGCCAGCGAGAACAGCGCGTGCTCCCAGCGGTCGCTCTGGCGTGCCGGAGCCAGCACGGTGATGCCCGCGGTCTGCGCGTCGGTATCGCCAGTCGGGGTCTTGAAAGCCTCGGCCGTGCACGGGTAGCGGATGCCCGTTTGCAGCGCGACCACGGATTTGCCCGCGTTGCAGTGCTGCACCAGTTGCCGCAGCAGGGCTGGGTCGTCAAAGCGCACGACCACCGGGTCGCCTTGCGGGACCAGCCACGCAAAGAACAAGCCCGGCCGCGCGACGTGGCTCTCGCTAGGCGAGCCCGCAACGGCAGGCAGGGTCCATCCCAGTGCTGACATCAGCGCACACAGCGGTCCGACCCACTGCCATGCCCCGCCGAGCCTGCGCGGGCTCACGGCAGGCCCCCTGACTCGTAGGTATCGCAATCAAAGCCCTGAAGCGCGGGCAGGGCCGGCACGGCAAACCGCTTGTCTTCGGCCACCTTGAGGCGACCCGCGGTGCGTTCGTGGCGCACCAGTCGGCCCGCCAGGTAGTTGACGCTGCTGCGGCCCTCCACCCGGCCTTGTGCCGTCCAGACGCTTTCCTTGCCGAGCAGTTCGAAGTCGCCTCGGCGCGGGTTGAAGCGAAACTGCAGCGTGGTGGAGCCCAGGTCGTCACCCTCGGCCTTGTCCACCGCGGTGGCGTACAGCGAGGGGCCCTTGGCATCAAGGTTGAAGAACTTCTGTGCCTTGCAGTAGCGCGATGAGGCCGACAGCAGCGTGTAGCGCCCATCGCCACGGCCAGCCAGCACGACGAGGCGAAACTCCATCTGCCGGTCGGGTGGCCCGTTCTGCTCGTTGGCAATCAGCGCCAGGTCGCGCAGGCCGTCGCCATTCCAGTCGCCCTGGGTGGACGTCCATTCAACAAACGTCTGCTGCGGAAACAGGGCCGCCAGAGCGGCCGCCGGGCTGGCGAACACGGCCGGTTGCGCGGGGGCGGTACTGGCGAAGGTCAGGCCCACCGCGACGAACGCCAGGGGTGCGAAAGGGTGCATGGCAGCTGGGGCAGGGTGGGCAGACGCGGGGCTGCGGCGAGAAGCTTTTGCGAGCACGCTGCACAAGCCCGGGTGGGTGCGCTCAGGCGTAGCGCTTGGCCCGCAGGTTTTCCTTCATTTGCTGCAGCACCGGCTGCAGCGACGAGCCGATGCGCAGCGCCACGCAGGTGGCCAGCACGTCGATGATCAGCAGATGCAGCAGGCGCGAGACCATGGGGCTGTAGCGGTCGTAGCCCTCGGGATGATCGGCCGCCAGGTGCACGTGGCAGGTGCTGGCCAGGGGCGAGCCGCTGGCCGTGATGGCGATGGTGGTCGCGCCGTTCTTGCGCGCAATGTCGGCGGCGTCCATCAGGTCGCGCGTGCGGCCCGAATTGGAGATGATCACCACGCAGTCGCCCGGGCCGAGCAGCGTGGCGCTCATCACCTGGATGTGGCCGTCGCTGGTGGCAATCGAGGTGACGCCGAGGCGAAAGAATTTGTGCTGCGCGTCCTGCGCCACAAAGCCCGAGTTGCCGGCGCCGTAGAACTCGATGCGCTTGCCGGTCTTCCAGGTGGCGGCGATGGCCTCGGCCGCGCGCTCCAGCGCCACGGTGCTGGCGGCGTTGCGGTACTGCAGGAAGGCGGCCACGGCGTTGTCCACCACCTTGACGAGCACGTCGCCGGTTTTGTCATCGGCGTCCACGCTGCGGTGGATGAAGGGCACGCCCTCGCTGACGCTGCCCGCCAGTTTGAGCTTGAAGTCGGCCAGGCCGTCGTAGCCCATGCTGCGGCAAAAGCGCACCACGGTGGGCTTGCTCACATGGGCGCGCTCGGCCAGCTCGCGCACGGGCAGTCGCGCAAAGCTGCGCGGATCGGCCAGCACCAGCCGGGCCACGCGCTGCTCGGCCGGGGCCAGCGACGGCAGCGAGGCGGTGATGCGCTCAAGCATGCGGCACCTCGGGTGTGCCAAAGGCCAGGGCAGGGCAGCGGGCTGCAGTCGGGCGGGACGGGTGCGTCACGAAGGGCATGGGCAGGCGGGACGGATGAAACCGCAATGTAACCCCGTTTCGCCCTCGCGGCGCATGCGCAGGCGCGCAAGCCCGGTGAAATCAGGCTTGGGTGATTTCCCCGGGGCCGGGTGGGGTTGTACCGGCGTACGATGGCGGGGTAATCCAATAACACGCACTTTTCAGGAGACGTCGATGATGCGCCGCATGTTCGTCGGTTCTGCCCTGGCCCTGGCGGCCTCGGCAGCGTGGGCCCAGGGCCAGGTCAACATCATCTGCTCGGTGCAGGCCGAGTGGTGCAACCTCATGGCCACCGTGTACAGCAAGACCACGGGCACCAAGGTCAACATGACGGCCAAAGGCTCGGGTGAGGCACTGGCCCAGCTCAACGCCGAACGCGCGAACCCCAAGACCGACATCTGGTTCGGCGGTACGGGCGACCCGCACCTGCAGGCGGCCGAGCAGGGCCTGACGCTCGAATACAAGTCGCCGCAGCTGCCCCAGCTGCACGGCTGGGCACAAAAGCAGGCAGCCGACTCCAAGTACCGCACCGTGGGCGTGTACCTGGGCCCGCTGGGCTTTGGCTTCAACAAGGAACTGCTGGCCAAGCGCAAGCTCAATCCGCCGCAGTCGTGGGCCGACCTGCTCAAGCCTGAATTCAAGGGCGAGGTGCAGATGGCCAACCCGGCCTCCAGCGGCACGGCCTACACGATGATCGCCACGCTGGTACAGCTCATGGGCGAAGAAAAGGCCTTCGACTACCTCAAGGCCCTGCATGGCAACGTGAGCACCTACACGCGCTCGGGCACGGCCCCGGTCAAGGCGGCGGCGCGGGGTGAGACCACGGTGTCGGTGAGCTTTGTGCACGATGTGACCACCGAGGCCGTCAACGGCTTCCCGGTGGGCTCGGCCACGCCCTCTGAAGGCACGGGTGCCGAGGTGGGGTCCATGAGCATCGTGAGAAACGGCCCGAACACGGAAGCCGCCAAGAAGTTCTACGAATGGGCGCTCACGCCCGGGGGGCAACAGTTTGGCCTGGCGGCCAAGCAGTTTCAGTTGCCCAGCAACACGCAGGTGCCCAAAGACCCGCGCATGACGGATCCGTCCAAGATCAAGCTCATCAACTACGACTACGCCAAGTACGGTGCGAGTGCCGAGCGCCGCCGCCTGATTGCGCGCTGGGAAAAAGAAGTCCAGAACGCGCCGCGCTGATGGGCTCCGCTGGCACTGCCTTGCCGCAGGCCTTTCGGCCCGCTGCATCGGTCAACCGCGCCGTCTGGGCCTGGGTGGCGCTGGGCTGGCTGGGCTGCCTGTTGTTGCCTTGGTACGCGCTGCAGGACATGAACGGCCTGCGCGCCGTGGCCCGGGTGTGGAGCGATGAGCCTGCGGGCAACGCGCTGCTGCATGCCGGGTGGTATGGCCGCCCCTGGCTGTGGGCGGGCCCGGCGGCGCTGGCCATGGCCGCCTGGGCCGCGCTGCTACCGGCCAGTCGCCGCCAGGGGGCCTGGCTGTTGGCTGCGGGCGGCCTGGGCCTGCTGGTGCTGCTGGGCAGCGGCTTTGCGATTGGCGCGCGCGGCTGGGCGTGGGAATGGCTGAATGCCGCCTGGGGCGAGCTGCCCATGCGCCAGCCCGGCATGGGTTGGGGCGCGTTCGTGGTGTTGTCGGCCTTGCTGGTGCTCACGGCCTTCGGTTTTGCGCGGCGTGGCTTCTTCAAGGGCGACCTGTTTGTGGCCGCGGCGGTGCTGGCCTGCGGCAGCCTGCTGCTGTTGTTCATCGTGTTTCCGGTGCTCAAGGCGCTGAGCGCTGCGCTGTTCAGCGAAGACGGCCTGTGGGCCCCGGCGCTGCTGTGGGAGCGCGTGGCGTCGGAGCGCAACTTCGGCCTGGGATGCCTGGCTGGCGGCCAGCGCTGCGGCGTGGCGTGGAACACGCTGTTCTTGGGCCTGATGACGGCCACCAGCACCACGCTGCTGGGTACCTGCATGGCGCTGATGGCCGAGCGCAGCTCGCGCCGCTATGCGCGGCCGCTCAATGTGCTGGCGCTGCTGCCCATCATCACGCCGCCGTTCGTGGTGGGGCTGGGGCTCATCTTGCTGTTCGGGCGTGCGGGGCTGTTCAACCAGTTTCTCGAATGGGCGTTTGGCATTCCCCCCACGCGCTGGTTCTATGGCTGGTTCGGGGTGTGGGTGGCGCAAACCTTTGCCTTCACGCCGATCGCTTTCATGATCATGCGGGGCGTGGTACAGGGCGTGGCCCCCAGCCTCGAAGAGGCAGCGCAGACCTTGCGTGCGAGCCCGCTGCGCACTTTCACCACCGTCACGCTGCCATTGCTCAAGCCCGGGCTGGCCAATGCGTTCCTGGTGGGCTTCATCGAAAGCATGGCCGACTTTGGCAATCCCATCGTGGTGGGTGGGCAGTTCTCGGTGCTCTCTACCGAGATCTTCTTTGCCATCGTGGGCGCGCAGTACGACCAGGGGCGGGCGGCGTCGCTGGCTTGGGTGCTCACGGCTTTTGCATTGGCCGTCTTTGCGCTGCAGCGCGGGCTGCTGGGTCGGCAGAACTACACCACCGTGTCGGGCAAGGGCGACGCTGGGCTTGCCATGCCGCTGCCACCGCTGGTGCGGCGCGTGGTGCAGGGCGTAGCCCTGCCGTGGATGGCCTTTACCCTGCTGGTGTACCTGTTTGCCCTGGCCGGTGGTTTTGTGCAGACCTGGGGACGCGACTACACGCTCACGCTGCAGCACTTCCGCACGGCTTTTGCGGTGGAGTGGGGCGCGTTCGGCATCGTGTGGGCGGGCACGGCGTGGAATTCGTTTTTCACCACCGTGCAGTTGGCGGCCTGGGCCGCACCGCTGACCGCGGCGGTGGGCTTGACGATTGCCTGGCTGCTGGCGCGCACCGAATTCCGGGGGCAGGGAGGCTTCGAGTTCTCGGCCTTGCTGGCGTTTGCCATTCCGGGCACGGTGCTGGGGGTGAGCTACATCCTGGCGTTCAATGTGCCGCCGTTTGAGCTGACCGGCACCGCGCTCATCATCGTGCTGTGCTTCATGTTCCGCAACCTGCCGGTGGGCGTGCGGGCCGGCACTGCGGCGTTCAAGCAGCTGGACCGCTCGCTCGACGAGGCCTCGCTGATGCTGCGTGCAGGCAGCGTGCAGACCCTACGCCATGTGGTACTGCCGCTGCTCAAGCCCGCCGTGGTGGCGGCGCTGGTGTACAGCTTCGTGCGCGCCATCACCACTGTCAGCGCGGTCATCTTCCTGGTCACGGCCGAGTACGAACTCGCCACCACCTACATCATCGGCCGCGTGGGCAATGGCGACTATGGCGTGGCGCTTGCGTACTGCACGGTGCTGATCGCCCTGATGTCGCTGGCCATTGCGCTCATCCAGTGGGTGGTGGGCGAGCGCCGCCTGGGCCGCCGCGGCGGCTGAGGACGTGGCGCTTTCCGTCCGCATTCGAGAGAGACTTCCATGCACACCAACGCCCCCGGCATTGCGTTTCGCAACGTCACCAAGCGCTATGGCACCGACCCGTCGGCCCCACTGGTGGTCAAAGGCATCAGCTTCGAGGTGCCGCGGGGCACCCTCACCACCATCCTCGGGCCTTCGGGCTGCGGCAAGACGACCACGCTGCGCATGATCGCGGGACTGGAATCGCCGACTTCGGGCGAGATCTGGATCGGCGGGCGCAATGTGACCACCCTGGGCCCGGCCCAGCGCAACGTGAGCATGATGTTCCAGAGCTACGCACTGTTCCCGCACATGAGCGTGCTCGAAAACGTGATGTACGGCCTGCGCATGTCGGGCCAGGCGCCTGCCCCGGCGCGCGACAAGGCCGTGGAAGCCTTGCGCGGCGTGGGTCTGGTGGGCTTGGATGCGCGCATGCCGTCGGAGCTGTCGGGCGGTCAGCAGCAGCGGGTGGCCTTGGCGCGGGCGCTGGTGCTCGAGCCCGAGGTGCTGCTGTTCGATGAGCCGCTGTCCAACCTCGACGCACGCCTGCGCCGCGAAATGCGCGAGGAAATCCGCAGCCTGCAGCAGCGTCTAGGCCTCACGGTGGCCTACGTGACACATGACCAGAGCGAAGCGCTGGCGGTGAGCGACCAGATCATCGTCATGCACCAGGGCGACATTGCGCAAAGCGGCAGCCCCGAGGACCTGTACGAAACCCCGCGCAGCGCTTTTGTGGCGGGCTTCATGGGCGAGGCCATGCTGTTTCCGGCCGAGGCCCGCGCCGACGGTACGGTGGCGCTCGGCCCCTTGGTTCTGACCCCGCGCCACGCGGTCGCCCCCGGGCCGGTGCAGGTGGCGGTGCGGCCCGAGGCGTGGCGCATCGGCGCCGGGGCCGATGGCCTGCCCGCCACGCTGCGCAAACGGGCCTATCTGGGGTCGGTGTACGAATACAGCTTCGACACGGCCTTGGGCGCGTTGTTCGTGGTGGCGCCACGCAGCGAGGCAGATCTGCCGGTGGGCTGCGAGACCCGGCTGGCACTGGGTACGCACGGCGTGTCCGTGGTGCAGGCGGCCTGACGGGTGGGGGCATCGAAGGCCGCGCACCCCTGGGCCGATAATGCGGCCATGAACCAGCTCGACGCCCTCAAACAGTTCACCACGGTGGTTGCCGATACCGGCGACTTTAAGCAGCTTGCGCAATTCCAGCCGCGCGATGCGACCACCAATCCGTCCCTCATCCTCAAGGCGGTGCAAAAGCCTGAATATGCGCCGCTGCTGCAGGCCACGGTGGACCGCTGGCGCGGCCGCCCGATGGATGAGGTGATCGACCGCTTGCTGGTGCGTTTTGGCTGCGAAATCCTGGCCACCATTCCGGGCCGGGTGTCCACCGAAGTGGACGCCCGTTTGAGCTTTGACACCAGTGCCACCGTGACGCGGGCCGAACGCATCATCGAGCTGTACCAGGCCGAGGGCGTGCACATCGATCGCGTGCTCATCAAGATTGCCGCCACTTGGGAGGGCATCCAGGCCGCGCAGCAACTGGAGCGCCGGGGCATTCACACCAACCTCACGCTGCTGTTCTCGTTCTGCCAGGCCGTGGCCTGCGGCCAGGCCAAGGTGCAGCTGATCTCACCCTTTGTGGGCCGCATCTACGACTGGTACAAAAAGCAGGCCGGCGCGTCCTGGGACGAAGCCGCGCGTGCGGGAGAGAACGACCCGGGCGTGCAGTCGGTCACGCAGATCTATCAGTACTACAAGCGCTTCGGCATTGCCACCGAGGTCATGGGCGCGAGCTTCCGCAACGTGGGGCAGATCACGGCGCTGGCCGGATGCGACCTGCTGACCATCGCCCCGGATCTGTTGGCCCAGCTTGCGGCGTCTGACGCGCCCGTCGCCCGCAGGCTCGACGCCGAGGCCGCCCGCATGCTGGATCTGCGCAAGATCGAACTGGACGAGCCCGCATTCCGCTACGCCCTCAACGAGGACGCCATGGCCACGGAGAAACTGGCCGAGGGCATTCGCGCGTTTGCGGTGGACGCTGTGAAGCTGGAGCAACTGATCCACGCGGCCTGAGCCAGTCGGCTCCGGTGTGCGCTGCAGGCCTCAGGCCTGCGGCATAAGCGGCAGCCGTAGGCCTACCCGCAGGCCGTGCGGCCGCACAGGTTCGGCCACCGTGCGGCCTTCATGGCGCAGCGCCACTTCTTCCACGATCGACAGACCCAGGCCGCAGCCGCCTGGCTGGTCTGAACCTCGCCAGAAACGCCCGAACATCTCGGCCAGATGCGGCGGCGCAACGCCGGGGCCGTCGTCTTCCACCAGCAGCAGCACGGTACGCGGTGATTCGGTGTCCCGTTCGACGCGCACGGTCACCGTGGCGCCCTGGCCAGCATAGTGCAGTGCGTTGTCGATAAGGTTGTTCAAGGCCTCGCGCAGCAGCAGGGCGTTGCCGCATACCAAGGCTGTCTCCTCTCCTTCGTAGCCGAGGTCCATGCCGTGCGCCACCGCGCGGCGGGCCCACTCCCGGGCCACGTCACGGGCCAGCGTGGGCAGATCCAGAGCCTCCATGGGCACATGGGACTCCGAGCGTGCAAGCTGCAGCAGCTGGTGTACCAGGTGGGCGCTGCGTTGCGCCCCAGCCAGCACCTTTTGCAGCCGTTCGCGCACCTGCGGTTCGTGGCTCTCCTGCAGTGCCAGCTCGGTCTGGGCGATCAGCCCGGCCAGCGGGGTGCGCAACTGGTGGGCCGCATCGTTGAGAAAGCGCTTTTCCTTGCGCTGGCCGCGTGCCACGGCGTCGAGCAGGCGGTTGATGGTGCTGGCCAGCGAGTGCACTTCCTGCGGTGCAGAAGTGAGCTCGATGGGGGGTAGGGGATCGCCTTCGACGGGACGCCGCTGTCCCGCGCGCTCGATCTGGGCCTCCAGGCGCTTGAGCGGTTGCAGGCCGCGCAGCACGCCTGCGTACACCAGTGCGCTGAGTGCCAGACCCATCAGGCCCATCGGAAGCACCATCTGTTCGAGCAACTCCTGCGCAATGCGCTCGCGTACCGTGAGGCTCTGGGCCACCTGCACACGCAGGCGCTGGCGTGCGGGCTCGCTGCCGTAATCCACTTCAAGCAGCGCCACGCGCACGGCGCGCTCGTCCAGGCGTGCGTGGTAGAGCAGTGGCTCGCCCAGGCGGATGTCGAGTACCGGCGGCGGCGGCAGCTGGGCGTTGCCCAGCAGGAAGCGGCCTGGGGGCGAGGACACCATGTAGGTGATGCGATCGGTCGGGTCCTGTTCGAGGATGTCCTGTGCCGCTTTCGGAAAATCCACCAGCAGGCCGTCGCCGATGGGCTTGATCTGCCGGGCCAGGGCACGCACCGACTGGGTCAGTGTCTGGTCGATGCCTTTTTCGCCGTTTTGCAGCGCGATGCGCCAAGCCAGAAAACCGCCCGACAGCCACAGCACAAGCTGTGGGAGCAGCAGCCACAGCAGCAGTTTGCGCTGCAGCGAGACGCCAGCAACCGGCCGCATGACCGTCAGGGCTTTTCGAGCATGTAGCCGAGCCCGCGGATGTTGCGGATGCTCAGCGGCGATGCGTCGAGTTTTTTGCGCAGGCGGTGCACGTACACCTCCAGCGCGTTGGAGTTGAGGGCTGCACTGCTCTGACCAGGCTCTGGTGGGCTGGCGTGCCATGCCGCCAGCACGTCGTCGCGGGTGACCACTTCGCCCGCACGGTGCACCAGCAGCTCCAGAAGCTCCCACTCGCGTTGCGTCAGGTCCAGCGGCTCCCCGCCCAGGGTGGCCTGGCGAAGCCCGTGGTCGAGCTGCAGTTCACCCACGGTGGTGCTGGGCCCAGCGTTGGCCTGCTGGAACGCGGGTTGCCGCGCGCGGCGCAGCATGGCCTGCACGCGGGCTTGCAGTTCCAGCATGTCGAAGGGCTTGGTGAGGTAGTCGTCAGCACCACTGTTGAGGCCGCGTACGCGGTCCTCAATGCCGTCGCGTGCGGTGAGAATGAGCACCGGCAGGCCGGAGATGTGCGCGCGCGCCCAAGTCAGAACATCCAGGCCGTCGCCACCGGGCAGGCCCAGATCCAGAATCACGCCGTCAACGGCCTGGTTCTGTAGTGCGCTGCGGGCTTGCTCGACATTGGTGGCAGTTGCAATGTCCCAGCCCAGCGGGCCCAGTTGTCCCGCCAGGGCGTCGCGCAGCAAGGCGTCGTCTTCAACGATCAGTAACGTGGCCATGCGATTGAGCATAACAAAGCACTCTGGAGCGGCTTGTGTGGGCTGCCTGCCACGGGCTCAGGGTAAGCCCTGATCTGAACTTTAATTATTGTAATTAAATTAACGGCTGCGCTCGATGACAGCGCTTCATCGGTTTCATGACATCAGGAGGCATAGGTATGGGGAAGTTGACACACGTCGCCGTCGCGGCGATTGGGCTGGCGGCAGCGCTGTCTGCGAGCGCAGGGGAGGTCGAGGTTCTGCACTACTGGACTTCGGGCGGCCAGGCGCGTTCGGCGGCCGAGCTCAAGAAGATCATGCAGTCCAAAGGGCACACATGGCGTGACTTCGCCGTGGCCGGCGGCGGTGGCGACAGTGCCATGACGGTGCTCAAGAGCCGCGTGATCTCGGGCAATCCACCTTCGGCGGCGCAGGTCAAAGGTCCTGCCATTCAGGAGTGGGCTGCCGAGGGCGTGCTGGCCAACATGGACGCACTGGCCCGCGCGGAAAAGTGGGACGAGGCCCTGCCGAAGGTTGTGGCGGATGTCATGAAGTACAAGGGCAGCTATGTGGCCGCCCCCGTCAACGTGCACCGCGTGAACTGGCTGTGGGCCAGCAGCGATGCGCTGAAAAAGGCCGGCGTGTCGGCCATGCCCAAGAACTGGGACGAGTTCTTTGCCGCAGCCGACAAGCTCAAGGCAGCAGGACTGATCCCTGTGGCGCATGGCGGCCAGAACTGGCAGGACTTCACCACCTTCGAGTCGGTGGTGTTGGGCGTGGGTGGTCCCAAGTTCTATCAGGACGCCATGGTGCGCCTGGATGACAAGGCGCTCACCAGCGACACGATGAAGAAGTCTCTGGAGACCTTCCGCCGTATCAAGAGCTACACCGACCCCGCAGCTCCGGGTCGCGACTGGAACCTTGCCACCGCCATGCTGATTCAGGGCAAGGCAGGCTTCCAACTGATGGGCGATTGGGCCAAGGGCGAGTTCATCGCCGCCGGCAAGGCTCCGGGCAAGGACTTCCTGTGCGCTGCTGCGCCGGGTACGGCCAATGCGTTCACCTTCAACGTGGACTCGTTCATTCTGTTCAAGCTCAAGGACGCTGGTGCGCAGAAGGCGCAAAGCGATCTGGCCAGCGCCATCATGAGCTCTGAGCTCCAGGAGGTGTTCAACCTCAACAAGGGCTCGATCCCGGTGCGCACAGGTCAGAAGATGGACAAGTTCGACGACTGCGCCAAGCTGTCGAGCAAGGACTTCTCGGACACCGCCAAGTCGGGTGGTCTTGTGCCCAGCGTGGCGCACGGTATGGCCATCGCGCCCGCCGCCGAAGGAGCCATCAAGGATGTGGTCAGCCAGTTCTGGAATGACGACAAGGTCAGCGTCGCTGACGCCATGAAGAAGATCGCGGCCGCCGCGAAAAACAAGTAAGGAGTTCCCCCTCATGATCACGAAAGCCCGCCTCACGGCGGTGGCTTTGGCCGCCGCATGCGCGAATGGAGCGCTTGCCATGGAAGTGGCAGGCTTTGAATTCAACGGTTATTCCCGCGGTGGTCCGGTATTCGGCTACTCGGATGGCGTCAAGGGTGGCCTGTCTCTGGGCGGCGACCTGCAGAAGTTCCGCCTTGGCAACGAAGGCGACAACGGCATCGAAGTGAACTTTGCCCGCACTTTCGAAGTCGGCGGTGCCCGCTGGAAGGTCAACTACATGCCCGCCAAGTGGGGCAGCGGCGACATCAGCACGGAGCAAGCGTTCGTCGAGGTGTCGGGTCTGTCCTTCATGCCAGATGCCAAGTTCTGGGCGGGCCAGCGCCGCCTGCGTATCCAGGATGTGCACATCGTGGACAACTTCCTCATGGGCTATGGCGACAGCCAGGGTGCTGGCGTGACCGACATCCCGGTGGGGATCGGCAAGCTGGGTCTGGGCATCTTCACGGCCGACAAGTTCGACAGCTCGCTGCCCAAGGGTGTGAAGGCTCGCCGGATCAACGCTGACCTGTCCGAGATCGCCACCAACCCCGGCGGCACGCTGCGGGTGCTGTTGACCGCCGTGGACGGCAGCGGTCTGGCGAAGGGCGGTTCGGGCTCTGGTCTGTCGCTGCTGCACAACCAGAAGGACTTTCTGCTGCCCGGCATGAGCAACTCGCTGTTCCTGCAGACCTCGCAAGGCCATGCACGCATCGATGGCCAGTTTGAAGGCCTGAGCCCGACCAGCGCTGGCAAGCGCGTGACCCGTATTGCAGACGCCGTGAACTGGCAGAGTGGCCGCTTTGGTGGCCAGGCGCTGATCGCCTACCAGACCAACAAAGACGAACTGACCAGTGCCACCACCAAGGACTTCTCGCTTGGCGGTCGCGGCTCGTATGCCTTCCACAAGAATGTGAAGGGCATTGCCGAACTGTCGACGACCACCCGCAAGAGCTCGACCGGACCAGACCAGCGCCTGAGCAAGGTCACGCTGGCCGCGGCTATTGCCATGTCCGAAGACTTCTGGTCGCGCCCTGAACTGCGTCTGTATGTGACCAAGGCCAATTGGAACCAGGCGGCCGCACAGGCCAATGCGTCCACGTTTGGCGCGAATGGCAAGACCTCGCGCACGCTGGTGGGCGTGCAATACGAAGTCTGGTGGTAAAGCCGAGTTACTCCAAGGCCAACATTCGCACCTTGGGGGGCCACAGCGCCCCCCTTTTTTCCTGTGCCCGACATGACCCCACCAAACCCCTGGCGACGTGCCCATGAAGAATTCGTTTGAACACTGGCTGCCACGCATCGTCGTGGCACCCGCCTTTGTGCTGGGCTTTGCTTTCATCTATGGCCTGATGGTCTGGAACGGCGTGCTCAGCTTTTCGGCATCGCGGATGCTGCCCAACTACGAATGGGTGGGCCTGGCCCAGTACGAGCGTCTGTGGGGCATGGACCGATGGTGGGTGGCGTTGCGCAACCTGGGGGTGTTTGGTGTCGGATACGTCGGGGGCTCGCTGGCGATCGGCGTGCTGCTGGCGGTGCTGCTGGACCAGAAGATCCGGGCCGAAGGCGCGCTGCGCACGATCTATCTCTACCCGATGGCACTGTCGTTTGTGGTGACGGGCACCGCCTGGAAATGGCTGCTCAATCCCGGCATGGGCCTGGAAAAGGTGGTGCGCGACTGGGGATTCGAGAGCTTCGAACTGGGCTGGCTGGTCGACACCGACATGGCCATCTACTGCGTGGTCATTGCAGGCATCTGGCAGAGCGCCGGCTTTGCCATGGCGCTCTTTCTTGCGGGCCTGCGTGGCATTGACGACAGCATCATCAAGGCTGCCCAGGTCGACGGCGCATCGCTGCCGCGCATCTACTGGCGCATCGTGCTGCCCGCACTGCGCCCGGTGTTCTTTTCCACTCTGATGGTGCTGTCGCACCTGGCGATCAAGAGTTTCGATCTGGTCATGGCCCTGACGGCCGGTGGGCCAGGTTTTGCCACCGATGTGCCTGCTACGTTCATGTACACCATGTCTTTCTCGCGCGGCCAGATTGGCCTGGGCGCCGCAAGCGCCACCATGATGCTGGCCACCGTGGCCGCGCTTGTGGTGCCCTATCTCTACAGCGAACTGCGGAGCAAGCCCCATGACCGCTAAGCCTCTGGCCTTCGGCCACATTGCCTCGCGCGTCGCCATCCATGCGGTGCTGTTGCTCGCCGCGGCGTTCTTTCTGCTGCCGCTGTACGCGATGCTCGTCACCGCATTCAAGGATGCCGAGCAGATTCGCAGCACCTCCCTGCTGGCCTTGCCCGCCACGCTGGACTGGAGCGCCTGGAAGACCGCGTGGTCCAGTGCCTGTACGGGAGTGGACTGCCAAGGGCTTCAGCCCTTCTTCTGGAACTCTGTGGTCATGACTGTGCCGGCCGTGCTGATCTCCACCGTCTGGGGCGCGCTCAACGGCTATGTGCTGAGCCTGTGGAAGTTCCGCGGTAGCGATGTGCTTTTCGGCCTGCTGCTGTTCGGCGTGTTCATGCCCTTCCAGGTCGTACTGCTGCCCATGAGCCAGGTGCTCGGCTGGCTGGGGCTTTCGAGTTCGATCGCTGGGCTGGTGCTGGTGCACTGCCTGGCAGGTCTTGCGGGCACCACCTTGTTCTTCCGCAACTACTACAGCGCCATTCCGGCCGAGCTGGTGCATGCCGCGCGCATGGACGGCGCAGGTTTCTGGCAGATCTTCTGGCGCATTGTGTTTCCGCTGTCCACGCCCATCGTGATGGTCACCCTGATCTGGCAGTTCACCAACATCTGGAACGACTTTCTGTTCGGCGTGGTGTTCTCCGGCACCGACTCCAAGCCCGTGACCGTGGGCCTCAACAACCTAGCCAACACCTCCAGCAGCGTGAAGGCCTACAACGTCGACATGGCCGCCGCCATCATCGCGGGCCTGCCCACGATGGTGATCTATGTGCTGGCGGGTAAGTTTTTTGTGCGCGGGCTGACGGCCGGCGCCGTGAAGGGATAAATCATCATGGCATCCTCTCTGGAGATTGCAGGCATCAACAAGCGCTTCGGCAAGGGCGACAAGAGTGTCGAAGTGCTTCGCAAGGTGGACATCCACGTCGCGCCAGGCGAGTTCCTGATCCTGGTGGGTCCGTCCGGTTGCGGCAAATCCACCTTGCTCAACATCATTGCCGGCCTCGACAACCCCACCGAGGGCGAAGTGCGCATTGGCGGCAAGAACGTGGTGGGCATGCCCCCGCGCGATCGCGACATCGCCATGGTGTTCCAGAGCTATGCGCTGTACCCCACCATGAGCGTGGCCGACAACATTGGATTTGCCCTGGAGATGCGCAAGATGCCTAAGGCAGAGCGCGCTGCGCGCATCCAGGAGGTCGCTTCCATGCTCCAGATCGAGCACCTGCTCGACCGCCGGCCCAGTCAGCTCTCGGGCGGACAGCGCCAGCGTGTGGCCATGGGGCGGGCCCTGGCGCGGCATCCGCAACTCTTCCTGTTCGACGAACCGTTGTCTAACCTCGATGCCAAGCTGCGCGTGGAGATGCGGGCGGAGATCAAGCGCCTGCACCAGGCCAGCGGGATCACCAGTGTCTATGTCACGCACGATCAGGTCGAAGCCATGACCCTGGGCTCGCGCATCGCGGTGATGAAGGGTGGTGTGGTGCAGCAACTGGGTACGCCCGACGATATCTATCGCCGCCCCGCCAACACGTATGTGGCGACTTTCATCGGCTCGCCTACCATGAACCTCGTGCGCGGCGCCGCGACCGGCGGCAGCTTTCTGCTCAGCGGTGCCGAGCTCAGGCTGCCCACGCCCAGCGCTTCGTCCGAGCTTTTGCTGGGCGTTCGTCCCGAGCATCTGCTGTTCGACGCTGCCTCACCTTGGCGTGGTACCGTCAGTGTGGTCGAGCCCACAGGCCCTGACACCTATGTGGTGGTGGACACGCAGGCTGGCAGCGTGACGATGCGCACCGATGCGTCCACCACGGCCCGGCCTGGCGATGCCGTGGGCCTGGGGGTTGCGCCCGGCCATGCGCATTGGTTTGACGCGGGCACCGAGTTGCGCGTTGCGTGAGTCTGAAGCGCCCCCCAGGGGCGTCTGCATTTGTGCATTTGTGGAGTGAAGGCATGGTGACCCCCCTGCGTCTGTTGGCCGACATAGGCGGCACCAACATCCGTCTGGCCTGGCAGGCCGCTGCGGGCGAGCCGCCCCGCGATACCCGGGTGCTGCAATGCGCCGACCACGCCACCGTGGAGGGGGCGATCCGTTGCTATCTGGACGCCCTCGGTGTGCCGGTTCCACCGGAAGTCGGCATGGGCATTGCCAACCCGGTCACCGGCGATGTGGTGCGCATGACGAACCACCACTGGAGTTTTTCGCAGGCGGGACTGCGCGAAGCACTGGGCTGCAGGCGCTTGCTGGTCATCAACGATTTCACTGCGCTGGCGTTGGCGCTGCCGCTGCTGACCGCGGCGCAACTGCACCCTGCGGGCGGCGGTACGGCGGTTCCCGGCGCGGCCATCGGACTGCTGGGGCCAGGTACCGGGCTCGGAGTGTCAGGGCTGGTGTTTCCTCCGGGCTCCGATCTGGGGGTGCCACTGGCTGGTGAAGGGGGGCATGTGAGCCTGCCGGTGCACACAGCGCTCGAATTCGCGGTGTTGCAGGTGTTGCAGCGTCGCTATGGCCATGTCTCGGCCGAACGTGCTGTCTCGGGACCTGGACTGGTGGACCTGTACCACGCGCTGCGCGAGGTCGAAGGGCAGGGTGGTGTCGAGGTCAGTGCGCCCGCCGAGGTCACGGCCCTGGCCTTGCAGCAGGGCGATCCGCTGGCGTTGCAGGCGCTTGATCTCTTGTGCGGATTTCTGGGTTCGGTGGCAGGCAATCTCGCGCTCACGCTAGGCGCGCGTGGAGGGGTGTACATCGGAGGCGGCCTCGTGCCGCGGCTTGGGTCCTGGTTCGCCCAGTCGTCCTTCCGCGAACGCTTTGAGGCCAAGGGCCGGTTTCGCGAGTATCTGGCCTCAATTCCCTGCTGGGTCATCGACCCGACGGCCACACCGGCACTGCAGGGCGTGGCACGCGCTCTAGACGGTCTGGGAGACCCCGCATGAGCGCGCCGCCCACCGCGGGCGGCATAGGCGTGGTGGGCGTCCACCATGTGGCCGTGATCGCCTCGGATTACAACCGCTCTCGCCATTTCTACACCCAGGTGCTGGGCCTGGCTGTGCTGAACGAGCACTACCGCGAAGAACGCCAGTCGTGGAAGCTCGATCTCGCAGTGCCGGGTGGCACCCAGCTGGAGCTGTTCAGCTTTCCGCAGACACCGCCGCGGATCACGCTGCCCGAGGCCTGTGGCCTGAGGCACTGGGCGCTGCGCGTGGCCAGTCTGGACGGCACGCTGCGATGGCTGCAGGCACATGCAGTAGAGGCAGAGCCGGTGCGCGTCGATCCCTTCACGGGGGCCCGTTTCACGTTCATCCGGGATCCCGACGATCTGCCGATCGAATTGGTCGAGTCGGTTCCCGCCGACCCACTCCCCTGAGCTTCCATGTCGAACCTGCACCGCTCCCGACAGGGGAACGGTGCAAGCGCCTCAGAGTTCCTCGCTCCAGCAATGACCGTCGCGTGCAATCATCGCGCTGGCCGCACCAGGTCCCCAACTGCCAGCGGCGTATGGCCGGGGGCCGGCAGGGTCGTTACGCCAGGCTTGCAAGATGGGCTCGACCCACCGCCATGCCTCTTCCTGCTCGTCGCTGCGCACGAACAGGTTCAGGCGGCCCGCGATCACGTCCAGCAGCAGACGTTCATAGGCCCCCACCCGCTCGGTGCCAAAGCGCTGGTCGAAGTCGAGGTTCAGGTGTACGGGCGACAGCGCAGGCTCCGTCTGGTGCTGCGCAGCCCCTTGTGCCAGCAGGTGCAGCTCCAGGCCGTCCTTGGGCTGCAGGTGGATGACCAGCCGGTTGGCAGTGCTGCCATGGGTCTTGAAGATGGGGTGCGGTACAGGCCGGAAGTGGATTGCGATGTGCGCATCGCGCCCTGCCAGCCGCTTGCCCGTGCGGATGTAGAACGGCACGCCGGCCCAGCGCCAGTTGCAGATCTCTGTGCGCAGGGCCACGAAGGTTTCGGTCTGGCTGTCGGTGGCTACGCCTTTTTCCTGCAGGTAGCCGGGCACGCTGTGGCCATGTACCGACCCGGCAGCGTAGCGGCCGCGTACCACCTGCTGGGCAATGGTCTCTGGCGTCCAAGGGCGCAGCGACTGCAGTACCTTGAGCTTTTCGTCGCGGATGGCATCGGCCGTGGCGTTGATGGGCGGCTCCATGCCGATGGCGCACAGCAGTTGCAGTGCATGGTTCTGCACCATGTCGCGCAGCGCGCCCGTCTGGTCGTAGAACGCGCCGCGGCTTTCCACCCCCAGTTCTTCGGCGATGGTGATCTGGATGTTGGCAATGGTCTCGCGCCGCCACAGAGGCTCAAACAGGGCGTTGCCAAAGCGCAGTGCAAACAGGTTCTGCACCGACGGCTTGCCCAGATAGTGGTCGATGCGGAACACCTGCTCTTCGCGCAGTACGCGGGAGAGGGTCGCATTGATGGCGCGATTGGAGGCGAGGTCGTGGCCCAGGGGCTTTTCGAGCACCACCCGGGTGCTCGGGCCGTTCAGGCCCACGGCAGCGATCTGCTCGCACACGGTGGTAAACAGGCTGGGGGCCGTGGCCACGTACATGACCACCGACTCCGCCCCGCGCTCGCGCAGCACTGTGGCCAGACGCTCGTAGTCGGCGGCTTGCGACAGGTCCATGCGCAGGTAGTGCAGCAGGGCCGCAAAGCGCTCGAACTCTTCCGGGCTGGGGCGTTTGGCCAGTTCGACCGCGTCAAAGCGGCTCTGGATAAGCGCGCGGTACTGGGCGTCGCTGAGATTGTCCCGCGCGACGCACAGAATGCGACCGCCATCGGGCAGGGTGCCGTGCCGGAAGGCCTGGAACAGCGCCGGCATGAGTTTGCGCCAGGCCAGGTCGCCAGTGCCGCCAAACAGGACGAGATCGAAGCTCATGGGGTCTCCACCAGATATTCGCGGTCAAGTGCCGCGAGGCGTAATTGTAATCAGGTTACTTTATTGCGGCACATTTGTTGATGGCAAAAGAGATTTTCTGCGCTCTGCGATGTGTTATTTCTCTATCGATAGGTAACTTGGTTACCATTTGGGATTCCGTACCATCTCTACCGTGACCACCATGCCCACCCGTTGCGACCAGACTGTCGCCTGGCCCCTGCTCCATGCCCACCGCAGCCGGCTGGGTGATGCGTTCGATTTGCGTACCGCCTTTGCGTCGGACCCGCACCGTTTCGATGCGCTCAGCCAACAGGCACCGCTGTGCTTTGCCGACCTTTCCAAAAATCTCTGGACGGCCGAGACCGAGACCTTGTTGCAGCGCCTGGCCGAGGAGTGTGGGGTGCCGCAGCAGCGCGATGCCATGTTGCGCGGCGCGGCCATCAACCAGACCGAGCAGCGCGCCGTGCTGCACACGCTGCTGCGCAGGCCGCGGGGGCTGGCCCTGCCCGGCGACCTGCCCGGGGTGGCAGCAGACCTCGAGCGCGTGCACGACACACTGGACGCCATGCTGGCCTATGCCGAGCGGGTGCGCGCTGACGCGGCCATCACCGATGTCGTGCACATCGGCATCGGCGGGTCCGACCTGGGGCCGCAAATGGCGGTGCTTGCGCTGGAGGCCCAGCGCGCTCCCGGTCGGCGACTGCATTTCGTCTCCAACGTGGACGGGCACGAACTGGCTGCGGTGCTGGCCGGTTTGCAGGCGCAGCACACGCTGTTCCTGATTGCCTCCAAGACGTTCACCACGGTCGAGACCATGACCAATGCGCGTTCTGCGCTGGCATGGTTTCAGGCCCAGGGCGGGCAGGATGTGGCGCGTCACTTTGCCGCCCTCACCACCAACATCGAGGGCGCAGCGGCGCTGGGCATCACCACCACCTTTGGCTTTTGGGACTGGGTCGGGGGGCGGTACTCGCTCTGGTCCGCCATTGGGCTGCCGCTGGCGATTGCCATCGGCGCAGCCGCCTTCCGCGAGATGCTGGCCGGTGCGTTTGCCATGGACGAGCACTTCCGGCTGGCGCCGCTGGCGCGCAATCTGCCGGTTCGCCTGGGTCTGCTGGATGTGTGGTATCGCAACTTCATGGGCTTTGGCAGCCGCTGCATTGCGCCGTACCACGCCGGGCTGCGCCGCCTGCCAGCCTATTTGCAGCAGCTGGAGATGGAGAGCAACGGCAAGCGCGTGGACATGGCCGGGCAGCCGGTTCCGTACAGCACCGCGCCGGTGCTGTGGGGCGAGCCCGGCACCAATGGGCAGCATGCGTTCTTCCAGATGCTGCACCAGGGCACTGACATCGTGCCGCTCGAAATCATGGCGGTGCGCCGGGCCACGCACGCTTTGCCCGGGCACCACGCCCAACTGCTGGCCAACGCTTTGGCGCAGGCGCAGGCGCTGATGCTGGGCCGTACGCAGGCCGATGGCCACCGGCATTTCCCTGGCAACCGGCCAAGCACCTTCCTGTTGCTCGATGCGCTCACGCCGGGCGCATTGGGGGCCTTGGTAGCGCTCTATGAGCACCGGGTGTTTGTATCCGGTGCGGTCTGGGGCATCAATAGCTTCGACCAGTGGGGGGTCGAGCTTGGCAAGGTGCTGGCGCGCGACCTGGAGCCGCGGCTGGCCAGTGGCGATGTGGCGGGGCTGGACCCCTCCACCGCGGGCCTGCTGCAGCGCATGCGCGCGGCCTGAAGCGGGGTGCCCGAGGGGTCGCAAGTTTTTTGGGGGAGGGCACGCCCTCAGGCGGCCTCGCGGAAGCGCTGCACGGGCAGGCCGGGCACATCCACCCGCATCTGCAGCAGCGAGCCCGGGGCCACCTGGGTGCCGGGCAGTGGCGCTTGGGCATTGCCCATGGCCGAGGTGACATACAGCGTGCGCAGATCCGGGCCGCCGAAGCACACCATGGTGGGATAGAGCACGGGGGTGTCGATCTGCTGGGCGACGCTGCCGTCTGGGCGCAGGCGCAGGATGCAGGCGCCCTCGTACATGGCCACCCAATAATGGCCTTCCGCATCCACTGCGGCGCCATCGGGGCGGCCGCCATAGGGCTGGCCTTCGGTGCGAGGCTCGAACTGCTTCCAGGGCGTGCGCTCGCCCAGGGTGCCGGTGGCTGCGTTCCACTCGAAGCGGTCGATGCGGTGCGCAGGCGTGTTGGCCCAGTACATCCAGCGGTCGTCCGGGCTGAAGGCCAATCCGTTGGCTGTGAGGTTGCCACCCGCCATGCGCTGCACGGCATAGCCCGTGGGGGTGGCGCGCAGGCACCACAGCGAGGCGAGCGGGGCGGTCTTGGGCGCGTAGACCGAGCCGGCCCAGAAGCGCCCGTGGCTGTCGCAGCGGCCGTCGTTCAGGCGCAGGTCGCGGGTGTCGTGGTCCAGCAGGGCCAGGCGCGTGAGTTGCCCGTGGTGGGGGTTGAGTCGGTAAAAGCCGTCGCGTAACCCAATTACCAAATTTCCCTGGTCGGTTGGGGCGCAACAACCGGGTTCGGCGGGCAGGTCCCAATGGCGCAGCGGTCCGCCGTCCGGACGCCACGCCCACACCTTCTGTCCTTGAATGTCGCACCAATACAGCGTCTGCTCATCAGGATGCCAGAACGGCGATTCGCCGAGCCGGCTGGGGGGAACGGGCAGAACGTGCAGGGACATGGCTTGCTCCAGGGGTGTTATCAAGTTACATTCTAGGCCCTGTTCTTGAACGGAGCCGGCCCATGCAGCCCCCGAATGTTTCCCTCCACCCGGTCGTGGACCGCGTCACGGCGCGCATCGTTGCGCGCAGCCAGGCCACGCGCAGCGCCTACCTGGCCGTGGTGGACTCGATGATCCAGCGCCGCCCCCCGCAAGACCGCATGGGTTGCGCCAACCTGGCCCATGCGTATGCGGCGCTGCCGGGCGCCGACAAGTTCCGCGTCACGGTCGAGAAAGCGCCGCACATCGGCGTGGTCACGGCCTACAACGACATGCTGTCGGCCCACCAGCCTTACGAGGTGTTTCCGCCCGTGCTGCGCGACGAAGCGCGCCTGGCCGGCGCGACCTTGCAGGTGGCCGGAGGAGTGCCCGCCATGTGCGACGGCATCACCCAGGGCACGCCGGGCATGGAGCTGAGCCTGTTTTCACGCGATGCCATTGCCATGGCCACGGCGGTAGCGCTGTCCCATGACGTGTTCGACGCGGCCCTGCTGCTGGGTGTGTGCGACAAGATCGTGCCGGGCCTGCTGATCGGCGCGTTGCACTATGGGCACCTGCCCTGCGTGTTCGTACCCGCCGGGCCGATGGGCTCGGGCCTGCCCAACAAGGAAAAGGCCAAGGTGCGCGAACAGTACGCCCAGGGCCTGGTGGGTCGCGACGAACTGCTGGCCGCCGAATCGGCCGCCTATCACGGCCCCGGCACCTGCACCTTTTACGGCACGGCCAACAGCAACCAGATGCTGCTGGAAGCCATGGGCCTGCATGTGCCGGGTGCGGCCTTTGAGGCGCCTGGCACGGCCGAGCGTGAGCGGCTCACCCGTCAGGCGGTGCGCACGGTGCTCGACATCGGCAAGCGCGGCACGCGCTTCACGCCGATTGGCCGCCTGGTGGACGAGCGCTGCATCGTCAACGCCATGGCCGCACTGCTGGCCACGGGGGGCTCCACCAACCACCTGATCCACTGGGTGGCGGTGGCCCGTGCGGCCGGCATCCTGATCGATTGGACCGACTTTGACGAGCTGTCCTCCGTGGTGCCCCTGCTGGCCCGTGTGTACCCCAATGGCGAGGCCGACGTGAACCAGTTCCAGGCCGCTGGCGGCCCGGCCTGGATCCTCCGCGAGCTGCTGGGGGCAGGGCTGATGCATGCCGACGTGCTCTCGGTCAACCCGGGCGGCATTGCCGATGGGGCCGCGCCGGCCCCTGCGCAGTCGGGCGACCTCAGCGTGCTGCGGCCTGCGGCCGAACCGTTCTCGCCCACCGGGGGCCTGCGCCTGCTGCAAGGGCGGCTGGGGCGCGCGGTGATCAAAGTCTCGGCCGTGCCCGAAGACCGCCATGTGGTCGAAGCGCCTGCGCGGGTGTTCGATTCGCAAGAGGCGCTCTTGGCCGCGTTTGCCGCGGGCGAACTCACCAGCGACCTCGTGGCCGTGGTGCGCTTTCAGGGCCCGCAGGCCAACGGCATGCCCGAGCTGCACAAGCTCACGCCGCCGCTGGCCGTGCTGCAAAACAAGGGGTTGCGCGTGGCGCTGGTGACCGATGGCCGCATGAGCGGAGCCTCGGGCAAGGTGCCCGCAGCGATCCACGTCACGCCCGAGGCCCTGGGCGGCGGCCCGCTGGCGCGGGTGCGCGATGGCGACCGCATCCGGGTGGACGCCGTGGCCGGCACGCTCGATGTGCTGGTGGACGAAGCCACCTGGGCGGCCCGCACCCCGGCTGCTGGCCCTGCGGCAGAAGCCACCGGCTTTGGCCGCGAACTGTTTGCCAACTTCCGCCGCCATGCAGGCGGTGCCGAACAAGGAGCCTGCACATGGCTGTGACCCCGCTTTCCACACTCGACTTGCCCACCTACGGCCCGGTGGTGCCGGTGATCGTGATCGACCGCCTGGAGGACGCCGTGCCGCTGGCACAGGCGCTGGTCGAGGGCGGTGTGCGCGTGCTCGAAGTGACCTTGCGCACACCGGCGGCCCTGCCTGCCATTGAGGCCATGGCCCGCGCCGTGCCCGAGGCCATTGTGGGCGCAGGCACCGTGCTGGGCGCGGCCGACGCCCAACGCGCGCGCGACGCTGGTGCTGTGTTTGCCGTGAGCCCTGGCTATACCAGCGCCCTGGGCCAAGCCTGCCGCGGCCTGGGCCTGCCGCTGCTGCCGGGCGTGGCCACCTCGGGCGAGATCATGGCTGCGCTGGACGATGGCTACAGCTTTCTCAAGCTCTTCCCGGCCGAGGCCGTGGGCGGCATTCCACTGCTCAAGGCCTGGGCCAGTCCGTTCGGGCAGGTGTCGTTCTGCCCCACGGGCGGCATCACCGTGGCCACGGCGCCCGACTATCTGGCGCTGCCCAACGTGCGTTGTGTGGGCGGCTCCTGGCTTACGCCAGCACCAGCGCTTGCGCAGCGGGACTGGGCCCGCATCACCGAGCTGGCCCGTGCAGCGCAGGCGCTGCGCAGCGCCTGAGCGCTCGCGGCGCAGCACGCGGCGCCGTGCGGCAGCGGGCTTGCGCGCGCGGCAGGCCTAAACGTGCGGCAGGGGCGCGTTCCAGCGCACCTGCACGCGCAGGCCACCCAGCGTGGGGCTGGTGTCGGCCTGCACGCCCAGCCCGTGCAGCCGCGCAATGCGCTGCACGATGGACCATCCCAGTCCGCTGCCGCTCTGGCCTGTGCCGAGCACTCTGAAGAAGCGCTCGCCCAGCCGGTCCAGCGCCTCGGGCGGCACGCCGGGGCCGCTGTCTTCCACGCACAGCTGCCCGCCTCCAGGTGCGAGGGGTTCGATGCGCACACGCACCGTCGATCCGTCCGGGCTGTAGCGCAGCGCGTTGTCCAGCAGATTGCGCATCAGCACTTGCGCCAGGGCCTCACCCACCGGCGCAGCCGGCACGCCGGCGGCCACATCCAGCACCACCGTCTGGTTTCGCTGCCGCGCTTGGGGGGCCAGCCATGCAGCGACGGTGCTGCCCACGGCGGCCATGTCGCATTCCGCACCGTCGGCGTTTGCGTCGGTTTCGAGCCGCGCCAGCTGCAGCAGTTGTTCCACCAGCCGCGTGGCGCGGTCGCAGCCTGCCAGTGTGGCCCGCAAGGCCGCCGTGCGGTCGGCGGCATCGCTGGCGCCCAGCGCCACCTGTGCCTGCATGCGGATGCCTGCAATCGGCGTGCGCAGCTCGTGGGCTGCGTCGGCCGTGAAGCGGCGCTCGGCCTCGACCATGTGTGCCACGCGGTCCAGCAGCTGATTGAGTGCTTGCACCAGCGGCAGCACTTCGGGCGGTACGCCGGATTCGGGCAAGGGCGCAAGCGACTGCGGCGCACGCTCGGCCACGCTGGTGCCCAGGGCCTGCAAGGGCCGCACCGCACCACGCACCGCCCACCACACGCCCAGCGCCGCCAGTGGCAGCATCAGCGCCAGCGGGGTGAGCACACTGCGCACGCTGGCCAGCACCACATCGCGGCGGAACCATTCCAGCTCGCCCACAAGCATCTGCACGTGGCCGTCGTCCGTGTGCGTGGCAAACACGCGCCAGTCCTGGCCCTGCACCTGGCGGTCCAGAAAGCCGCTCGCATCCGGCGGGGCCAGCGGCACGGTGGGTGCGCTGGCGGAGCGGGCCACGAGCTGCCCTGCGTGCCACACCTGGAACACCACGCGCGGCTGGTACTTGTGCAGGTCGGCGGCCGTCTGCTGGCCGCGTTCGTCCAACTCGTCCAAGGGTTGCAGCAGCAGCAAGGCCGCGGCCTGGGCCAGGTGGGCGTCCTGCAGCTCGCTCACTTCGTGCCGCGCGTCCACCCAGGTGAGCACCCCGGTGGCGGCCCAGGCGAGCACCCACAGCGACAGCACGGCCGTGAGCAGGCGGCGCTGCAGCGATGCGGTGCGCGGGGCGGCTGCAGGCCGATCCGGGGCGGGCGTGCTGCTCATGCGCCCTCGCGCGGCAGCCGGTAGCCCACGCCTCGCACGGTCTCGATCAGCCCGGGGGCCAGCTTGCGGCGCAGGTGGTACACATGCACTTCCACCGCGTTGCTTTGCACTTCACTGCCCCAGGGGTAGAGGTGCTGTTCGAGCTGCTCGCGGCTGAGCACGCGGCCCGCGTTGCGCAGCAGTGCGTGCAGCAAATCGAACTCGCGTTGCGACAGCTCTACAGGCTGGCCCTGCCACTGGGCGGTGCGGCCTGCGGGGTCGAGCGTGAGCGCGCCATGCTGCAGCAGCGGCTCGGCCTGCCCATGTGCACGCCGCACCAGCGCGCGCAGGCGGGCGGCCAGCTCTTCGAGGTCGATGGGCTTGACCAGGTAGTCGTCGGCTCCAGCGTCGAGCCCGGCGATGCGCGCACTCACGGCGTCGCGGGCAGTGAGCACCAGCACCGGGGTGCGGCAGCCTGCGCGGCGCACGGCGGCCAGGGCCTGCATGCCGTCCAGGCGGGGCAGGCCCAGGTCCAGGATGGCGGCGGCAAAGCCATCGGTGCGCAGCTCGCGCTCGGCGGCCACGCCGTCGCGCACCCAGTCCACGGCAAAGCCGTGTTGGGCCAGGCCAGCCTTCAGGCCCGAGCCCAGCAGTTCGTCGTCTTCAGCCAGCAGAATGCGCATACGCAGGGTGGGAGTGGGTTCGGTGTTGGCTCAATCGTCGTCATCGTCGTGGCGGCGTTCGTGGCCCACGGCAGCGGTGTCGGCCACAGCCGTCTGCACGCTGTCCCATTGTCCCCACAGAAAGGCGGTGAGCACCAGGGCGCACAGCACAGCCACGCCCAGGTGGTTGCGCGGCGTCACATCCGGCCCAGGGCCGGGCACGGTGCCGCTGAACATGGGCGACAGCGCCTGCCGCCCGCGCAGGGCCACCGCTGCGGCCAGCGCGGCCGCGTGCCCCAGTGCCAGCAAGGGCAGTGCACTGCCCAGGGCCTCGTGCACGTCTTCCAGCCATTTGCCCGCCCAGCCGCTGTGCAGCAGTGCCACGCCCGACAGCGTGGCAGGCGCTGCCAGCAGCAGCAGGCCCAGGCCTGTGAGCGCGATGGCACCGCCCACCCGTACCGTCCAGCCTGCCTCGGGGCGCAGCCCGGCCTTGAGCGCGGCACGCACCCGGGTGACCAGCCCGCCGATGCGCGTACTGCGCGGCCCGACCAGGCCCCACAGCAGGCGCAGCACCAGCACCCCGACCACACCGTAGCCCAGCAGGGCGTGCACGGCACGGGCGCTGTCCCATTCGCTGGTGGCATAGGCCCCCACCACGCCGATGGCCAGCAGCCAGTGCAGCAGGCGGCTGGGCGCATCGCGCAGACGGCGGCGGGGTGCGGCCGGGGGCTCGGCGGCGGGCGAAGGGGGGAGGGCGGCGGTGGTCGATGTCATGCCGCCATCGTGCGTGCGCTGGCTGAAGCGGGGCTGAAGGCTGCGCTGCGGGCGGTTCGGGGTTTCCGGTCCGGTATAGGCAAAAATGGCAGCTTGTGCTTGTCTGTGCTGAATAAGATGCTATTAAATAAATAGCGCTTGCTGCTGCTTTTCGAGCGGCTGGTCACCCCGAGCCGCGCAACGCTGCTGGGGCTGTGCTGCTTCGGCGGCGTTGGGCGGCAAGGGCCAGGACGACCGGCGCGCCCATGAAAAAAGCCCGCAGGCCGAAGCCTGCGGGCTGGGTCGGAAGCCACGCACGGCGTGCGGCCGTGCGGTGCGCCGGGGGCTGGATTACATGTCCATGCCGCCCATGCCACCCATGCCACCGGGCATGGCCGGGGCAGCGGCTTCTTCCTTCGGTGCTTCGGCGACCATGGCTTCGGTCGTCAGCAGCAGCGAAGCCACAGAAGCGGCGTTCTGCAGGGCGGTGCGGGTCACCTTGGTCGGGTCCAGAATGCCCATTTCGATCATGTCGCCGTAGGTGTCGTTGGCCGCGTTGAAGCCGAAGTTGCCAGCGCCTTCCAGCACCTTGTTGACCACCACCGAAGGCTCGCCACCGGCGTTGTAGACGATCTCGCGCAGGGGCGCTTCGATGGCCTTCATCACCAGCTTCACGCCAGCGTCCTGGTCGGCGTTGTCACCGCGCAGCTCGCCCACGGCCTGGCGGGCACGCAGCAGGGCCACACCGCCGCCGGCCACGATGCCTTCTTCCACGGCAGCGCGGGTGGCGTGCAGCGCGTCTTCCACGCGGGCCTTCTTTTCCTTCATTTCGACTTCGGTGGCAGCGCCCACCTTGATCACGGCCACGCCGCCGGCCAGCTTGGCCACGCGCTCTTGCAGCTTCTCACGGTCGTAGTCGCTGGTGGCTTCTTCGATCTGGATGCGGATCTGCTTGACGCGGGCCTCGATGTCGGCTGCAGCACCAGCACCGTCGATGATGGTGGTGTTTTCCTTGGCCACTTCGATGCGCTTGGCTTGGCCCAGGTCGGCCAGGGTCACCTTCTCCAGGCTCAGGCCCACTTCCTCGGCGATCACCTTGCCGCCCGTCAGGATGGCGATGTCTTCCAGCATGGCCTTGCGGCGGTCGCCGAAGCCAGGGGCCTTGACGGCCACGACCTTCAGGATGCCGCGGATGGTGTTGACCACCAGCGTGGCCAGGGCCTCGCCCTCGACTTCTTCGGCAATGATCAGCAGCGGACGGCCGGCCTTGGCAACTTGCTCCAGCGTGGGCAGCAGGTCACGGATGTTGCTGATCTTCTTGTCGAACAGCAGCACAAAGGGGTTGTCCAGGATCGCGGCCTGCTTCTCGGGGTTGTTGATGAAGTAGGGCGACAGGTAGCCGCGGTCGAACTGCATGCCTTCCACGACGTCCAGTTCGTTGTTCAGGCTCTTGCCGTCTTCCACGGTGATCACGCCTTCCTTGCCCACCTTGTCCATCGCGTCGGCAATGATCTGGCCGATGGAGGTGTCGCTGTTGGCCGAGATCGAGCCGACCTGGGCGATTTCCTTGGAGGTGGTCGTGGGCTTGGAAGCCTTCTTCAGCTGTTCCACCAGGGCCGCCACGGCCTTGTCGATGCCGCGCTTGAGGTCCATGGGGTTCAGGCCGGCGGCCACGTACTTGCTGCCTTCGCGCACGATGGCCTGGGCCAGCACGGTGGCGGTGGTGGTGCCGTCACCGGCGTTGTCGCTGGTCTTGGACGCCACTTCCTTCACGAGCTGGGCGCCCATGTTCTGCAGCTTGTCCTTGAGTTCGATTTCCTTGGCCACGGACACACCGTCCTTGGTCACGGTGGGGGCGCCGAACGAGCGCTCGAGCACCACGTTGCGGCCCTTGGGGCCCAGGGTGACCTTGACCGCGTTGGCCAGAACGTTCACACCTTCAACCATGCGGGCGCGGGCTTCGCCGCCGAAAACTACGTCTTTTGCTGCCATGTTGGAAGCTCCTGAAATGGGGGTTCAAATTGGCTGCTTGTGCTTATGAAGCAAGCACGAGCAGCTATCAAAAAGTGAGTAATAAACGGGCGAAGGATTACTTCTCGACCACCGCGAACAGGTCGTCTTCCTTCATCACCAGAAGTTCGTCGCCATTGACCTTGACGGTCTGGCCCGAGTACTTGCCGAACAGAACGCGGTCGCCGACCTTCACGTTCAGGGCGATGACTTCACCCTTGTCGTTCTTCTTGCCGGGACCCACGGCCAGCACTTCACCTTGATCGGGCTTTTCAGCGGCGTTGTCGGGGATCACGATGCCAGAGGCGGTCGTGGTCTCGCTCTCGATACGCTTGACGATCACGCGATCGTGCAGGGGGCGAAGGTTCATTGCATTGCTCCTGGTTTCAAAAAAAACGGCATCAATCCAGGCACCCGGACGCCCGGGCACCATCCCTGGGCAGTGGTGCTGTTAGCACTCATCTGCAGCGAGTGCTAATGATACGGGCATTTGTGACGGTTTCAAGACCAGGGGCTTCGGGCGATGACGCCAGACGCATCCCCGGCTGCGTGTGCGCGCACGATGGTCCGAGTGGGCGCAATGTGGCTGTCCCGGCGATAACTCGGCCTTCATGCACCGCCTACGCTCCTCCACGCTGCTCGCCCGCCTTGTTCTGGCGTGGTTTTGTTGCGTCGTAGGAGTGGCCAGCGCCGCCCCGCTGATCCATTCCCAGTCGCTGGAGTTGGTCTGCAGTGCCTCTGGCTCTGTCAAGCTGGTGGTGGTTGGCTAGGCCGGGGACGAGGGCAACGCATCCGATCTGCAGGCCTTGGGCCCGTATGGGCTTGACTGCATTCTCTGTGTGCAGTTGCAAGCGCCTGTTCCGCAGCAGCCTCCAGTCGAGCCGTTCGCTTCAGCGCGGCAGCACAACCGACCTGTTGCAGCGTCGGTGCACCGGCCGCAATGGGACGGCACCGCCTTGCCTGCGCGTGGACCGCCTCGGTTCTCAGCGGCCTGATCTTCTTTTTGTTGGCTTGCGCCCGGCACGACGCAGTCGTGGCCCGCAGCACTTTGCCTCCCCACTTTTTTTAGCGCTCCCCTATCTGTTCTGCCCTGTGTAGAAGACGTCGTTGCGCGCCGGTAGTGGTCCTGGTGGGGCTGCTGGCGTTTGCAGCGCGTGGTCACTGAGGCGCCGAACATCGAGGGGGCCGTATGGTTCCCTATGCCAAGCCTCTCACGTATCCCCTCTGGTGTGCCCGCGCGGCATGCGCTCGCCCTGGCCGTTGCAACCGCCATCTCGACCCTGTCTGTCCCGGCGTGGGCCCAATCTGCAGCCTCTGCAACCCCTGCCGCCGAGGCCTCCTCAGACGCAGCTCTCACGCTGGGTACCGTCACCGTCAAGTCCGCCCCCTGGGGGGCGCTCAACGTGCGCAATGTCTTCAGCTCGGTGGACATCCTGGGTGCCAGCATGTTGCAAGACCAGCATGTGGACTACAGCTGGGAACTGCTCACCCGTGCACCTGGCGTTCAGGTCACGCAGTTCAAGCAGGGCACCGATGCCGGGCGCTTTTCGATGCGCGGATTCAATGGCGAAGGACGGGTCAACGCCGTCAAGCTGCTCATTGATGGCATTCCCAGCAACGACAACGCAGGGGGCATGCCGTTTCTGGATGCTGTGTTTCCTCTGGAGATGGAAGCCATCGAAATTGTGCGGGGCACCAACGATCCGCGGCACGGCCTGAACAACATTGCAGGCAACGTCAATGTCATCACACGTCAAGGCGGCAACGACGGCCAGGCCAGCCTGACGCTGGGCAGTTTTGGCACGCGCGAGCTGCAAATCACCAAGGGTTTTGAGAGCGGCAACTGGAGCCAGAACTACTTTGTAGCCACCCGCGAATCCGATGGCTACCGCGACCATGCCAATGCCGATAAAAAGGCGCTGTCGGGCAGGTGGTTCTACACCAGCGACGGTGGTCAATGGCGTGCCGGTGTCATTGCCCGCTACTACAGGAACAAGGCGCTGGAGTCTGGTTACCTCACGGCCGAGCAGGCTGCCCGTGCACCTCGCAGCTCACCCGCCTATGCCGCGTGGGATCGCAGCGCGCGTGAGACCACGCAACTGAGTGCGCATCTGGAGGGGCAGCTGTCCGATGATCTGGCCTGGACCACCCGCGCCTATACCCAGCACTATGAGAACCGGCGCTTTGTGCGCTTCTCTGAAGCGGGTGTGCAGCAAGAGCGATACAACGACGAGGCTCACAAGGGCCTGATCTCCACCCTGACCTGGCGGCCCAAAGTCGCATGGGCACATGCCTTCGCTCTGGAGGGCGGCTTTGACGCGCAATGGCAGGACAACGCTGCCGAGCGCTATCGCACAGTGCAGCAGGTGCGTACTTCTCAAATCCGGGACTGGGACTTTGACCTGAACACACGGGGTGCCTATGTGCAGGCCGTGGTGCAACCTGTGCAGGCGCTGAAGATCATTCCCGCGCTGCGGGTAGACCGCATCAGCGGCCGCTTTACCGATAGCCTGACCAGGGTGACATCCCCTGTGCACGACTACGGCACCATCACCCAGCCCAAGATCAGCGTGGCCTACGCGGTACGGCCCGACACCAGTGTGTATGCCAACTGGGGCCGTACTTTCCAGATTGGCACGGGGATCGACAGTTTCCGAACACCGTCGCAAAGCCGCAATCTGGACCCGTCGCTCAACGATGGCTGGGAGACCGGCGTGAAGTGGCAGCCCACCACAGGCGTCGAAACCCGCGTGGCCTACTGGGAGCAGCGCGCCAGTGGCGAAGTGGCGCGTGTTTTGGGCGTGAACGGCCTGCCCGATCCTGGCGGGCAGGGCAACGTCGGCCGTACCGTGCGCAAGGGTCTGGATGTGCAGATCAATGCACGCCTGGATGCGCGGTGGAGCGGCTGGCTGGGCTACTCGTCACAAATCGCGCGCATTGTGGAACCCGATCCGAGCGCTCCGGCGACGCGCGGCAAAGAGATTGAAAACGTGCCGCGCTACCTCGCCACCCTGGGCTTGGACTACCAGGCCAGCACGCAGCTCAAGCTCAGCGCCTGGACCAATGCACAGGGGAACTACTACCTGGAGCGCACCAACACCCTGGGGCGTACCGGAGGCTACGCGCTGCTCAACCTGGGAGCGACATGGCGGCTGTCGCCCACGCTGGATGTGGGTCTGCAGCTCAAGAATGTGACCAACCGCAAGTACGTCTATGCGTGGTACGACAGCGGATCGTCCGGCTACTCGCCTGGCGACGGTCGCAGCGCTTATGCCGGCGTGTACTGGAAGTTCTGAGCATGGCGCGCGCTTTCACCTCTGAGCAGGGTGGACAGACAGAGCCCGGCTCTGCGCTCACCCGCAGCAGCGTGTACCGCGCCGTCTGGCGCTGGCACTTCTATGCTGGGCTGCTGGTGCTGCCGCTGCTCATCTGGCTGGCGGTAACGGGCGCGCTGTTTGTCTACCACCAGGCCATTGATCGGTATGTGCATGCAGACCTGCTCACGGTTCCTGTGCCTGCAGCGGCTGGCACTGAACCCGCACCACACAGTGCCGTCCTGGCCGCCGCCTTGGCTGCCCAGCCTGGCACCTGGTTCAAGTACACGCCCCCTGCCGCAGCGGGCCGCTCTGCCGAGGTGGGCGTGCGCACCGTCGATGGGGACAAGGTGGCCGTTTATGTAGACCCTGCCAATGCCAAGGTGCTGGGTACTCTGAGCGACCGGGGCACGCTGGGCTGGACGATCCGCAAGCTGCACAGCCTGAAGTACTTTGGCCCGGTGCAACGTGGCTTCATCGAAATGGCAGCGGGCTGGGCGATCTTGCTGGTGTTCACCGGCCTGTATTTGTGGTGGCCGCGCGGCTCGGTTGCGGCGTCCCGGGGGGGCGTGGTCACTGTGCGCGGTACGCCACGCCAGCGCGTGTACTGGCGCGATCTGCATGCAGTGACCGGGGTGGTGGTAGGTGTTGGCCTGCTTTTCCTGGCAATAACGGGCATGCCTTGGTCGGTGCTGTGGGGCGCCAAGGCCAACGAATGGGCCAATGGCCATGATTTTGGCTACCCCGCAGGCGTGCGTGTCCAGCTGCCCATGTCGGGCCAACCTCTTGCCGACATGGCGCACCTGCCGTGGACACTGCAACGCACGCAGCAGCCCGGCAGTGCGAGTCTTGAGCATCAGCAAGGCCATGCGGCGCATGCCCAAACGAACGCGGAGCACAACCCGCATATCTGGCATGGCGAGGGGTCCGTCGCGCAGTCTGCAGCAACGTCCAGCCCCGCCCGCACCGCGCTTGACATCGACACCGTGATGGTCCTGGTGCAGCGCCTTCAACTGGCCCCCGGCTACACCGTGAACCCACCGCAGGGTGCGCAGGGTGTATTCACCGCGTCTGCCTACCCGCACGACCTGGCGCTGCAGCGCGTTGTGCACCTGGACCAGTACACCGGACGGCCGCTGCTGGACATGTCATACGGCGATTACGGCCCATTGGGTCGATGGCTGGAATGGGGCATCAACATTCATTTGGGGCAGGAGTGGGGCGTGTTCAACCAGCTGCTGCTGCTGGCGCTCTGCGTGGGCATCGTGCTGCTGTGCGTGTCGGGTGCCGTGATGTGGTTCAAGCGCCGACCGGCGGGCGGCGTGGGCGTGCCCCCGTTGCCAGCATAGCGTCGAGCGCTGGCAGGGGTGATGGCCGTGCTGGCGGTGGGAGGTCTGGTGTTTCCGTTGGTCGGGGCGTCGATGCTCGTTCTGGCGTGTGTCGATGCGCTGGTGGTGCGTTGCATGCGGCGGTGAGCCGCCGTCCTCAGCAGTTTGAAAACAGACGCATGGTGGTGGCGAAGCACCCCATGTCCAAGGAGGAAGGCATTGAAATCGCGTCTTGATTCTCGCGACCTGTTTCGCCGGCGCTTGCTTGTCTCGGCGGCTTTCACTGGCGTGATGTCATTGGCGTTGTGCGGCTGTCAGCAGAAGGCGCCCACAAAGTACAACGGCATCGACATTTCGGGCGCCGAATATGGCAAGAACTTCCGGCTCAAGGCTCCGGATGGAAGTGAGCGGACCCTCGCGGACTTCAAGGGTAGGGCTGTCATGCTGTTTTTTGGGTTCACGCAGTGTCCGGATGTCTGCCCGACCGCGTTGGCGCGCGCCGCAGAAGTGAAGCGGTTGCTGGGAAATGACGGAGAGCGGCTCCAGGTGATTTTCATCACCATCGACCCTGAGCGTGACAGCCCTGAGATGCTCAAGGCCTACACAGCGGCTTTCGATCCCAGCTTTCTGGCGCTGTACGCGGATGTCGACCATACCGCTCAGACGGCCAAGGAGTTCAAGGTCTATTACAAGAAAGTGCCGACCGGTTCCTCTTACACGATGGACCACACAGCCCTGAGCTATGTGTATGACCCAGACGGCAGGCTGCGGCTCGCCTTGCGCCACGAGCAAACGGCCAAGGACTACGCCGAAGACATCGCAAAGATCTTGAACCCCACCTGAATCCCTATCCACCAACTCTCCCAGGAGAAAACATGAAATTCTCGATCCGCATGACAGTTCTGACTGCATCGCTGCTGGCCGCCTCGGTCCAGGCCCAGGTCACTGTGAAAGATGCGTGGGTTCGCGCCACCGTGCCGCAACAAAAGGCAACGGGCGCCTTCATGCAGTTGCAAGCGGCCAAAGACAGCAAACTCGTCGCTGCCGCATCCCCTGTTACACCGGTCGTCGAAGTGCACGAAATGGTGATGCAGGACAACGTGATGAAGATGCGCCAGGTGTCTGGTATCGATCTGCCCGCCGGCAAAGCCGTCGAGCTCAAACCTGGGGGCTACCACGTGATGTTGATGGACTTGAAGCAGCCGATCAAGGAAGGCGATGTGGTGCCAATGACCCTGGTGATAGAGAGCAAGGACGGCAAGCGCGAGTCGGTGGAACTGAAAGCGTCCGTGCGTGCCCTGGGAACCGGTCAGCAGTCCACTTCTGCGGGCGGGCACAAGCATTGAGGCTGTGCGCAAGCGCACACAACGCGCCTGAACACAGCAGTCGCCTTCGTTGCAGCAATTCTTTCGGAGTCTTATCGGCGCCGCCGAGGGATTCCACAGCCCATGAATCCCGTGACTTCTTCGCTGGGAATCGCCGCGGACATTTGCCAACGTCGTGCCCCATCTTCTGCAAGTGCTAAACCCTTCGAGTCATCTGGCTGCTGTCGGTCAAGGCGTTGCCTTGATCGACAGCGTGACCCGACATGACAGCCATTGCTTGCCCGCCAAGCACGAGCGGCTTCTCTATGCCCCATCCTGATCGTTTTGCCTCCACCTCTGGTCAGAGTCGCAATGCGCTGATCGCTGGCTCCATCGTGCTCGCGCACGTGGCGGTGATCTGGGCCATCCAATCGGGCCTGGCCCGCAAGGCGGTCGAGGTCATCGTGCCGGCCGAGTTGCTCAGCGAATTCATTGCGCCCCCCGCCCCGCAGGTGGCTCCGCAGCCACCCGCGCCGCCGGCACCGGCCACCCCCAAGCAGCCTGTGCCCAAGGCCGCGGCGCCGCGCCCAGCCCCACAGCCACTGGCCATTGCCGACCCGACC